>JAZDLH010000199.1:0-11942 GCA_043802275.1 Planctomycetota bacterium
CTTTTCGGGGTTTCTCCCATTATTAGCCTCAGAACTGGAGAAATACTACAATATCACACAGGAGAAATAGCGGTCTTTTGTTTAACATGAAGGCCATCTTGGAAGGTTAGACCGTGCATATCATTCTAACCGACGAAACGAATCGGAGACCCAGCACATCCACGAAGTTTTTCATCTACGGGGGTCTACTTTTCCCGATTGAACGACTGAGCGATCTGGACGCCAGGATCTCCAAGATAAGGCAAACCGCTGGTTATCAACCCACAGACGAATTTAAATTCGATACACGCGCTAGGCCGCTTGACCATGTTTCTTTTGAAGCCTGTACTGAGGCGAAAAAGCAAGTAATAGCGTTATGCAATGAATTGGGCTGCAAGTTTATCGCTCAGGTTATCCTTCACGCAATAATTACGAACCAAGATGAAGGTAAGCAGGTCCAATGGGCAGCAGATTACGTTATCGGTCGCTACAACGAGTATTTGAAAGAAACCAATGATGACGGGATTTGTGTTGTAGACAACCTCCCGAGACGCGGGGAGTTCCGTTACTTGTCAGACAAATTCTCCAAGGGCCTGACACTGTATACGGGAACGTCTCTTGCCTTGAACCGCATCAAGCTCTTCGCTTCGACTTGCCTCGGCGCATCACATGCCGCTTCGGCGATGGACATCGTCCTTGGGAGTTTTCGGTACTGTATCAACGACCCTAAGAATCAAGATGCTGCCAGGGAAATGATTCGGCAAGTTGTGCGAATGATGTGGTGCAAGCGAGAGGGAAAGAGGATACTACTGGAAGATCGAGGTCTCATTTTGCGTCCCAAACTTGCCGATATAACGGTTGCCTCTTATAAAAAAGAATACACCGACCTGATTGACCATTTGAACTCACTGCTTTCCAGTGAGGCATGATTCACGGGTTAACAACCGCGTCGCCTTCGCAATCCCATCCGTCATCTCGAACTCCGGCCGGGCATGTATAGAGAAGAGAGAAACCTGCCTGCTTCGAGGCTTCGGGAGGCAGGCCCGCTGGATAACACGCTGGCCGCAAGGCGGAGGTCGTTGTGGGCAGCTTCTTTAAAAAGTCGTTTCAAAACCGGGAGAAGTCCTTGCCTCCGCACAGTCGGGCGCGTCTCCCGTGCTGGAGGTCCCGTACCCATCTATCGGCCTCCCTTACGGTTAAAGTTGAGGGAAGGTTAAAAAAAGATTTCAACAGAGCCAACTCGTTTAAAATAGCGTTATGAAAGGCATTGCCAACTTTCGTGGCTTTTTGTATACTGGCGTCCGCCGAACGGAGATGGGGCCCGATCCGGGGGCGAGTCCTGACGGGCCAAACGACTCCTTCGCTTTCGAGGAATCCTTCATGAACGACTCCGCCGCCCGCCAGGCGCTTGCCGGGCACGTTCCGGAGCTCGCCGGACGACGGGTGCTCGTGGTGGGCGACGTCATGCTCGACCATTACGTCTGGGGCTCGGTCGAGCGCATCAGCCCCGAGGCGCCGGTGCCGGTCCTCCAGGTGGAGAAGGAGAGCGAGGTGCCCGGCGGGGCCGCGAACGTGGCGAGGAACGTCGCCGCGCTGGGCGGGAGGACGGTCCTCCTCGGGCTCGTGGGACGCGACGCGCGCGGCGCGCGCCTCGCGGAGCATTGCGCGGACGAAGGCGTGGACGCCCGCTTCGTCTCCGACGCGCGCCCCACCACGGCCAAGATGCGCTGCATCGCGCGCAACCAGCAGCTTTTGCGCACGGATTGGGAGGAGGCCTCGCCCGCGACGCAGGCGGCGGAGGAGCGCCTGCTGGAAATCCTCAGCGCCGCGCTCGCCGAGTGCGAGATCGTGGTGGTGAGCGACTACGCCAAGGGCGTGGTCACGCCGGCGGTGGCCGAAGCGCTCCGGAAGGGCGGCCGGCGCGTGGTGGTCGATCCAAAGCCCGGCCACCGCGCGCTCTACAAGGGCTTCCACCTCATGACCCCCAACCAGAAGGAGGCGGCGGCCATCGCCGAGACCGATCCGAGGGAGAGCCCGCCCATCCGGGCCGCGGAGCGGATCGCCCGGGAGTACACGGAAAACGTGCTCGTCACCTGCGGGGCCGGGGGGATCTTTCTCCGCACCCGGGCCGGGCTTTTGGAGCACATCCCCGCCCGGGCGCGGCAGGTCTACGACGTGACCGGCGCGGGCGACACGGTGGCGGCGGTGGTGGGCCTCGCCCTCGCCGCGGGATTGGACCTGCGCGCGGCCGCGGAGCTCGCCAACCACGCCGCGGGCATCGTGGTGGGCAAGGTGGGAACCGCGACCGTCTCGCCCGAGGAGCTCCGGCGGGACATTCTGGACCGGGCCTGACCCGCGCGGAAGGCAAGCGAGCCCGGCTTTTCTTTTCTCCCGACCCACGGGGAATCGCATGACCCGGATCAACGAAATCACGGCCGGCATGACGGTGGAAGGCGCCTTTGCCGTCAAGGACATGGCCCTGCGGGAGACGCGCAAGGGCAGCCGCTACATCCGCCTCGTTCTCTCCGACGCGACCGGAAGCCTCGTGGCCAATCTCTGGGACGCGAGCGAGGACGCCTACCCCTCCCTCGCGGGCGCGGAGGTGGTGATGGTCCGGGGAACCGCCGAGACCTACCAGAACGCCCTGCAGCTCAACCTGAACCGCGTCCGGCCCGCCGAGCCGCACGAGTTCGACCTCGCCGCGCTTTTGGCGGAATCCCCCCACGATCGCGCCGCGCTCCTCGAAGAGCTCGTCCGCCTGGTCGAGGAGCTGGCCGACGAGGACTACAAGGGGCTCATCCACCTCTTCCTCGACGACCGGGAATGGCTCGACCGCTTCCAGCGGGCGCCGGCGGCGCGCGCCTTTCACCACGCCTACGTCGGCGGGCTCCTCGAGCACACGCTCGCGGTCATGCGCCTCGCCGACCGTTGCGCGTCCCTGAACCCGGTGCTTAGGCGGGAGCTCCTCCTCGCGGGCGCGTTCTTTCACGACATCGGCAAGATCGAGGAGCTGCGCCTGGGCGCCGCCATCGAGTACACGGACGAGGGGTCGCTCCTGGGCCACCTCTCCCAGGGGGCCCTCGCGGTCGAGGCGCGCCTGACGGTCCTGCCGGAGTTCCCCCGCGAGAAGCGCAACCTCCTCCTCCACCTCATCCTCTCCCACCACGGCCGCTACGAATACGGCTCGCCCGTCCTCCCCGCCACGCCCGAGGCGATCGCGCTCCACCACCTCGACAACCTGGACGCCAAGGTCTTCGCCGCGGGCAAGGCCATCGAGGACGACCCCGATCCGGCGCGCAACTGGACCGAGCGCTCCTTCATGCTGGAGACGCGCCTCTTCAAGGGGTGACGGCTCTCCCGCCCCGCCGGGCCCCTCGCGCCGCGCCGGGGGGGTGCCTTTTCGCTTGACCTCTTTCTCCCTACCTGCTATTTTGATCCTCAAGGGGGGCGTCTCGCCCTTCTTCCAAGGGAACGAACAACGAAAGGCAGCACAAGGATGGGGCGACCGCGCAATAGGGTTTGCAGGGCGACCGGAGAGGACGACGAGGACCGGCGCGGATGAAGATCGCCCTCATCTCGGATATCCACGGCAACTTCGACGCCTTGACCGCCGTTTTCGAGGACATCGACCGGCAAGGCGACATCGAGTCCGTCTACTGCCTCGGCGACATCGTGGGCTACGGTCCGGAACCCGAGGCCTGCGCGGACCTCGTGCGCCGGCGCTGCGAGGTGACCCTGATGGGCAACCACGACTTCGCGATGCTCCACTCCACCCTGGGATTCAACCCGATCGCCGCGGTCTCGATCGAGTACACCACGGAGCGCCTCTCTCCCGGCCCGGCGGCCGACCCCGTCCGCGCGGAGCGCTGGGCGTGGTTCCGGGCGCTCCCCGAGCGCTGGGAGCTTGGCGAGGACCTCCTCGTGCACGCGTCGCCGCGGGACAACCTCTTCGAGTACCTCCTGCCCGACGATGCGCTCTACGACCCGAAAAAGATCGCCGGCGTGATGCGCCTCGTCGCGCGCAACGTCTTCATCGGCCACACCCACCGCCCGGGAATCCTCACCGCCGAGCCGCGTTTCCTCTATCCGAGCGAGCTGGGCATGGCCTACGACTTCCGCCCCGGCGAGAAGCTCATTGTGAACGTCTCCTCCGTGGGCCAGCCGCGCGACCGCGATCCGCGCGCCTGCTACGCGACCGTGACCGAGGACGGGGTGGCCTTCCGCCGGGTCCCGTACGACATCGAGGCGACGGTGCGCAAGGTCCTGGCCATCCCCGAGATCGACGCCCGATGCGGCTTGCGCCTCCGGGAGGGACGATGACCCGAAAACAAGGAAGCAAAACCATGAGCAGCCGAAACGCCGGCAAAGGCGGGAAGTCCGAAGAGAAGGACCTGGACGAGCCCTTCCTCCTCATCCACGACCACCGCACCTACCGCCTCGCCCGCCGAATCGCGCAGGGCGGCATGGGCGCCGTCTACGAGGCGCGACAGGAGGGGACCGAGGGCTTCGTGAAGACCATGGCCATCAAGACGATTTTGCCCCACTACTCCCGCAACCGCGAGTTCGTGGAGATGTTCATCGGGGAGGCAAGGCTCGTGGCGAACCTCGTCCAGGAGAACATCGTCCAGATCTACCAGCTCGGGCGGATGGAGAACGGCGGCTACTACATCGCGATGGAGTACGTTGAAGGCATCAACCTCGAGGAGCTCCGCGAGCGCCACCTGAAGCTCAAGCGGCCCGTGCCGGTGGAGCTCGCCGCGTTCATCGCCGCGCGCGTCTGCCGCGGCCTCGAGTACGCTCACGCCAAGTGCGACGAGCACGGCCGCCACCTCGGCATCGTCCACCGCGACGTCTCGCCCAAGAACATCCTCATCAGCACCGAGGGGACGGTGCGCCTGACCGACTTCGGCGTGGCCAAGGCCGCCCAGTACATGCAGCAGCAGGAGGGCGAGGTCCTCATGGGCAAGGTCGAGTTCATGAGCCCCGAACAGGCCAACTACGAGGTCACCGACGCCCGCAGCGACCTCTTCAGCCTCGGCATCGTCCTGTACGAGCTCCTGACCGGGGTGAACATCTTCGAGGTCGAGGACGTCTACGAGACGCTCGACCGAATCAAGACCCTGCCCATCCCCCACCCGCAAGAACACCGGCGGGAGGTGCCCGAGGACCTCGCGGCCATTGTGATGAAGGCCCTCGAGCGGGACCTCGGCCGGCGGTACCAGTCCGCCGGCGAGATGGGCTACGACCTCGAGTACCACATGTACCACGACCGGTACGGCCCCACGGTGCAGGCCCTGGCGCGGTACCTGGCCGAGATCTATCCGGAGATGAATTTCCAGACGGGCACGCGCGGGGGGGGGGCCATCACCATCGCCACGAAGATCATCCCCCGACCCGACGACACGAAGGGCGACCCCTCCTCGGACGGCACCACCCAGGCGGGGTAACCTCCTTCCCCCGGGGAGTCCTGCCATGTGGAAGCACTTCCTCAAGTACCTCGGCTACAAGGCAATCCTTCTCCTCTGCCTGACGCTGCCGACGCGCTTCCTCTACTGGGTGGCCATCCGCCTCGCCGACCTCAACTGGGCACTGGACGCGCGGGGGCGCAACGCCGTCAAGGCCAATCTCCGCACGATCCTCCCGGACGCGGCGGAGTGCCGGATCGAATACGAGGCGCGCTGGGTCTTCCGCAACTTCGGCCGGTACCTCTCCGAGTTTTTCCGCTTCCGGCACTTCGACGCCGACTTCTTCGAGAAGCACACCGCCATCCGGGGGAAGGAGCACATCGACGCGGCGCTCGCCCGGGGGCGGGGCTGCATCGTCCTCTCCGCGCACCTTTCCAACTGGGAGCTCGGCGCGGCCGCGCTTCACCGCGTGGGGCATTATCCCGTCAACGTGGTGGTCGAGCTCCACGAGACCCGCCGGTTGGAGGAGCTCTTCCTGCGCGAGCGCTCGAGCGTGGACCTCGGCATCATCCCCACCCGGCAGGCCGGGCGCGCGGTCATGCGGGCCCTCCAGCGGAACGAGATCGTCTGCATCCTGGGCGACCGCGACCCCTCCGAGCACGGGGTGACGGTGGAGTTCTTCGGCCGCCCGTGCCGCTTTCCCCAGGGGCCGGCGCGCTTCGCCATCGCCACCCAGGCGCCGATCGTGCCGGGGTTCGTCCTCCGCCGCACGAACGACAGCTTCACCGTCTCCTTTGAACCGCCCATCCCCGTGCCCGCGACCGGGACCAAGCGCGAGAAGGTCCTGGCCATGACCCAGGCCCACGCGCGCGTGATCGAGGAGGCCATCCGCTGGCACCCGGAGGAATGGACGGTCTTCTACCGCGTCTGGGAGGAAGAGTGGACCCCCTGAAGATCGCGGCCGTGATCCCGGCCTACAACGAGGCGTCCCGCATCGAGCCGGTGATCCGCGGCGCCGCGCGCCACGTCCACGCGGTCCTCGTGGTGGACGACGCCTCCACGGACGGGACGGCCGGGGTCTCGAGGGCTGCGGGAGCGGCGATCCTCGCGCACGCCCGAAACCGGGGCAAGGGCCGGAGCCTGCGCGACGGGCTCGACTGGGGCCTCGCGCAGGGATATGACGCGCTCCTTGCACTCGACGGGGACGGCCAGCATCTCCCAGAGGAGATTCCGCATCTTCTCGAGGCGCTCCGCTCGGGCGCCGACCTCGTGGTGGGGAACCGGATGACCGCGCTCGAGACCATGCCCTGGGTCCGCCGGCAGACGAACCGGTTCATGTCGCGGCTCGTCTCGAAGCTCGCCGGAACGCCCGTCCCGGACACGCAATGCGGATTTCGCCTCATGACAAGCGCCTTTTGGCGGGCGGTGGGCCCGACCCTCCGCACCGTCGGCTTCGACTTCGAAAGCGAGATACTCATCAACGGCGGCCGCATGGGTTTCCGGATCGCGTCCGCCCGGGTGAGCACGGTCTACGGCGAAGAGGCGAGCCATATCCGGCCCCTACGCGACACCGTCCGCTTCTTCCGCATGGTCTTGCGCAAATGGCGGGAAGGGACGCCCCAGGGGGTCGGATTCCCCCCGTCCCCGGAGCGCCGCGCTTAAGAAGAAGGACCCCTACATGCCCGGTTTCGAAGAGGAATTCGATTTCGACGGCCTTTGCGAGCGGATGGTGCGGACCCAGCTCAAGGCGCGCGGCATCGCCGATCCGCGCCTCCTCGATGCCTTCCGCGCGATTCCCCGCCACCGCTTCGTGGATCCCGGCCACTGGGACGAAGCGTACGAGGACCATCCCGTGCCCATTGAAAAGGGCCAGACCATCTCCCAGCCCTACGTGGTGGCCTACATGACCGAGCTTCTGGCGGTCGAGGAAGGCATGCGCGTGCTCGAGGTCGGCACCGGGAGCGGCTACCAGGCCGCGATCCTCGCCCATCTCGGGGCCACGGTCCACACCGTCGAGCGGCACGAGGCCCTCACCGCGCGCGCGGCCGCCGCGATCGAGGAGACGGGCTACGGGGACCGCGTGGTCTTTCACATCGGCGACGGCTCGCTCGGCCTGCCGGAAGAGGCGCCGTTCGACCGCATCATCGTCACGGCCGCGGCCCCCGCGGTGCCGGAAGCGCTGAAGGACGAGCTCTCGACCCGGGGGGGACGCCTCGTCATCCCCGTCGGCCGAAGCCACCAGAGGCTCGTCCTCTGCATCCGGGAAGGCGAGACCTGCCGGCAGGAGGAATCCCTCCCCGTGATCTTCGTGCCGCTCATCGGCGAGAACGCCTTCTAACGCGCCCCCCTTCCGGCCTTTTCCAGTGCACTTCGAACGGAATCCGTAAGACACCGCCCCAAGAGGCGGGGCTTGCGCGGGATTTTCCGTGGAAGGGACGAGACGCTCACCCGGAGAATCGCATGCGAAAGCCCCAGGCAGGGGGCGCGGAGGGATCGGCAAGCGCGCCGAGGGTCTTGACGAGAATCCGGTTGTCTCCGGCCCGGAGAGGCAAAAACAGCGTCCCGTCGTGCCCGCCGGGGCCTTCCTCGGCGAGCGCACGGTTCACAAAGATGCGGAAGGGATGCGGCGAGGCGAACTTCACTGGGACGTTCTTTGCGCCATCGGCCTTCACCTCGGTGGCCGCGTAATAGGCCGCATCCGGCATGGGCCAGGGAAGCGGGGAGAAGACGATCGTGTCCCCATGGCTTGGGTCCAGGTCATGGGTATAGAATCGCCGCCAATGCAATACGCGCCCCGCGCGGCCCACGAGCCGCGCGCGCTGGGAGGCGTCCGATTCCGGGGGGAAAACAGCTTCCAGCGCGGGCGGGAGGACCTCGGCTCCTCCCGCTTTCGAGGTGGCCCCCTGCGCCCCCTGATCCATCGCGGTTGGGACCTCAAAGAGAAAGGGACCGATCGCCTCCCATTCCCGAGCCTGGGAGCGCATTTCCTCCAAGACGTGCCGGATTTCTTCGAGCCGCTTGCGGGAGGGAGCCGCCGCGGGAGAGGCGGGGGCAAAGGTCTGCACCAGGCGCGCCAGGAACGCCTCGGCCAAGGCATCTCTCCCCAGGGCCGAAAGCCAGCGGTGCGTGGTAAAGACGAGATACCCCTTCCCCGCCGGAACCTCGAGAACCGTGGCGCCCCAGGGCGTCCCCCCCTCCGCGGAAAAAACCCCGGCGTGCACGCGGCCGAAGTCGGCTTCCAGCGCGCAGTCCGGCAAGAGCTCGGACCATTCCGCGTCGAGGAAGCGGTCCGAGGGGAGTCCGTCAAAGAGCTCCCCCGGACAGCTGAAGTGGATAGGGACGCTCTGCACCGCGGATAAGGCTGTCACAACGAAGGCGCGCTCGATCACGCCCACCTTGCGGAGCACCGCGGCGGCGTCCCCCGGGGTGCCGAGAAAAATCGCCGTCCCACCCGCTTCGACGCGGGCCAACACGGACGCCAGCGCCCGGGGCGCATGCTCGAGCAGGGAATTGCCGAGCGTGAGGACCAGGGGCGCGATCGCCCGTTTCCCGGCTTTTGGAAAACCGAGGCCCTGGGCGAGCATGGGATCCTCGACGAGGAGCGCGGCATCCCGGAAGCAACTCTCCTTCCCGCCCAATACGGTGATGGAAAGGCGCTCTTCCGCCGTGCCGCCCCTCTTCTCCAGCGATGCCGAGAGCACGTAACGGCCCGGTAGCAACACCCGTCCCGGGATGGTCACTGCCCTGGCGGCGGTACGGCCCGGCTCCACGGTCATGGAGCCGCGCCAGAGGACGGCGGCCCCCCTCTCGGCGACAAGGGCAAGAAAGACGCGCTCCCTTTCCTTTTTCCCCCGGCCTGCGACGGCGAGGGCGTACTCGGCGTCTTCCCCTTCGGGCAGCACGCGCCTGGGCGCAAGAAAGACGGGCTTCCTCGTGATCCGAGGGAGCCTCAAGCGGACCTCTGCCTCTTCCGGCGGCCCCTCGCCCATTTCCTCCGCCACAAAACCCGCCAGGCGCGGGCAGCGCTCCATAAGCGTTAGGGCGTAATGGCGCTCCGCTTCCTCCGCCCGGCGGCCGAGGGCGAGCAGGCGTTCGAACCGCTCAAAGGCGCGCGCAAGCCTGAGCGCCTCAAACCCCGCCCGCCATCGCTCGAACCGGGCGTCGGCGTCCGGGACGGAAATATCCGTTCGCGGCTGTCCCACAACCGCCCAGGCGACCTCCTGCCCGGGCGAAGCCGTCAAAAGCTCCCGCGCAAGAGCCGAATCGATCGGCCGGGGCAAGGCGAAGCGCCATCCCCTTCCGAATTGAACGGGTCCCGCCTTCGGAAAGATTCGGCAGACCGTGGGAGAGGAAAGGCCCGAAACGATCGGCCGGGAAGGATCGTTCCTCCGCACGGCGCGCGCCAGGGACCCCGCCGCAACATTCCATTCGTCTTTGAGGCCCAGGGACCAGAGCGCAATGGAAGGATGGTTCGCAAGGCTTCTCTGGAGCCGGCCGGATGCCAGGCACCGCTCCTCCGCCTCCCGAAAGGTTCCGCCCCCCGCCCCTGCGGTCGCGCCCTTTTTTGCTGGGCCTCTCCGGGCCGGGAAGGGCTCCAGCATGAGGAGAACACCGACTTCGTCCGCGGCCTTGGCCCACCCGGGAGGGGGACACCCTCCCTCGAGCCAGAGCGCGTTAAACCCCGATTCCTTAAGCCCGACAAGAAACGGGCGGATCTCGCCTGCGCGCCAAAAGTCGCGCAGCACAACCGCCCGGAAGAAACAGGCCTCCCCGTTCCAGAGAAGATGCGCAGGATCGAAATCCACGCTTCGCATGCCGAATCGGACCACGGCGCCGTCCCGCTCGCCGCGGCGGTTTTCCACGGTAAGACGGAGCGTATAGAGCGCCGGGCTTCCGGGCGTCCAGGGGATGGCGTTCGGACACGGCAGGAAAAACGCGCCGTCGGCCCAAAGGCTTCCTTGCAGAATGTCTTTTTGCGGATCGCCTGCCGAGGCGATCGCATAGGAGAGGCGGACCGGGCCGCTCGTGCCGCCCGGCGCAAAGGAGCACTCCATGTCCAAGCCCGCCCGGCCCGGATCGGGATCGAGCAGGACCTCCTCCAGCGCAAACCGCCCCCGCCCTTCGAGACAAACGGCCAAGGCGCCGGGCAATCTCTCCGGGGAATCCGATGCCTTCAGGCAAAGCACCAGTCGCTGCAGCCGTCCGCTCGAAGGAGCAAGGCCCGTCCCTGGCCCGAGGGGAAAAGAGATGCCATCCGCCCCAAGCGGCTCTCCCTCCAGGAGATTGCCGTTCAACCACGCCCGGCAGGGGAATTCCGCCAAGACACCGCTCTCCTCGCGGAGGAGAAGCCTTACGGCCTCGCAGGCCTGGATGACTTCGTTTGCTGAAAACTCGGTTTCGAGCCAACAGGCGCCGTTTTCGCTGCCGCCCAAAACGGGGGACCCGACCATCCGCTCGGCGGAATCCGGAAGGCCCTTCCACCACCCCTCCTCGGCCCCTCGGTCCCGGGGATCGGGCGCCCGGCGCCACGGGCCCGAGAGGGGCTGCCGTGGGCGCTGGGGAAAGGCCGTGCTCATGGAGCGCTCTCCTCGTCGGCGGGGAGGATCCGCGCATAGAGGGCTTCGTACTTGGCGACCATGGACGTTAGGGAAAAATCCTCCGCGCGTTTCCTGGCTCGGACGGAAAGGGCTTGTCGCTCGGCCTCGGAGCGGATGAGCCGCTCGAGCGCGCGGGCCAGGGCGTCGGGATTTTCCGGCTCGACCAGGATCCCGGCCCGGGCGTCTTCGGCCAGAATCTCGGGCACGGAGTCGACCTTCGCGGCCACCACGGCCGCGCCGCAGGCCATGGCCTCCACGAGCACCAGGCCGAAGCCTTCGTAGCGCGAGGGAAAGGCGAAGATGTCGAGCGCCTGGTAGAGCGCCTCCGGGCGGTCCTGGCGGCCGAGGAGGAGGACCCGGCCCTTCAAGTCGTCCCGGCCGATGCGCGCGCGATATTGCGCCTCCTCGGGTCCGTATCCGGCCAGCACGAACCGGGTCTCGGGATGCCTGGGAGCGAGCCGGGAGACGGCCTCCAGAAAGAGGTCCAGCCCCTTTTGCGGATCGAACCGGCCGAAGGCCCCGACGGTTAGCCCTTCCGCCTCGAGCCCCAGGCGCTTCTTGGCCTCGCGCCGGTCGGCGGGGGGCGCGAAGCGGCCGAGGTCGATCCCGTTATGAATCACCTCGAAGCGCTCCCGCGGAATCTTCGCCTTCCGGGCGTGGAAATCGGCCACGGCCGCAGAGACGGCGGTCCATGCCCGGCACCGGAAGCGCGTCCAGCGATCGAGCCGGAAATGCCACGGCCGCTTGCGCCGCTCGGCGATGTGCACGGTGGCCACGGTGGGAATCCGGCTCCGGAGGGAAGCCAGCCGGCCGATCACGGTCGCGTGGAAGAGATGGGTATGGATGAGATCGGGCTTTTCGTCGCGGATCAGGCGCCGAAGGGAGCGATACGCCCGGAAAAAATGGCGCGGTTTCCAACCCCCGAGGTCGTAGGTCGGAATCCCCGCCTCGCGCAGCCGGT
>JAZDLH010000200.1:0-20422 GCA_043802275.1 Planctomycetota bacterium
CCGCGCCGGTGAGCCGCTGGTGATACTCGAACGCCCAGACCGCCTGCCTGTAGTGGCGGAGCGCCTCTTCCGGGCGGTCCGCGCGCTCGTATTCCTCCCCCAGTTCGTTGGCGAAATAGCCGATGTCCCGCAGGCCCATGCCCGGCGCGTTCATGCGCTTCTCAAGTTCGGCTCTTTTGCGCGCCATCCGGTCCCCGCCGCAACCCCAGGCGCCGAGGGCGAGGCATAAGAGGAGGGAGACGGCGAGCCGCCTCGCTGCCGCCCCGGGGGATCCCGGCCGGAGATGGCAAGGACCGGGCGGGGGGCAAGACGGCCGTTTCCCGGCATGGCACGCAACCAACGCTTCGCCCCTCCATCGCCCGGGCGCCGTGGGGCGCATCCGATCCCGACGGTCTATGCCAGTTCGCCGTTCCGATCGAGGAGAATCCGCCCCTTGGCCTGCATGTCGATGGCGAGGTCCACGATGGACTTTTGAGCGGATTCGATCTCCTTGAGGCTCACGCGGCCGAGGCGCTCGAGCTCCTCTTCGATCAAGGCGGCGCGGCGATGGCTCATGTTCTCCAGAATTCGCCGGCGGAGCTCCGGCGCGGCCACCTTGAGCGCGAGGGCGAGCGTGCGGACCTCGACCTCGGCGAAGACGATCTGAAGCGCGTGGTCCGCCGCGCGGGAAAAGTCGTCGAAGGTGAACATGAAGCGGCTGAGCGCGCGGAAGAGCTTGGGCTCGGCTCGGGCGAAGTTGCGCCGGACCTCCGGGGAGGCGTAGCGGAGGATGGCGGCGGCGACCTCCGGTCCGCCGAACTGGACCACCCCCCGCGGGCCCTTGGGCGCCGCTTTCGCCGGCGCGAGGCGCTCGCGAAGGGACTCGGCCACGGTCCTGAGCGTGGCGACCGGGATCGTCTGGGTGCTCCGCATGAGCTGGATCACCTCCCGGCGCAGCACGGGCTTGAAGTCCGCCAACACCTTGGCCGCGAGCATGCGGTCGATGTGCGCCAGCACCACGGCCACGGTGCGCAGGTTCTCGCGGGAGAGCGCCGCGCTCAACTGGCGGGGGTCGACCCCTTCCAGGAAATCAAAAGGCCGGTCCCGGCTTCGCATGCGGTCAAAGGAGGCCATCCGGGCCTTCTCCAGGGGGGCACAAGGAAACTCCGTTGGAAATGCGGAAGATCCGTATCTCGCTTTCTGTTATCGTTTTCCGGCACGGTCAAGTCAATAAAAAAGGGCGGCGCAAGCGCGCAGGTCCGATCGGACCCCGTGCAAAAAGGCGCAGGACCGGCCACTCGGGAAACGCAAGGCCGGAAGATCGGGAAGTCGTTCATTGCAGCGCCCGGGAGAGAGGGGGGGTAGGGAGAAGGAGAAGAGAGGCGGTGCTACGGGCCTGCTTCTTATTTTTCCCTTGCATGAAGCGCGCCCGAATCGGTATACTTTTTTCCCTGCAATCGCTGCTGACGGATTCGCTCGACTTGTGCGGCAAGGTGAAAAAGACCGCCTAAAAGGAGACGATGGGAATGCACACCCTTTTTGCCTCGGAAAGCGTTGCCAAGGGACATCCGGACAAAATCGCCGACCAGATTTCAGACGCCGTTCTCGACCACATTCTCGAGCAGGACAAGACGGGCCGGGTGGCTTGTGAAACCTTGGTCACCACCGGCCTCGTGATCGTCGCAGGTGAAATCACGACAGCGTGTTACGTCGATATCCCCGAGGTCGCGCGCGGGGTGATCAAGTCCATCGGCTACACCGATTCCTCCATGGGCTTCGACTACAAGACCTGCGCCGTGGTCACCGCCATCGACAAGCAGAGCCCGGACATCGCCCAGGGCGTCAACCGCGATCCGGCTCATCGCCTGGACCAGGGCGCCGGCGACCAGGTCCTCATGTTCGGCTACGCGGTGAACGAAACGCCCGCCCTCATGCCCATGCCCATCCAATTCGCGCATGATCTCGTGAAGAAGCTCGCGGAGGTGCGGGAAAACGGGGACCTGCCGTATCTCAGGCCCGACGGCAAGAGCCAGGTGGTGGTGGAATACGACGGCCGCACGCCCGTCCGGGTGCACACCGTGGTAATCAGCAACCAGCATGCCGAGGACGTGGCTCAGCCGCAGATTCAGAACGACATCATCCGGCACGTGATTCGAAAGGTCATCCCTCCCGACCTTCTTGACTCCCAAACGGTCTTCCACATCAATCCCACGGGCCGCTTTGTGATCGGCGGTCCTCACGGCGACTGCGGCGTGACGGGCCGGAAGATCATCGTCGACACCTACGGCGGCCGGGGCGCCCACGGCGGTGGCGCTTTCAGCGGCAAGGATCCGAGCAAGGTGGACCGGTCGGCCTCCTATGCCGCGCGCTGGATCGCCAAGAACATCGTGGCCGCCAAGCTCTGCGAGGAGTGCCTCGTCCAGGTCTCCTACGCCATCGGCGTGGCGCGGCCCCTCTCCATCAACGTCCAGGGCTTCGGAACGGGCACGGTGGATAACTCGGGCCTCGTTCGACTGGTGGAAAAGCACTTCGATCTCAGGCCGGCGGCCATCATCGACCGGCTGGATCTCCTGCGGCCAATCTATCGCAAGACCGCGGCCAACGGCCACTTCGGCCGGGAAGACCCCGATTTCACCTGGGAAAAAACGGACATGGTCAAGACCCTTCTCAAGGACGCATAGGCGCCGGAACGCTCCGGAGGGTGGGGGATCGACCGGGAAAATTCCGCGCCGGAAAGGACAAAGGCATGATCGACAAGGCCAAGGTGCAGGCGGTCATCGATGAAATCCGGCCGATGCTTCAGGCCGACGGCGGCGACATCGAGCTCGTGGGCGTGGAGAAGGAGGGGCTCGTCAAGGTCCGGTTGCGGGGCGCCTGCGCCGGGTGCCCGGGCGCGCGCATGACCTTGGAAATGGGGGTGGAGAGGCGCCTGCGCGAGGTGATCCCGGAGGTCACCGGTGTCGAAGCAACCAACTTCAGCGACTGAATCGGTAGCCTGGCCCGTTGCCATACTCTCCGACGTGCACGGCAACGCCGAGGCCTTCGAAGCGGTTCTGGAGAACATCCGAAACCGGGGCATTCCCCTCACCCTCAACATCGGGGACGTCATCGGCTACGGCCCCGATCCGGAGCGGTGCATCGACCTCGCGATGGCTCACTGCGACGTCACGCTCTGCGGCAACCACGAGTACGCCGTCCTCCACGGAGCGCATGGATTCAATCCCGTGGCGCAGCACGCGGTGGAGTTTGTGCGCGAGCGCCTCGAGCCCAAGGCAGACAACCGGGACGAGGACGTCCTCCGGCGCTGGGCGTTTTTGCATACCCTCGGCGCGACCTACGGCTACGACAGCTTCGTCATGATGCACGGCTCGCCCCGCCACCCCGTGATGGAATACATCCTCCCCTCGGACCCGGAGCTCGATCCCCTGAAGGTCGACGACATCTTCGATTGCATGCCCTGCGACCTCGTCTTCGTGGGGCATACGCACTTTCCGGGCGTGGTGGAGGAGGGCGGGAGCTTCTTCCTCACCGCGGAGCTTCTCCAGGGGCGCTACATCCTCCAGCCGGGGCTCAAGGCGATCGTGAACGTGGGCTCCGTCGGTCAGCCGCGCGACCGGGATTTCCGCTCCTGCTACGTGGAGTTCGACGGCCAGTCGGTCTGGTTCCGACGCGTGCCCTACGACGTGGAGGCCACGATCCGCAAGATCGAGAATCACGGCGTTCTGCACGAGAGCCTGGGCGCCCGCCTGCGCGAGGGACGGTGACCCTATGGCGAGGGCGCGCAAACGCTTCGTCGTGACTGGCGCGGCCGGGTTCATCGGCTCCCACCTCGTCCAACGGCTCGTGGAAGAGGGCTTCGAGGTCGTCGGCGTGGACAACCTCGTTACGGGCCGGCTCGAGAATCTTTCGGGCCTCCTCGACCGGATCGATTTCGTCCAGGACGATGCGGGCAAACCCGGGGTGCTTAAGAAAATCCTCCGGAGAGGGGACTTTGTCCTTCACCAGGCCGCGATCCCCTCGGTCCAGCGCTCGGTGGACGACCCGCTTTCGACCCATTACAGCTGCGTGGAAGTGACCCTAAAGCTTCTCCTCGCCGCCCGGGAGGCGGGGGTGCGCCGCGTGGTCGTGGCGGCAAGCTCCTCGGCCTACGGCGATTCGGAGATCTTGCCCAAGCGCGAGGACATGGCCGCGCGGCCGCTCAGCCCCTACGCGGCGGCCAAGCTCGCCCAGGAACAGTACGCGCGCGCCTTCAGCGTCTCGTACGGCCTCGACACGGCGAGCCTGCGCTACTTCAACGTCTTCGGGCCCCGACAGGACCCGACGAGCCAGTACGCGGCGGTCATCCCCAAGTTCATCACCCTCATGCTCCGGGGCGAGCGCCCGACGATCTACGGCGACGGGACCCAGTCGCGCGACTTCACCTACGTCGAGAACGTGGTGCGGGCGAACCTTCTCGCCGCCCGATGCGGGGGCGCGTTGAAGGGCGAGGTGCTGAACATCGCCTGCGGCCTGCGGATCGACCTAAACGACCTCGTGGCGCAGTTGAACGCGATCCTCGGCACCTCAATCGATCCCCTGCACGGCCCTCCCGCGCCGGGCGATGTGAAGCACAGCCTCGCCGACATAAGCCTCGCCAAAAAGCGCATCGGCTACGAGCCCTCGGTCGACTTCGAGATGGGCCTCCGGCTCACCGTGGACTGGTTCCGGGAACAGGGCTAATCCGGTCGGCATCAGTCGGCGCGCGGTGCGGATCTTTTTCTCGCCGGTCAAAAAACGTAGAGGGCTGGCTTGAGCTTTCCTGGACCGTGGTGGAAAGGGCTTTTCAATCAAACACGCGGCCAGTAGAGGGGAAGCGGCGCCTCGATCGACACCGTCTCCTCTCGCGTGGGATGCTTCACCTCGAGGCGTAGGGCGTGGAGCGCAATGGCCCGGCCGTCGAAGAGGGGCTGGTTGGAACCGTACTTGAGGTCGCCCACGATCGGGCAGCCGATGTGCGCAAGCTGCGCGCGGATCTGATGCTTGCGGCCCGTCTCCAGGCACACCTCCAATTCGCCGTAACTCTTTGTGGAAGCGAGCGTTCGGTAAAACAGGACCGCCTCCTGGGCCTTGACGGCCCCTTGCGCGACGCGCGTCTTTCGCCCCTCCTTTCCCGGCACGAGGAGGTGCGAAAGGCGGCCCTCGCGCTCCGGCGGCCTTCCATGCACGACCGCGCGGTAGAGTTTCACGGCTTCGTGGCGCTTGAAGGCCTCGCAGAGGCGGCTCGCGGCTTTGCTTGTCCTCGCAAAGAGGACCACCCCGCTCGCGGGCCGGTCGAGCCGGTGCACGAGGCCGCAATAAACCCGACCGGGTTTCCGGCACTTGACCCGGATCCATTCCCGTGTACGCTCTAAGAGCGACTCGTCGCCCGTCTTGTCGCCTTGGATGAGCATTCCCGCGGGCTTATTCACGGCGATGAGGTGATTGTCTTCGTAGAGCACCACAAGCTCGGGAAGCGCTCGCGTGAGGTTGCGGCCGGGGTGCGGCATGGCTTGAAGGGTCCCTTCCGATGGCGAAAAGACCGAAGAAGGCATTCAAGAGACGGGGGAGGGCTTTCTCCCGATATTCGAAAAACAGCCTTCCAGGCCCCGGTCGCGGCCGTGGCCAAAAACGGTCGCAGAAACGGTCTCAAGCCCGCGCTCCACGCAAAGCCCCCGGCCCTGCGTTTTCCCTTCTTCCCAAGGTCGCCCTCTCCGCCCCCAAGGTGAAGACGACGAAAGAGGCGAAAGCCAAACCGCCGGCCCAAGAGCGTAAAGAAAGGATGCCCCGCGCGGAAAAGGCCTCGCCCGGGCGGATGCGGGACCTCTTCCGGGTGTGCGGCTTCGAGCTGACGGACCTGCAGGCGAATCTCTTCTGGCAGTATTATCTCCGCCTCAAGGCGCGGAATCAAGAAATCAATCTCACGCGCATCCATCGCTTCGAGGAGGTGGTGATCAAGCATTTCGTGGACTCTGCCATGGTGGGGCGCCTGTGCGCGCTTCCCTCCCCGCTCCTCGACGTGGGCTCGGGCGGCGGATTTCCCGGCGTGCCCTTGAAGATCCTGCACCCCGAGGTCGCCCTCATCCTGGCGGAAGGGCGCCGTCTCCGCGCGGCGTTCCTGGAGGAGATCCGGCGTTCCCTTCGCCTGCCGCTCTTGTACCTCTACGGCCGCCAGGTGCGTCCGGATTACGCCGAGCCCGTCGGTGGGGTGGTGACGCGCGCGGTCGAACGCATCGCCGGAACCCTCGCGCGCGTGCAGGGCTGTCTTCGGAAGGGCGGGCGGGCAATCTTCATGAAGGGCCCGAGCGTGGAGCCCGAGCTTCTCGAGGCGAAGGAGGCCTGGGGCGCGTCCTATGCCCTGCGGGAGGACCACGCGTATCTTTTGCCCGGAACGGACCACCGGCGGCGGCTCATCGTCTACGAGCGCCTGGACGGGCCCGCCTCGTGACGCGGATCAGGCGTGGATGAGCTCGCGGGTCTTGTGGGCGTGGCTGAAGAAGGGCTGCCACGCGACGCGGATGCGCGGGACGCGGGGAGCGGTGGCGAAGAGCGCGTGGGGCCGGCGGGGCATGCGCAAGAGCCGCATGCCCGCCTGCTCCGGCGTCCGGTCGCCCTTCCGCTTGTTGCACATGGGGCAGGCCAGGACCACGTTTTCCCAGGTGTGGTCGCCGCCGCGGCTCACCGGGCGGACGTGTTCGAGCGTGATCTCCCGATCGGTGAGCTTCCGGCCGCAGTACTGGCAGGTGTGGTTGTCCCGGGTCATGACGTTCCGGCGGTTGAAGCGGATCCGCCGCCGGATGGTTGTGTTGAAGGCGGTCAGGACGATGACTTCCGGCAGGCGCAGGCGGAAATAGGGGGTTGCGAGGCTCCGGTCGGCGTTGAAGAGGCTCTGTTGTTTCCACCGCTCGAAGTCGAAGGTCTGGAAGGTGTAGGGGCAGACGACCTCGGCCACGCCCTTGTAGAGGAGGAGGATCGACCGCCGGACATTGCCCACCTGGAGCGGGAGCCACGAACGGTTGAGGATGAGTACAGGCTCATTCAGCATACCATGCGCCTCGCCGGGCGTTTTTTTTAAGATAAGCCAATGTGTGTAAGATAATAAATAGCCCGTCCGGTTCCGTCAAGACAAACTTTCCCAACCTGCGGGGAAAAACGGACGGGAAAAGGGATGCACGGCGGAGTCGTTCCTGATATTCTTGCCCCTTGCGTATAAAAGGCTCTTCTCCTTTCGCCATTTGACGGGAACGCGCTCCATGGAACGGATCCTGACCGGCCCCCCGCTCGATGCCTTGCAGGACCTCTTGCACGATGAGTCGCAACTCCTCGGCCGGGCCGAGGGGCTTGCCCAACCCGCCTCGGAAGAAGAGCTGGTGGCCGTGCTTCGGGACTGCGCCGCGCGAAAGACCCCGGTCACGCTCTCCGGAGGGCTCACGGGAATCACCGGCGCGGCCGTGCCCCAGGGCGGCGTGGCCGTCAACACGCGGAGGATGAACCGCATCCTCGGTCTCCGGCAGTTTCAAGGACGGTGGTTGGCGCGCGTGGAGCCGGGGATTTTACTCGCCGACCTCTCGGCCGCGCTCATGTCCGGGGTCTTTCCCCAGAGCGACGCCTGGCCCTTGTCCGACCGCCGGGCCCTCGCGGCCTTTCGCAGGGACGGGCCGCACTTCTTCCCCTGCGATACCACGGAGACGGGCGCCTCGCTCGGGGGCATGGCCGCCTGCAACGCCTCGGGCGCGCGCTCCTTCCGCTACGGCGCCATGCGCAGCCACGTCCGAGCCTTCCGCGCGGCGCTCGCGGACGGCCGGACCTTTCGCCTAATGCGGGGCGAAAACCGGATCGGGCCGGGGCGGGAATTTTGCCTCGCGCTCGAGAAGGGAGAGACGGTCCACGGCCGGCTTCCCGGGTATGCCATGCCCGCGATCAAGAACGCCGCGGGCTACTTCTGCGCCGACGGCATGGACCTCGCGGACCTTTTCATCGGGGGCGAGGGCACGCTGGCGGTCCTGACCGAGATCGAGCTTTGCCTCGCGCCCGCGCCCGGGAGGATTATGGGCATGATCGCGTTTTTGCCCTCGGAGGGAGCCGCGATCGAGCTCGTGCACTTCCTGCGCGGCGAGCGCGGGGCGAAACCGCCGTGCGCGCCCCTGGCCCTGGAGTATTTTGACCATGGGTCGCTCGATCTTTTGCGCCGGCATCGCGAGGAGACCGGCCCGGCCGGCGAGGCGCCGTATCTTGCGCCGGGTCTCCACACGGCCGTCTACTCGGAATTCGCCCCGGCCGAGGCCCATCTCGAGAAGACCGCCCTGGCCCTGTCCGAGGCCCTGGAGCGCCTGGGCGCCGACCCGGACGCGGCCTGGATGGCCGCCGAGCCGCGCGAGCACGAGCGCTTGAAAGCCTTCCGCCACCTCCTGCCCGAGGTCGTGAACCTTTGTATCGCCCGCCTGAAGCAGGCCGCCCCGGGCCTCACCAAGCTCGGCACGGACATGGCCGTGCCGGACGAACATCTGGACGAAATCCTCCGCTTCTACCGGGAGCGCCTCGAAGCGAGCGGGCTCGTCTACGTCGTCTTCGGCCATATCGGGGAGAACCACCTGCACGTGAACATCCTGCCGAGGGATCGGGCGGAATACGAATCCGGCAGAGAGATTTATCTTCAATTTGCAAGAAAAGCGGTCGCCCTCGGCGGCACGGTTAGCGCCGAGCACGGGATCGGGAAGCTTAAACGCTTCCTCCTGCCCGTGCTGTACGGCGAGGAGGGGATCGAGGCGATGCGGGCGCTGAAGCGCCTCTTCGACCCCGACGGCCGCCTGAACCGCGGGACGATGTTCGAATGGGAATAGCCGCGCCCGCCGCCCGTCGGCGGGAGAGGAGCAAAGGATGAAGGCCGCCGTCTTGATTGCCCTGCGGGAGATTCGGCTCGAAGAGCGGCCCTTGCCCCGGCCGGGCGCGGGCGAGGTGCGCATCCGGCCGGCCGCGGTCGGCGTCTGCGGCTCCGACGTGCATTACTATACCACCGGCCGCATCGGCACGCAGGTGGTGCGCTTCCCCTTTGTCGTGGGGCATGAATGCGCGGGCGTGGTGGACGCGGCGGGGCCGGGCGTCCGGCGGCTTCACCCGGGCGACCGAGTGGCCGTCGATCCGGCCATGCCCTGCCATGCGTGCGACCAGTGCCGGAAGGGGCGTCCGCACACCTGCCGCGCGCTCCGGTACCTCGGCTGCCCCGGCCAGTCGGAGGGGTGCCTCTCCGAGTGTGTTGTCCTGCCCGAGGAGAGTTGTTTTCCCCTGCCGGAAGGATTGAGCCTGGAACAGGGCGCGCTCGTGGAGCCCTTCTCCATCGGCCTCTACGCGGTGCGCGCATCCGCCCCCGGGCAGGGCGCGCGGATCGCCATCCTTGGGAGCGGCCCCATCGGCCTCTCGGTCCTCGTCGCATCGCGGGCCCGGGGCGCGGCGGCCGTGTACACGACCGACCGGATCGAGACTCGGGTGCTCGCCGCCCGTCGGGCGGGCGCGACGTGGGCCGGCAACCCCGGCCGGGAAGACGTGGTGCAAGCGATCCTAAGGAAGGAGCCGGAGGGGCTCGACGCGGTCTTCGAATGCGCCGGCAAGCAGGAGACGCTCGACCAGGCCCTCGCGCTCCTCGCGCCCGGCGGCCGGCTCATGATCGTCGGCATCCCGGAGTTCGACCGCTTCTCCTTTTCCGCCGAGACCGCCCGTCGGCAGGAGATCGCGCTCCAGAACGTCCGCCGGCAGAACGGCTGCACCCAGGCCGCCATCGACCTTTTGGCCTCGGGGCGGGTCGACCTGGATTTCCTCGTGACCCACCGCTTTCCGCTCTCCGAGACAAAACGCGCCTTCGAGCTCGCGGCAAGCTACGGGGACGGCGTACTCAAGGCCATGATCGAACTGCCCGCGTAGCGAGGAGGCCTCGAGGGTTAGGCCGTGGCGCCGCTCTCTTGGAGGACGGCCGGACCGGGGGGAGAACCGTGTCTTTCCAAATTTGTTTTACCAACGCCCTCGGGGCCTTTTGCGCAATCTTCAGCCGCAGGGGCCTCGTGCGACTGGCTTGGGAGAGAAAAGCCGCAAGAGACGTTGTCTCCCTCCCTGCTTCAGAAATCCCGCGCGCCTCTTCCCGGTCCGCCTGGGCAAGGCTTCTGGAGGAGGATCTCCGGCAATACGCCGGCGGGGAGCGGGTTCGCTTTATCGTGCCGATCGACTGGAGCGCGGGCACGCCTTTCCAGCGGCGCGTCCGGCGCGCGCTCCTCGGCGTTCCCTGGGGAGAGGGCGTGACCTATGGGGATCTCGCCTCGCGGATCGGCCGGCCGGGGGCCGCGCGCGCCGTGGGCGCGGCGTGCAAGGCGAATCCCATCCCGATCGTCGTTCCCTGCCACCGGGTGCTGGCCTCGGGCCTTCGACTCGGGGGGTACGGCGGCGGGTTGGAGAGGAAGCGAAGGCTGCTCGACTTGGAGGGGATTCCCTGGCGACCGTGAGGGGGAAGGCGCGGCCGCGCCCGGCGGATGCCTTCCCGTCGGGCATCCCGTCCCGGACGGCTCAATCGTCTTCAGCGGGATTAGCGGGGGCCCTGCGGGCCTGGCGGCAGCTTAGGATCATGCTTCCGTCTTCCGCGCGGAAAGAGAGAAGCTCGATCGGGATTTCCTCCTGGGCGATTCGGAGCATGGCCACGAGCTTCTCCCGGAAGGGCTTCACGCCCCAACGCTCTTGGCCGTCCGGTCCGGGCAGGAGGTCTTCCTCCCCCAGGCGGAGGAGCTCGGGTTCGCTCTGCCAAGCGCCGTTCTCGAAGCGCAGGCGGCCGCGGAAGATGACGTTGAAAAACCGGCCGCCGAGCTGGGGGCTTTGCGCCGAGAAGCGGAGGTCCACCCGGTCCCCGTCGATCCGAACCTCGAGCACGCGAAGGCTGGGCTCGCGCTCCTGGGCGAAGGAGGCGGCCACGTTGCACTCGCGCTCGCTAAGGGTTAGGGCAATCTCACCGCCCCGGGAAAAATCTTCGCGCAGCGGGGCGATCTTCGCGAGGAGGGCCGCCCTCTCTTCTTCCGATGCCGCGGCCGATTGTTCCGCGAGCGGCTGGGCGGGGAAGAGGCGGTTCAAGAATACGACGCCCAGCGTCAAAAGCCCCAGAAGCGCCACGAGCAGGAGGGTAAGGCAGCCGCCGGTGTACCAGAGCCACCGGCGCCGGGCGGTTTTTTTCTTCGGTTCTTGCGTCTCTTCGAGCGCGGGCGCCGTCATGGGTTGCTCCTGAAAGGTTCGGACGCGGAAGACACTCCCAGCGGAGGGGGCGCCGCCGGCGCGTCGGGCTCCGGAGGAGCGGCCGAACGATTTTCTCCGGTCTTCAGGAGGTCAAAGAGCGACTTCCGAAGGGCGCTCTCCCCACGGCCGGTGAGGCCGCTTACGCGCACCACGGGCCGGTCGAGCCTTTTCGCCAGGCGCCGGGCGGCCTTCTCCGCGCCCGGGAGGTCGATCTTGTTCCCCACGAGGAGGGCCGGGCGCGCGGCGAGATCCGCGGAGAAGCGCGCAAGCTCCCGCTCGACGACCCGGACGTTCTCCGCCGGGTCCGAGCCGTCGGCCGGCGCGAGGTCGATGACGTGCGCCAGGCACTGGGTCCGCTCGACGTGGCGCAAGAACTCGTGCCCCAGGCCCGCGCCCCGGTGCGCATCCTCGATGAGGCCGGGGATGTCGGCGAGGACGAGCGTGCGGCCGTCCCGGGCCTCCACGAGCCCGAGCTGGGGATCGAGGGTGGTGAACGGGTAGTCGGCGATGCGGGGATGCGCCTCGGAGAGGCGCGCGAGGATCGTGCTCTTGCCCGCGTTCGGCAGGCCCACGAGGCCCACGTCGGCGATGAGCTTGATCTCGAGGTCGAGCTCGAGCGCCTCGCCCGGCTCGCCGTATTCGAACTCGCGCGGGGCCTGGTGGGTGGGGGTGGCGTAGGTCCGGTTTCCCCGGCCGCCCCGGCCGCCGCGCGCGACGAGGGCCACCTGGCCGTGCACGGTGAGGTCGGCGAGGACCCGGCCGTTTGCCCGCTCCCGCACCACGGTCCCGACCGGCAAGAGGATGAGCAGGTCCCCGCCGCTTGCGCCGGTGCGGTTCCTCTCCCTGCCCGGCCGGCCGTCCTGCGCGGCGTAGCGTTGCGCGCGCCGCTGGGGAAGGAGGCTGTCCAGGTTCTCGTCCGCCTGCAGGATGACCGAGCCGCCGTGGCCCCCGCGGCCGCCGTCCGGTCCTCCCTTGGGAAGGTATTTCTCCCGGCGGAAGTGTACCGCGCCGTCCCCCCCTTTTCCGGCCTGGACCGAGATGTGCGCTTCGTCGATGAACATGATGCCCAGTATCCCCGCCCTTCGGCGCATTGCAAGGGCATTTTCCGGCGCCCGGCGTTTTCGCGGAACCGGCCTTGGAAACGGGCCCTCCCCCTACAGGGCGGGCCGGAAACGGCGGGTGGATCGCTTCATCTTGCCCGTGAAGCTTTCGCCGTGGAGCACGGGCGGCTGCTCAGCGCCGACGCTGAGGATGAGGCCGACGAGGAGAAAGCTCGTGACCATGGAGCTTCCGCCGTAGCTCGCGAGGGGCAGGGGCACGCCCGTCGTGGGGAGGAGGCCCATCGCGACGCTCAGGTTGAGGATCACCTGCGCGCCGAGCATGGCGCTCGCCCCCACGGCGACGAGGCGGCCGGCCGGATCCCGCGTCGCGGCCGCCGCGTGGAGGCCGAGGATCACCAGGACCGCATAGAGGAGGACGAGAAACGCCGCGCGCGCAAAGCCGCCCTCCTCGGCAATCACGCAGAAGAGGAAGTCGGTGTGCCGCTCCGGCAGGAGCCCCAGGGTGTTGGTGCGCCCCGCGCCCCAGCCGGCGCCGAAGAGCTCGCCGCTGCCGATGGCGATCTTGGCCATGATGAGCTGGTAGGCCTCGCGCACCTGGTACCGCTCGGGGTAGAGGAGCGCATAGAAGCGCCGCTTCTGGTACTCCTCGAGGAGAAAATACCACATGGGCACCAGGGCCGCCGCCCCGGCCAGGAGACTCGCGGCGAGGTGGGTCTTGCGCGCGCCCGAGGCGAAGAGCACGAGGAAGAGGAGGGGCGCGAGGAGGACCGCC
This sequence comes from Planctomycetota bacterium, assembly GCA_043802275.1. Lineage (GTDB taxonomy): Bacteria > Planctomycetota > SZUA-567 > SZUA-567 > JAFGNG01 > JAZDLH01. Next base: position 13,090 of record JAZDLH010000200.1, read on the forward strand.
GTGCCGAGGTCCGGCTGGCGTATGATGATCGCCATGGGGACGAGCACGAAGGGCATCGGGAAGAGGAGCCCGGGGAGCGTGGACTGGTCGTCCTTGAAGCGAAGGTGGCGCGCGAGCATGAGGAGCGCCGCGACCTTCGCGAGCTCCGACGGCTGGATGGAAAAGCCGGGGAGGCTGATCCAGCCGTGCATCCCCCGCTGGGCCGGGAGGAAAAAGACGAGGACAAGGAGCGCCAGGACCGCGGCATAGAGCGCCGAAGCGTAGTGAATGAGCCGCGCATAGCCCGCCGCGACCGTGCCGACCATGGCGAGGAGGCCCAGGGCAACCCAGAGCGCCTGCGTGGAGAAACGCGCGGGCGAGGCGCTGGCGAGATACAAAAGGCCCGTGCCCACGATGAGGAGCGCGGTCAGGACGAGGAGCCAGTCGATCTCCTGGGACAACGCGCGCAAGTGCTTCATGAAAACCTCGACTCCCTTCTTCTTCTTAGGTGAGCGGTCGGGGCACGCATCCGCCTTCTCTCTCGGCCGGTCGCTCAACCGACGGCGCCCTCTCCCTCGTGGATGTTGAAGTACGCCTCGAGGAGGCGCTTGACGATCGGGGCGCAGGTCGCGCCGCCGAGGTCGCCCTCGGGGATGAGCACGACCGCCACGATCTGCGGGTCGTCCATGGGGGCATAGGCCGCAAACCAGGCGTGTGGGGTTGCGCCCTTCCTCCAATCGGCCGTGCCGCTCTTGCCGCAGACCTCAAGCGTCTTGAAGGCGGCGCGCTGCCCCGTTCCCCGTTCGTTCACCACCGCCCACATCCCCTTCCGCACCGTCTCGATCGCCCGGGAAGGGAGATTCAATTGCCGCAAGGGGCTCTCCAGCCGCTCGTCGAGCCTCAGGTGGGGGCGGACGATCGTGCCGCCGTTGGCAATGGCGGCCACGGCCACGGCCATCTGCAGGGGCGTAACCGCGATCTCCTGGCCATGGCCATGTGGAAGGTGTTGCCGAGCGTCCAGCCCCGGCCGGTCCTGGCGCCCTCGGGCAGGATCCCCGGCTTCTCGTTCGGGAGGTCGATCCCCCGGCAGGCGCCGAATCCTATGTCCGTGGCGAAATCGTAGAGCGCCTTGGCCCCGAGCGCCCGGCCGGTATTGTAGAAAAAGACGTTGCACGAGAGGCGCAGGGCGTCGTGCACGTTGATCGGCCCGTGCGCGAAATGCCGCATACAGATGTAACGGTAATTTCCCTGGGTGATTTCTCCCTGGCAGTCGAACTCCGTTGCGGGGGTGATGGCGCCGTTTTTGAGGGCGGCGAGGGCCACGACCGGCTTGAAGGTCGAACCCGGCGGATAGATCTCGCTGATCACGCGATTGAGGAAGGGCTTGCGGCTGCGCGGGTGGACGTACTCGGTGTAGCGGCGGCCGACTTCCGAGGGATGAAAGGTCGGGAGGCTCACGAGCGCCTCGATCGCGCCGGTCTTGGGCCGCATGAGGATGCACGCGGCGTTGTACGGCCGGTTCTCTTCCGAGCGGAGGCGCTCGGTCGCCTCGGTGAGGATTTCGTACGCCTTCTTCTGCAGTTCCGCGTCCAGGGTGAGCGCGATGTCCCGGCCGGGCTCGCCCTCGGCCTCGACGGCCGCGACCTCCATGCGCCGGGGCGCCTTGGGCGAGGCGCGGCTCAGGCGCAGGAGCTGAAGCCCGTGGCTGCCGCGGAGCTCGTTGTTGTACTCCTCCTCCGCGCCCAGGCGGCCGACGAGATCGCACGCGAGGAACCCCGCCGCGCGGAGGGTCTGCCCCTTGCTCGTGACCTCGTACAGGCGCATGCGCTCGCGCTCGACCTCGGTGGGCACGAAGAAGCCGGGAATCTCGCCCGCGCCCTCGACCATCCCTTCCGGCCTCCAGGCCCCGCGCAGGCGGGCGTATTCCTCCGCCGTGAGCGGGGCCACGTAACCGGTGATGTGGGCCGCGGCCTCGCCGTACGGGTAGATCCGGCGCCAGCCCAGGCGAAGCTCCAGGGGGTCGAAGCGGGAGTCCGCGCCGAAGATGTTCTGGTCGCGGAGAATCGAGAGGTAGGCGCGCCGGCCCATGTCCTCCAGGAGCTTCCGGGGGGTCTGGAGCGCGCCGGGCGCCTCGTCCTTCACCGCCTGGAGCGCCGCCTCGAGGAGGGCCCGCGCAACCGCGCTTTTGGGACGGTCCGTGATGGCGGCCAGGTCCGCGGTCAAGGGAAGCTCCCGCTCCAGGTACTCGAGCGCGAGATCCCGCTCCTGGATCTCCTGGGCCCCGGAGGCCGCGAGGATGGCCCGGACGCTTCCTGCGGTCACCTCGCCCAGGATCAGTTCTTCGCGCCTCGCGCCTCCGCTGTCGGTCCAACGGCCGAGCCGGATCCAGAGGTCGCAAGAGGGGGCGTCTTCGGCGAGGATCCGTCCGTTCCGGTCGAAGATGCCGCCGCGGCGCGGGGGGATCTGTTCCCGGCGGTCCAGGCGGTTTTCTCCCCGCTTGCGGAGCGACGACCCCTGGACGATCTGCAGGGAGAAGAGGCGTCCGAGGAGGACCGCGAAGGCGATGCCGAAGGCGATGCCGATGAGCCAAACCCGGCGCTGGAACATGGCCTACCCCCTCCTCATCTCCAGGACGGGGAGATCCCGGTGGCCGGGGAGAAGGAGCGGCAACCACGTGAGGATCGGAAAGAGGACCGCCCCGGCCGCCGCCGTCAGGGCGGCGGAGGCCGTCGCTTCGCCCAGGATCTCGGGCCAGGCGGCGGCCGCGCGCGCGGGATTGGCGAGAAACGCTTCGCCTAAGCGAAGCGCGGGCACGCCGCCCAGGAGGAAGAGGAGATGCGTGGCGATGTGGCTGCGCCGGATCCGTTGGCGCAAAAAGAGCGTCCCTTCTCCGAAGAGGAGAAAGAGAAGAGCCGAGGCGCCGAGATGGGAACCCACCGAGAGGTCGCGCGCCAGGCCCGCCCACCACCACGCGAGCGCGCTCTCCGAGCGGGTTGATGTGAGCCCCAGGTGGAGCGCGAGCAGGAAGAAGAGGGACGGAGCGCATCCGCCGAGGGCATTGGTTACGGCCATCTGCCCGGCGGCGAGGAGCAGGCTCAAGGGGAGTAGCAGGCTCCAGCGCATGCAGGGCCTCCTTTAGCGGCCTTCGCCCGTCGGCTGGAGCGCGGGATTCTCCAGCCGACGCACCACGAGCGCGAGGTCCAGCGCCCCCGTTTCGGCCCGGATCTCCAGCGGGGCCACGAAGGTGACGGGTTCGGGCCCCTCGACGGGTGGGGCCGTAAGTGCGCCGATGATGAGATCCGGCGGGAAGACCCCCAGGAAGCCGCTCGTGAAGACCAGGTCCCCCCGGCCCACGTCCGGACGGCGGCCGAAGAAGACCGCTTCGCAGCCGCCCGTCAGGGTGCCCCGCACGTAGCATTCCGTGCGGTTCTTCCCGATGTGCCCGGCGACCACGCTGCGGGGGCTGTTGAGGAGAAGCACGCGCGCGGCGTGCGGATGCGCCTCGGTCACCTGGCCGAGCACCGCCTGTCCCTGGAGCACGGCGTCGCCGGGCGCGAGGCCGTCGTCCGCGCCCCGGTCGAGGATGATGCCGGACCGGTTCTCCTCCTCGTCTCCGAGGGAGAGCCCCATCGGACGGCCGATCACAAAGGCCGTGGTGAAGCGGAGGGTGGGGAGGTACTCCCTCGCTTCCGCCAATTGCCCCAGGCGGCGCCGGGCGTCGGCGAGCTCGGCGCGGCTTTGGGCAAGAAGGTCCCGGAGCTCTCGGAGCTCGCGCTCCCGGGTCTCCAGCCGCGCGGCCGGGTCTCTGTCTTCGCGCGAGCTCTCGAGGCTGGGCGGGATCTCTTTCTCCGGCGGGCGGAGCGTCCGGAGTCCGGACACGTAGGCGCTGAACACGGCCAGGCGCCAGGTGGCCAGCAATTCGGTGGGCAAGAGATAGAGCCCGATGGAGAGGAGGAGAAGGACCGCGACAACCGACCTACGCGAGAGATGGAACATGAGCCGCCTCGTCTTGCTTCCTCGAGTTCCGCAGGACCCCATCTCCCGGGTCGAGTCATTCCAGGCAGGGGCCATGGCGTAGGATACACCGAAAGCCCCCCGCCGGCAACAGGAATGCGCGGGGCTTCTTTGGCGGAGGAGGGGGGATTGCCGTAGGGCCGACGGGGGGACCGGGGAGGAGGGCCGCTTTCCCGCGCGGGAGCGCTGGGGGCCCTGTTTCAAAGCCCGCCCCGATGCGCTCCCATGCGCCGGAGCCGTGACGAGCCTCGTTCCGCAACGGCTTTTAGAACTCTTCCGACCCGGACCGGAGGGCGGGCCCGAATTCATCCAGGTTCTCGATGAACTCCCCGCAGCCTCGCACCACCGCCCGCAGGGGATCGTCGGCGATGTGGACGGGAAGCCCGGTTTCCTTGGCGATGACGGTGTCCATCCCGCGGAGGAGCGCGCCCCCGCCGCAGATGACGATGCCGCGGTCGATGAGATCGGCCGCGAGCTCGGGCGGCGTGTTCTCCAGGGTGATGGTCACCGCGTCGAGGATCATGGCGATCGGCTCCTTGATGGCCTCGCGGATCTCCTCGGAGCGGACCCGCACGCTCCGGGGCAGGCCCTTGATGAGGTCGCGGCCCTTGACATCCATGGAGAGCTCCTCTTCGAGCTTGTAGGCGGAGCCGATGTTGAACTTGATCTGCTCGGCCGTGCTCTCGCCGATGGTGAGGCTGTGCTGCCGCTTCATGTAGGCCGCGATGGCTTCGTCGAGCTCGTCTCCGGCCACCCGGATGCTGTGGCAATAAACGATGCCGGCCATGGAGATCACCGCCACCTCCGTGGTGCCGCCCCCGATGTCCACGATCATGTTGCCGGTCGGCTCCTGGATGGGGAGGCCCACGCCGATGGCCGCGGCCATGGGCTCCTCGATGAGGTAGACCGGCGGGATGGCCCCGGCGCGTTCCGCCGAGCTCCGGACGGCGCGCCGCTCCACGGTGGTGATGCCCGAGGGCACGGAGATGGCCACGCGCGGATGCACCCACGGGCGGAAGTTGTGGACCTTGGCGATGAAATAGGAGAGCATCGCCTCCGTGATCTCGAAGTCGGCGATCACCCCGTCCTTCAAGGGCCGGATGGCGACGATGTTCCCCGGGGTCCGGCCGAGCATGCGCTTGGCCTTTTCACCCACGGCCTGGCCGTTCAAGAGGACGCGGTTGGTGCCCTTCCGCACCGCCACGACCGACGGCTCGCTCAAGACCACGCCCTGGTTTTTGACGTAGATCACGGTGTTGCACGTGCCGAGGTCGATGCCCATGTCGTGGGAAAAGAGGCCGAGGAGGCGGTTGATGGGATGCATCGGTATCCACGAACCTTTTCATGTGGAGGCGGATGGGGTGGAAACGGACTCGGAGCGGTGCCTGGGGGCGCTTCGATTCCGCGCGCTCGGTGTCCGCTCGACCGGTCCGCGACTAATCCCCACCGGACGAACCCATACGATTGCTATGGAGACCGGCCCAAGCTGGATGGCGGATGGTCAAAAGTAGCTGTCGAGGTTCCACAGCCAGTTCGGCGAATAGGATTTCAGCTCCAGGACCACGGCCACGACGGCGGCGAGATAGAAGAGGACGGCCAGGACCATCAGGACCGAATAGATGGTGGCCGGGGGATCCTTGACGACGAATCCCTCCTCCACCCCGATGTCCAGTTCTTCGAAATCGATTTTTTCCGGGGCCAGCATCTCACCTGGGGACATGGGAACCTCCTTCCGTATCTTCCCGGGCAAAACTGTGCGTGGGCTGGAACGCGCCCCCTTGCGCACGGGAGGCAAGCGCCTCGGCCTCGGGGCTCGGTTCAAAAACGACGTCGTTCGTGCGGATGTCGCCGTTGAAGAGAATCTCGCAGGCGCTCATGTCGGCGTAGACATCCCGCACACGCACCTCACCCACGTAACCTCCGTTGCGGCAAAGCAGATATCGTTGCCCGCGCGTCAAGCCCTGATCCGCGCCGATGCTGAGCATGACGCGCATCTGGCGGGGGTCGACGCTGAGCACGCGCCCCTTGCCCTGGGCCCCGGCGGGGAAGAGGGGAGCCGCCGGCTCCGCTGCGATGAGCGTCGGCTCCGGACTGGGCTTCTCCCCCTCCGTCGGCGAAGACGCCGCCTCCGCCCTATCCGGCGGATTCTGCGATGGCTGCGCGAGGGAGGCGGGCGACGGCTTCTCGGCCGGGATGGCCGCGGCTGCGGTCGGGGCGACAGCGGGGCGTTGCGCCTGGGCGAGCTGGGTCCGAATCCCTTCCACGTCGGCCTGGAGTCTTCGGATCTGCTGCTGCAGGCTGTCCACTTGGTAGAGCAGAAGCGCCAGCGTCAGGATGACCAGCATCGCCAGCGCCCCGCCCATCCACGCGAAGAGGATGCCGGAAAAGGAAGAGGCCGGCGCGTTCGGGGCGGGCTCGTAGACTGTAACCATGGGAACCGATCCTCGGCCGGGCGCTGCGCCCTGCTGTAGAGTTACATGGATTCCGCCAGGTCTCCCTCAAGGATATCCTGCTTCGTCACGCCCTTGATGACGAGGGCGGAACACATGTCCTTCTCCAGGCTGCTCACGCGGACTTTGCCGATGTAGGTGGCGCCGCGCGAGATCACGAGCTCCATGCCCTCCTGGAGCTTGTCGTTCTTGCCGAGGTTGATGATCACGAGGCTCGCGTCGGGCTGGACGCGGATCACGTGGCCCTTGACCGGGGCGGGGGGCGCTTCCGCCAGGGAGAGGACGCCCGGCATCGAAACCCGCACGCGGTCGAGCTCGGTCTGGAGGGCCAGTACCTTGTCGATCAGCTTCGCGTTTTGCTGGCGGAACTGCTCGCGGCTGGCCTGTTCGTCCTTGATCTTCTGGGAGAGCTCGATGGCGGATTTCTGCGCGAAATCCCGGTCGCTCTGCGCCGTCTGGTAAGCCTCGCGCAGGCTGTCGAGCGCCTCCTCTGAGGTTTTCTTCTCCAGCAGGGTCTTCTGGATCATGGTGTTGGTGCGGGCGAGCTCGTCCTTGAAGCTGTTGACGTCGCCGGCGAGGCTGGTGTTGTTCTGCGTAAGGACCTCGATGCGGGCCTTGGCCTCTTCATAGGCGGGCTCGATGATGTACAACTTCTTGGAGAAGCCCTGGTTCTCGATCTCGAACTTGGTGCGGTCCTCCTTGTACTTGCGCGAGAGATCTTCGTAGCTCTTGAACAATTTGGCGCGATCCTCAGAGATCGTCTTCGCCTGCGCGTACCAATCGATCTTATTGGCATAGAGATTCAGGCTTAAAACGGCGAAGAGAAAGCTCAGCAGGAAATTGAGAACGATAAATACCTTGGTGGCCTTGCTCATCGGAGCCCACTCCTT
>JAZDLH010000201.1:0-2037 GCA_043802275.1 Planctomycetota bacterium
CTTGCGCGGCAAGCCCCTGGAGTCGGGGATCGACATCGGAAAGCTGGCCGCCGTGGCCGAAGGCGTGAGCGGCGCCGACATTGCCGGGATCTGCCAGCGGGCCGCGCTTGCGGCCGTGCGTCGGGTGGTGGAGGCCGCCGGGGACAATCCCCCTGACGAGGCGGCGCTCCGGATCACGCTCCGGGATCTGCAGGCGGCGCGCCTCCCGGGCGGGCCGATCCCATTGAGGGCTTGATGTTTGCCGTGTATCTGTACTGTCTCGCCCGTCCCGATGCCCTGGCAGCCCTCGACGGCCCGGGCGTGGACGGTGAATGCCCCCTGAATCTGATCGCGTTCAAGGACGTTGTGGCGGTGGTCAGCGCGGTGAGGGTCGATGACTTCCTCGGGCCACCGGCCGAAGCGCGAATGAGGGATCTCGCCTGGGTGGGGCCCCGGGCCTGCCGCCACGAAGAGGTGGTCGAGCGGGTGATGCGCGCCTCCCCTGTTGTGCCGGCCAGGTTCGCCGCCCTCTTCTCCTCACGGGAGAGCCTGGCGAACTGGCTCGAACGTCACCACGACGCCATCTCGCGCGCGCTTGATCGGTTCGCGGACCACGAGGAATGGGCCGTCAAGGGGACGCTGGACAGGCGCACGGCGGAGGCTTGCTTTCTCGCCGTGGCCCTCGCCCGTCGCGGTGACGCGCTCTCCTCCTCGCCGGGGGCACGTTACTTCGAGGAACGGCGGATCCGGGCCGGGATCGGCGAGGACCTCAACACCTGGCTGAAGGAGGTGGGCGCCGAGATCGTGAGGGCATTGCTCGACTGGGCGGTGGAGTTCCGAGAACGGGCGGTGGTGTCCGGTGGGGCGCCGCACAAAGAAGAGGGCGCCAGGATTCTGAATTGGGCGTTCCTGGTGCCGCGGAGCCGCGCGGACGACTTCGGGGCGCGAATTCAGCGGATCAATGACGAGCACGCCGAACACGGGCTGGTCCTTGACCTCTCCGGACCCTGGCCCCCTTACAGCTTCTGCCCGTCCCTCGAAACCGAGCCCCCACAATGAGTTGGCTTCTCTACGGAATCGTCTTCTCGCAGTCCGGAGACCGCGCCTCGGGTCATTCGCCGCTCGCCCTCCCTGCGGGAGTCGGCGGTACCCCCATCAGGCTGCTCGAAGAGGGTGGCTTGGGCGCGGCCGTCTCGTGGGTCGAGCCGCCCGACTTGACTCCGAACGTCGCGCGGGTTCTCTCCTATGGGAAGGTGGTTGAGGCGCTCCACGCCGACCGGGCGGTCCTGCCGATGCGGTACGGGTGCCGGTTTGGGCAGGAGTCCCAGGTGGTTGAGTTGCTCCGCGTCCACGGCGAGGAATACGCGGCGGCCCTCCGCGGATTGGACGGGTGCGTGGAGATGAGCGTCCGCATCCTGCTCCCCACCGAGTCGTCCGTCCGTTGCCCGCCCTCCGGTTCTGAGATCGAGGGGGCGTCGGGCCGCGCCTATCTGACCGACCGAGCGGCCCGCTATGCGCGAGAGGAAGAGGCCGCCCGCGCCCTGGCTGCGGTGATGGAGCGACTCCGCAGCGCGCTGGGCGGGCTCGCCGAGAGAACCGGGACGGACCGCGGCGTCGGCGCGGACGGGGGCTCTTCGTCGCTTTATTTTCTGGTCAAGCGGGGGGCGGTAGAATCGTTCCGCCGGGCGTTCCGGGGGATCGAGCGCGCGGAACCCGCACGACTCCTGTTGAGCGGCCCGTGGCCGCCTTACAACTTCGTGGCCACTGAAGGGCGCGCGAACCGACATGGCTAGTCGGAGGGGATCGCATCCGACTGTGGAGGATACCGCCCGGGACACCGGGCGATACGAGAAGCTGTACGCGATGCTGCTGGACGCCATGCCCTCCTCGGTGCTCCTGATCGACGCGCAACTGTGCATCGTCTCAGCCAACCGGAACTTCCTGGAAAAGGCCCAGCGGGCGGCATTAGACACCCTCCATCAGCGGATCGACGCGGTGTTCTCTCCCGTGATGCTTGACCACATGGATCTTGCCCGGCGGATCCGGCTCGCCTTTGAG
>JAZDLH010000202.1:0-17913 GCA_043802275.1 Planctomycetota bacterium
CGTGGGCGCGCACGACTTCACGAGCTTCACCGACGCGGAGCGCGCCGGGGAGGAGAACGTCCGGACCGTCCGCTCGGCCCGGTGGGCGCGCGAGGGCTCGCGCCTCGTCTTTACCATTGAAGGCGCGGGTTTTTTGTATAAAATGGTACGTTGTATCGTGGGGACGCTCGTGGAGGTGGGCCGGGGAGCCCTCTCGGAGGATGCCTTGCCCGCGATCCTGGCCCAAAGGGACCGCGCCGCGGCCGGGCCGACCGCCCCGCCCCAGGGTTTGTGCCTTGTTCATGTGGCGTACGACCGGTAGCGGTACGGCCGATCATTCTACTTTTGTTAATCCCCTGCGGGACAAAAGGAAGAATCATGCGCCCGTTTACGGGTTAAGACATTGCAGGCCGGGGGAGACGAGGAAGAGACCATGGAGCCCGCCGCGATAACACTGAACTGGGTCGATCTCGCCCTGGTGGGGATCGTTCTCCTGAGCATGCTCCTGGGGTTCGTTTCCGGATTGATGATGCAGCTCGTGGGGTTCTTAAGCCTCGCGATCGGCATCGGGGCAAGCCTCTATGCGGGCCCGGTCGCGGCCACGATGCTTTCGGCCTGGCTTTCGAGCGGCGAGCTCGCCTCCTTTGTGGGGAGCATCGCCTGTTTCCTCTGCGCCGCCTTCCTCGTGCGGATTCTCGCCGCGGTCCTCAAGGGCATGTGGAAGCAAAAGGAAGAAGTAAAAGTCCAGCTTGCGAACCGTCTTCTCGGCAGCCTCTTCGGCGGGGCGAAGGGCCTCTTCCTCGGGGCGATCCTCTTGGTGCTCGCCGGTTATGCCGCGGTGCCCGGGATCGGCGAGCCGGTGCGCGGATCCGTCTCCGGCGCCGTGGTGCTGGCCGTGACGGACGTCTTCACCGGCTGGGCGAATGATCCCGCGGTCGCGGGGAAGAGCCGCGAGGCGGCCCAGAACCTGTTTGACCGCCTTTCGGATATCCGCCGCAAGGCCTTTTCCCACGAGAAGGAAGGGTCGGCGCCCGAGCGCCCCGCCCGGCAGCGGAACTGGGGCGCGGTTCCGAAGGGGACTTGAGAGCAACGCCGCGCCGCCCGGTGGGCAATGGGCGCTCGGCCGGGGAGACGGCCGGAAGTTCCGCGCGTTTTTAGGGGCTCTTTCAGAATCGGCCCAAGATATGCCCCGATGCGCCAGACCAAGGACTTGCGGCAGTTTGCAACAGTTTTTAAAAAGGCTGTTGTAAGACCTGCGGAAGGCCTGCCTCGCGGTCCATACAAGGCTAAATAAGCGGGTTTTGCAATAGGCTCTTAACCCTTGAAAGGGCTTTTCCGGGGGGAGGGGGATGGCGGTCGAAAGCGGCGTCGCGGGCGTGGTGGAAGAGGACGTCGCCTTCGAGCGCGAGGGGCTGGTTCTTCGGGGCATTCTCGCGCGGCCCGTCGAGGGGAGCCCCGCGGACGGGGCCGTCACGATCCACGGCTGGGGCGGGAGCCGCACCGGGCCCCATCGCCTCTTCGTGACGCTCGGGCGGGCGCTGGCCTTTTCCGGACGGCTCTCCCTCCGCTTCGACCTTTCCGGACGGGGCGTAAGCGACGGGGAGTCCCGGGACGCCTCGCTCGACAACATGATCGACGACGCCGTGGCCGCGATCGACCTTTTGCGGACGAAATACATGGTTCGGCGCGTAGCCCTCGTGGGCATCTGCTCCGGCGGGAACGTGGCCATCGGCGCGGCGGCTCTCCGGCCGCGGGAGGTCTCGCACGTGGCGGCCCTCTCGACCCTCCCCTTTGCCCCGCAGAGCGCCTCGCGCGGGTTGGGCAAGGCGGCCGGGTACCTCTGGGAGTACCTGCGCAAGGCCACGAGCCTCGCGGTCTGGAAGAGGCTTCTCCGGGGCGAGGCGAGCCTGCGCGGCGCGGGCCGGACGCTCGCCCGGGCCTTGCGGGAGGACCCGGAGGAGAGGCGGCGCAAGGACTCCTCGCGGGACATCATGGCGGCCTTCGCCTCCTTTTGCTCGCCCGTTCTCTTCCTCTACGGAGGGGCCGATCCCGAGGCCGCGGAGGCGCGCGCGCATTTTTCCGCCTTTGCCCGGGCGAACGGCCTTTCCGCCACCTTTGACGCGGTGGAGGGGTCGAACCACAATTTCTACTCGCTCCCCTGGGCCGAAGCGGCGCGGACGAAAATTTGCGATTTCCTCGCGCGCGCGTAAAATGAAAGGGAACGGCGTCCGAAGGCATTGGCTTTTAAAAGCTCGTGCAAAGGGACGCAAGGCATTGACCCGGCGCGCGGGGGCGCATTTTGGGCCGGTTTTGAAACAGCTTTTTTAAAAGAGGGGTTTCCGTGGCGGAGCGCGGGCCGGACGCCCGGCGGCCCGGGGCCGGAAAAAGGAAGGCTCGCCATGCAGGTGACGAAGACGGCGCTGGAGGGCGTGCTCCTTTTGAAGCCCGAGGTCTTTGCCGACGATCGGGGCGCGTTCTGCGAGACCTTCCACCGGGCGCGCTACGCCGCCCTCGGCGTGGACTCCGCCTTTGTGCAGGACAACCTTTCGCGCTCCCGGCAAGGCGTCCTCCGGGGGCTCCATTACCAGCTTCGCCACCCCCAGGCCAAGCTCATCACCGTGGTGGCGGGCGAGATCTTCGACGTGGCCGTGGACATCCGCCGAGGCTCCCCCACCTTCGGCCGGTGGACGGGCGCGGCGCTCTCGGACGCGGACCATTCCCAGATCTTCATCCCGCCGGGCTTTGCCCACGGCTTCGCGGTCCTGAGCGAGGAGGCCCGCGTCTGGTACCGGTGCAGCGACGCCTATTACGCCGCCGACGACCGCGGCATCCTGTGGAGCGATCCCCGGCTCGGAATCGAGTGGCCCGTGGAGGCGCCCATCCTTTCGGACAAGGACCGCGCCCTTCCTCCCCTTTCCGAAATACCCGAAACGGAACTTCCGCTGTACAAAGTGTAAATGCTCTTCACGTGCTTTCAAAAGAAAATCGCCGATATCCTCGGGAGGATGATGAGGCGGGTTCTTTCGGTCCTTGTCGCCGATTTTTAAAATACGCTTTTCCGGCTTCGCGCCATTCGTGGCGGCAAAAACCGGTTGCGTGTTTCGCCGACCGCGATGTCGGCGGTTACGTCAAACGGCCCAGCTCACCTGCCGCCGGGGAGCGCAGCGGAATTGCGGTCGGGCGGAGGGATTTGTCGGGCCTTCCTTTCGTGTCTGTTTCCCGGTTCTCTTTCGAGCTTAAGCAGTCCTTTAAGAAGATGCGTCTGGAAGTCATAGGCGATGCATTTTCTTCGGAAAAACCACCTCAAGTCGCGTCCGTTAAACGGAAACGTATCGATCTTATTCCTTGCAAGGAAGGCGCGAAATTCCTCATCAAGCCGGATGTCGATCTTGGACACGTCGTCCCACATCCCGAAATAACCGTGAATATGGCCGGCGAATCCGCTCTCCACGAGATCCTTTATGACATCGTACTCCGCGCCCTCGATGTTCATTCTTAAGAGGATGATTCTGTTGTCCCTAATCATGTGATTCTCACGAAGGAAATCCGAAAGTCGCATGGCCTCGACCTCTTCAAAAGAGTCGGTTTGCCCATAAAGAGAGTCTCCGATTCCGTCCTTCATATCCTTGTAAATCCTGACCGTGCCGCCGGCAGGCAATGCGTGGCACAGGGCCTTATGAACGATTCTCACGTTTTTCCTATGGGAGAACTTTTTTTCGACCGGCTCGAAGGATTCCCGGCTGGCTTCGAATCCGTAGGCTTCAAAGTTGTTACAGACCCGCGGCAGGATGCGGTCCACCACCAGGGACAATTCCGCCCCTTCCTTATGAGTGCCGAGGTCGAGGTATACGACGGAAACGGAATCCGGGACTCGCGCCCCGGCGAATATCCTTGCGGGCCCGAGCAGGGACACTCTTCTGAAAAGCGCCCGGAGAAACAGAATCAGGGTATCCAGTTGAACGATCGCGACGTGAATCATGATATGGATCGGCGCTATGGGAAAGATTTTTCGTATCGCGCCGATGAGCGCCCAATTCCATAGTCCCTGGTGGGGATGCCACAGCATCCACGACAGGCGCCTTTTGTTTCGGCTCATATTCATAGCGACCTTGCAGGTCTAACGTGGGGTGTAAGCCGCGCGGCAGCCGCCCCGGCTGTCCGCGTCGCGCTTGACACATTGGTCCGCCATAGTTTTCACTTCCCTTCCGGTCTCCCATGAAGTAAGCTATAAGGCATGAGCAAGCTCTACACAACCGAGGCCGCCGCAGAATTCCTAGGAGTGACCCCCGCAAGGGTACGTCAACTGATCATGGAAGGAAGACTCAAGTCTGAGAAATATGGGCGGGACCACCTGATCCAAGAGCATGAGTTGCAGGGGTATACGGCTGCCGGAAAGAAAAAACCCGGGCGACCAAGAAAAATTAACTTGCGCACACGTTAGGGATATTGTAGTATGCCTAATATGAAAACAAAGAGGAAATCTCCCGACGGCAGAGCGACAACGGAACTCGTCTTTACGGCTTACACGGGGAACAACAGCGAAGTCTTCCCGCAGATTCTTCGACTCCACGTCCCGCGCGGTGCGAGAGTTGCAGACGTGACTTTCGGAAAGGGCGTTTTCTGGAAGAACATTCCCGAACAGGAATATCGGCTTCTTCCGACGGACATCAAGACGGGCACCGACTGTCGCAAGCTTCCTTATCGTAACGGCGAGATCGACTGCGTTGTGCTTGACCCGCCTTACATGGAAGGTCTCTATCGTAGCGACAATTCCTTCGCGGGGAATGGTACGCATTCGTCTTTCCGGGATCATTACTCGAACGGGAACCGCCCGCCAGAGTTGGGCAACAAGTGGCACGACGCGGTTCTTGAATTGTATGTGAGAGCCACAATAGAGGCAAAGCGCGTGCTGAAGCCCAACGGCATTCTCATAGTCAAATGCCAAGATGAAGTGAGCGCGGGAATCCAGCGGTTGACCCACGTTGAGATCATCATGAACTTGATTCATCTGGGTTTCTACCCCAAGGACATGTTCGTGATGGTGCGCCGGAATAAACCGGGAGTAACTCGGGTGATCCGTCAGCTTCATGCGCGAAAAAACCATTCTTACTTCCTTGTTTTCCAAGCGGGTGCAACGCGGGCAAAGCTCAATTCAATCAACATCATGCATGAGCTTGTAGACGTTCGAGAAGCGGAATTGGGCTTTCAATATACGGTGGCTTCAGGGGCCACGAGATCGGCATTAGCGTTGCGAGAAGCCGCCGCCGAATGCCGGGAGGATACTTCCGGTAATTGCTCCTCGGGAGGTCGTCATTCAGCGCGAAAGCGAACCGCCACTTGTCCTCGAAGGCAAAAAGATTGACGGCAATGATGTGGAATTCACCGACCAAGAGGCACGTTGTCTCAACCGACTTGTTACCCACGTTTATTCTTCGCCGGTCGCTTGCATCGCATTGGTATTTCCCCTCGTAACCGCCCTCTCTCTTGCGAATACTGTTTGTCTGAAGGGATTTGCACTCGATTTCGAACTCTCTCCCTTTGTAACTTAACGTTAGATCGCCCTTATGTTTTCGGTCGTGATCGTCTTTTTTGCGCACACTTTCAAAACATTGCTCAGAGAAGTGCAGCTTCCGCAGCTTGTACTCCGCTATGTACCCAAGCATCAAGCCGCGCATGCTGGGATTCAGAGAAACGATCTCTGTGAGCTCTCGTTCATTGAGGCGCCATTTCTTTAGTATACTTTTACGTTGTTCCGGTGACATCTTTCCACTTCCTTTTGGCGAACAATGGTTATAAAGTTTCCAGATAAGATAAGCACGTGTCGGGATTATTTCTTTGACTCCCCCTCGGTGGCGCAGTCGAGCCTGGCGAGCTGCTCGTAGAGCTTCCAGCTGCGCGCGACGTCCGACTGGCCGAGCTCGAGGAGCCGGGCCGCGGCCTCGGGGTCGCTCTTCACGAGCATCTTGAAGCGCGTCTCGCCGTAGGCGTAGTCCTTGAAGGAGAGGGTCGGCGCCTTGCAGTCGAGCTGCAGGGGGTTCTTGCCCGCTTGGGACAGCCGGGGGTCGAAGCGGTAGATCGGCCAGTGGCCGCACGCGACCGCCTTCTTCTGCTCGTTCATGGCCTCGGTCATGTTGATGCCGTGCGCGATGCAGTGCGAGTAGGCGATGACGAGGCTGGGGCCGTCGTAGCTCTCGGCCTCCTGGAAGGCCTTGATGCACTGCGCGTCGCTCGCGCCCATGGCGACCTTGGCCACGTAGATGTTGCCGTAGGTCATGGCGATGAGCCCGAGGTCCTTCTTGGGGAGGGGCTTCCCGCCGGCGGCGAACTTGGCCACGGCCCCGCGCGGCGTGGCCTTGGACATCTGCCCGCCGGTGTTGGAATAGACCTCGGTGTCGAGGACCAGCACGTTCACGTTGCGGCCCGAGGCGAGGACGTGGTCCAAGCCGCCGTAGCCGATGTCGTAGGCCCAGCCGTCGCCCCCGAGGATCCAGACGGACTTTTTGACGAGCGCGTCCGCCACGTTCAGGAGCTCCTTGCTCTCCTCCTCCCCACAGGCGGCGAGCTTCTTCTTGAGCTCCTTGACCCGGCCGCGCTGCTCGGAAATGCCCTTGTCCGAGGACTGGTCGGCGTCCTTCAGCGCCCGGACGAGCGCGGCGGCGCTCTTCAAGCACGCGCACCGGTCCAGAAGCTCCCGCGCGTAGGCGTTCTGCCGGTCGATGGCGAGCCGGAAGCCGAAGCCGAACTCGGCGTTGTCCTCGAAGAGGGAGTTCGACCACGCGGGCCCGCGTCCGTCTTCGTTCACCGCGTAGGGCGTGGTCGGGAGGTTCCCGCCGTAGATGGAGGAGCAGCCCGTGGCGTTCGAGATGAGAAGCCGGTCGCCGAAGAGCTGCGTGAGGAGCTTGACGTAGGGCGTCTCCCCGCAGCCCGCGCAGGCGCCGGAATACTCGAAGAGCGGCCGCCTGAGCTGGCTCGCCTTCACGGCCGGGAGCGTGACGTCCGGCTTGTTGAACTCCGGAAGTTTCAGGAAGAAGGCGTAGTTTTTCGCCTCGCTCTTCCGGAGCGGTGTCTGCGGTTGCATGTGGATGGCCTTGGTCTCGAGCTTCTCGCCCTTCGCGCCCTTCCGGTGGGCGGGGCAGGTGTAGACGCAGGCCCCGCAGCCGGTGCAGTCCTCGACCGCGTTCTGCAGGGTCATCTTCATGCCTTCGAGGCCCTTGCCGTGCGCGTCGGCGGACTGGAAGGTGGCCGGCGCCCCTTGCAGGCTCTCCGCGGGGTAGACCTTCATGCGGATGGCGGCGTGCGGGCAGACGATGCTGCACTTGCCGCACTGGATGCAGGTATCGGGGTCCCACACCGGCACCTGGAGGGCGACGTTCCGCTTCTCCCACTGGGTCGTGGCCGAGGGAAAGGTGCCGTCCACGGGCATCTCGCTCACCTTCACCTCGTCGCCGCGTCCGGCCATGATCTTGGCCGTCACGTTCCGCACGAACTCCGGCGCCTCCTTCGCCACGACGGGCGGCCGGGAGAAGGCGCTCGTGGCCTTCTCCGAAACCTTCACCTCGGCGAGGCCGGAGAGGGCCTGGTCCACGGCCGTAAAGTTCATCTTCACGATCTCGTCGCCCTTGCCGCCGTAGGTCTTTTTGATGGCGTCCTTGATGCGGGCGATGGCGTCCTCGCGGCTCAGGATCCCGCTGATGGCGAAGAAGGCGGTCTGCATGATGGTGTTGATGCGCGCGCCCATGCCGGTCGCCTCGGCCACCTTGTAGGCGTCGAGCACGTAGAAGGTGAGGCACTTCTCGATGATCGCCTGCTGGACCTCGCGCGGGAGCTTGTCCCAGACCTCGCCGGGCCCGTAGGGGCTGTTGAGGAGGAAGGTCGCGCCGCGCGCGGCGTTCTTGAGCATGTCGTATTTTTCGAGGAAGACGAACTGGTGGCAGGCGATGAAGTTGGCCGAGTCGATGAGGTAGCTCGACCGGATGGGATCGGGCCCGAAGCGGAGGTGCGAGACCGTGAGGGTGCCGGCCTTCTTGGAGTCGTAGACGAAGTAGCCCTGGGCGTGGTTGTCGGTCTCCTCGCCTATGATCTTGATGCTGTTCTTGTTGGCGCCCACGGTTCCGTCCGCGCCGAGGCCGTAGAAGAGGGCGCGCGTGACCGTGTCGGGCTCGGTGCTCCGGGAGGCGTCGAAGGGGAGGCTCGTGCGGCAGACGTCGTCCTCGATCCCCACGGTGAAGTGGTTTTTGGGGCTCTTCGAGGCGAGGTTGTCGTAGACGGCCATGACCATGGCCGGGGTGAATTCCTTGGAGGAGAGGCCGTAGCGGCCGCCCACGATGACGGGGTAACGGTCCTTGAAGGGGCCGAATCCCTCGCCCATGGCCTCGCCCACGGCGGTGCGCACGTCCACGTACAGGGGCTCGCCCGTGGCGCCCGGCTCCTTGGTGCGGTCGAGCACGGCGATGCCCCGGGTGGTCCTGGGGAGCGCCGCGATGAAGGCGCGCGTGTCCCACGGCCGGTAGAGGCGGACCTTGAGGAGGCCGACCTTCCGGCCCTGCTTGAGGAGAAAGTCCACGGTCTCGTGCGCCACGTCCGCGCCCGAGCCCATGATCGCGATCACGTGCTCCGCGTCCGGCGCGCCCATGTACTCGAAGAGCCGGTAGCGCCGGCCCGCGACCTCGGCGAAGCGGTCCATGGCCTTCTGCACGATGCCGGGGCAGGCGTTGTAGAAGGGGTTCACGGTCTCCCGGCCCTGGAAGTAGACGTCCGGGTTCTGGGCCGTGCCGCGGATGGAGGGTCGGTCGGGCGAGAGGGCGCGGGCGCGGTGCGCGCGCGCGAGCTCGCCCGGGAGGAGGGCCCGCATCTCGTCGAGGGAGATCTCCTCCACCTTGCGGATCTCGTGGCTCGTGCGGAAGCCGTCGAAGAAGTGGAGGAAGGGCACGCGCGACTCGAGCGTGGCGGCCTGGGCGATCAGGGCGAAGTCCATCACCTCCTGGGGGTTCGAGGAGGCGAGGAGCGCGAAGCCGGTCTGCCGCGTGGCCATGACGTCGGAGTGGTCGCCGAAGATCGAGAGCGCCTGGCAGGCGAGCGAGCGCGCCGAGACGTGGAAGACCGTGGCGGAAAGCTCGCCCGCGATCTTGTACATGTTGGGGATCATGAGGAGGAGCCCCTGCGAGGCGGTGAAGGTCGTGGTGAGGGCCCCGGCCTGGAGCGCGCCGTGCACCGCGCCCGAGGCCCCGCCCTCGCTCTGGAGCTCGCTCACCGACGGCACCGTCCCCCAGAGGTTTTTCTCCCCGCGCGCGGACTTCTCGTCCGCCATCTCGCCCATGCCCGACGAGGGGGTGATGGGGTAGATCGCGATGACCTCGTTCGTCGCGTGCGCCACGTACGCGGCCGCGGTGTTCCCGTCGATGGTGATGATCTTGCGCGCCATGAAACAAGCCCTCCCTTCCGGTATCTTCACGAGTGGTCTGACCTGCGATCGAACGGAGATGAACCCCCTCTCTTGCGCCAGGCGGGTGGAATCACGCGCCCATCCCCTGAAATGGCGCAAGGGGGCCGCATCCAGTAAACCATTCCGGAGACCTTTTGACAAGAGAAAAGAGGTGGAATCCGACAAAAACCCGCCTCTCAACCTTGCGCGGATTTTCCAAAAACACCCGAAGGGGGCCGCGAATCTACTACGGAGGACCTGCTTGTGGGAAGGGGCAAAAAAAACTTGCCAAAACCCTCGGGGCCCGCTACGATGGGGCCGTTCGCGGAGGGCTGCGGATTTTTGTTTTGCGAGAGGCCGCCAAAGGCCCCGGAAGCTCGGGAGTTCGCCGCCGTCGATGGCCCGTTTTTTTCGGAGAGGGGTAAATTTATGGCAAGGGCGTCCAAGTACAACCTGACCCCGCGCGAGGT
Source organism: Planctomycetota bacterium (assembly GCA_043802275.1). Lineage (GTDB taxonomy): Bacteria > Planctomycetota > SZUA-567 > SZUA-567 > JAFGNG01 > JAZDLH01. The sequence goes on from JAZDLH010000202.1 coordinate 9,871, forward strand.
GGAAAAGGTCCATACCCGCTACCGCCGCATCCAGACCCGGATTCCCGTGCCGGAGTCCCTGCCGATCATCGAGAGGTTCTACCGCGCGGAGCCGCGCTCCATGATGGGCCAGCCGCCCGTCATCTGGGACCGCGCAGAGGGCATCCAGGTCTACGACCGCTGGGGCAACATGTGGCTCGACTGGTCCTGCGGCGTCCTCATCACCAACGCCGGCCACGGCCGCAGGGAGATCCGCGAGGCGCTCCGCGCCCTCATCGATAAGCCGCTTTTGAGCACCTACGTCTTTCTGCACGAGGCGCGCGCGGAGCTCGCGGAGATGCTCAAGTCCCTCGCGCCCAGGAAGGCCGAGTACCGCGCCTTTCTCCTTTCCACGGGCTCGGAAGCCTGCGAGAACGCCATCAAGCTCGCCCGCACCTACGGCGTGAAGCAGGGCGGCAAGCGCAAGCACGTGATCGTGGGCTTCGACAACGCCTTCCACGGCCGCACGCTCGGGTCCCAGCTCGCCGGCGGCATGTCCGCGGGCAAGGCCTGGATCGTCCGCACGGACGCGGGCTTCGTCCAGACCCCCTTCCCCGACGGGTTCAAAAACGAAAATCTCGGCTTCGACCAGTTTTTGGAAACCCTCGCGAAGCACCGGCTCGAGGGCGCGGACATCGCCGGGGTCATCACCGAGAGCTACCAGGGCGTGGGCCCGGACTTCCTCCCGGACGACTACGCGAAAAAGCTCGAGGCCTGGTGCCGGGAGAACGACGCCGTGCTCATGGTGGACGAGGTCCAGTCGGGCTTCGGCCGAACGGGCCGGATGTTCTGCTACGAGCACTACGGCATCGAGCCCGACCTCATCGTCTGCGGCAAGGGCGTCTCCTCGAGCCTCCCCATAAGCGCCGTGATCGGCCGGGCGGACATCATGGACCTCTACGCGCCCGGCTCCATGACGAGCACCCACTCCGCGAGCCCGCTCCCGACCGTGGCCGCGATCGAGAACCTGAAACTCATCCAAAAGGAGGGGCTCGTCCAGAAGGCCGCGGCCCTGGACAAGCCCTTGCGCGAGGGACTTTTGGCCATCCAAAAGAAACACCCGAAACAGATCGGCGTCGCGCAGTCCCGCGGGCTCGTGGGCGGCATGCAGATCGTGAAGCCCGGCACCAGGGAGCCGGATTCCGCCACGGCCCTCAAGGTAAACGAGGGCTGCTTCGAGAAGGGACTCCTCATGTTCGCGCCCGTGGGCGTGGGCGGGGAGTGCGTCAAGATCGCGCCCCCGCTCATCATCCCCAAGGATGCCCTGGAGGAGGGCCTCGCGGTGCTGGACGAGGTCTGCGACGCGGTGCTGCAATAAATGGCCATGAAGGATCTCGCGGCCCTGTTTATTTATGCGTAACAGCTTAGGGGAATTATCGTTATGGCTCAAATGCCCGCATTCCCGGTCTGCGCCATCGTGGGCGGGGGGATGATCACCCAGGTCCAGATCCTGCCCTCGATCTACCAGCTCCAGCGCCAGGGGCTTTTGGGCGAGATCCGGATCTCGGCCCTGAACGGCGCGCCCCTCAAGGTCCTCGCCGAGGATCCCACTCTCCGGGACGCCTTTCCGGGCCAGTCCTTCACGCCCTTTCCGGACTTCCGCAAGGTGGACTTGGAGGAGAAATTTCCCGATCTCTTCGAGACGGTCCTGGCCTCGCTTCCGGAGCGGAACCTCGTGGTCGTGGCCCTTCCCGATCAGCTCCACTACCGCGCCATCAAGAAGGCGCTCGAGGCCGGCCAGCACGTGATGACCGTGAAGCCTCTCGTGCTCCGCTACGCGCAGGCCGTGGAGCTCGAAGAGCTTGCCCGCGCCAAGGGGCTCTTCGTGGGCGTGGAGTACCACAAGCGCTTCGACGACCGGGCGCTCCTGGCGCGCAAGGAATACCGCCGCGGCAACTTCGGAGAGTTTCGTCTCGCCCAGGCCACCATGATCGAGCCGTATTACTACCGCCACTCCAACTTCCAGAACTGGTGCACGGTCGAGAACTCCGACATGTTCACCTACGTGGGCTGCCATTACGTGGACCAGGTCGCCTTCATCACGGGCCTTCTTCCGGTCGAGGTATCGGTCTACGGCATCGTGGACGAGTATCCCAACGGCAACCAGGGCTACCTCTGGACCGACGGCCGCGTGATCTGGGAGAACGGCGCTTCCTTGAGCATCCTGGACGCCATCGGCTACCCGAACGCCGCGCCCGGCGGGAACGCCCAGCACCTCAAGATGTTCTGCCAGGGCGACCGCGACGCCTGTCTCCTCGCCCACGACGACCAGTTCCGCGGGGTGAAGTATTCCTTCAATACCCAGGGCGCGTCCGAGGGCGAGGACAAGTTCTATCACGAGCCGAGCCCGGATTACTTCAAGCTTCTCTACCGGGGCGGGAAGGGCCTCGAGCCCGTGGGCTACGGCTTCCGCTCGATCGAGGCCGTCGTCCGGGCCGCCGCGCGCGTGAACGCCGCCGGGGCGAGCCTCGCCGCCCGCCGGGCCGCGATCGAGGAAATCGACCGCGAAGGCGTCATCGCCACCCCGGCGAACAGCTCCTACAACGAGCTCGTGATCGAGGCGGGCCGCCTCTCCATCCGGAACCGGGGCCGCGCCGTGGAGATCGTCTACGGCAAGACCCCGGGCGTGCGATTCAAGCCCTACGCCTGACCCTTTGCAAAGGGCCTATGCCAATCCCCAGGCATCCCGGCGCACCGCCGGTCGTCTCCACGGCATTTTCAAGCGGTTTGTGCCTTTTTTCCTAACAATATCAAAAAAAATAAAAATATTTAACCCTTTTCCCTTTGCGGAAAGGATTTATATTGTATGGGAGATGATCCGGCCGGAACACTTGTTCGCTTAGTGCATGGGATTCCCGGTCTTAAGGAGGGTCCCTCAGGGGGCCCGCGGGAAGGGACAAGACATATTTGACAGGGTATGCTTCTCCGTAGTAATATAGCGCAAAATTGCAACGGCAAACGGCGAAGATTGCGAGGCAATTGCCGGGCCTCCCAGGGGTCGGCGACACGGGGAGCTCGGGGAAGAGAAGGTTTTTTCACACCGAACCGCTGAAGGAGAGAGGATCGCAATGGCCACGGAGCCCGGAAGCGAAAACGTGGAGCGTGAGGTGAGGCTGGGGGTCATGCGGGGCGGGCCCGGCTCCTTGTTCGCGGAAGTCAAGGAGATGTTCCGCACCGCCACGGAGCCCTCGCCCGTCCGGATCGTGAATGCGATCCTCATGGAGGCCCTTCGCCAGGGGGCGAGCGACATCCACATCGAGCCGAGCGACAAGCACACGCGCGTCCGCTACCGGCTGGACGGCCTCCTCCAGGAGCAGCTGCGCATCCCCTCGGCCGTGCACGCCTCCATCACCTCCCGCATCAAGGTCCTCGCCAAGCTCGACATCACCGAGCGCCGCAAGCCCCAGGAGGGGCGTATCTCCCTCCGGGTTCCGGACCGCACCGTGGATTTGCGCGTCTCCACCCTTCCCATCCTCTACGGCGAGAACATCGTGCTCCGGATCCTCGACCGGGGGCTCACGATCCGCCGGGTGGAGGACCTCGGCCTCGACCAGACCAACCTCCGGAAGATCCGCGTGGTCATCCAGCAGCCCCAGGGCATGATCCTCAGCACCGGGCCCACCGGATCGGGCAAGACCACCACGCTGTACGCGCTCCTCAACGAGCACGTGAACCCCGTATCGAGCTACGGCACGATCGAGGACCCGGTCGAGTATCACATCGAGCAGGCCTCGCAGGTCTTCGTGCAGGAGCGCTCGGGCATGACCTTTCCCGTGGCGCTCCGCTCCATGCTCCGGCAGGACCCGGACGTGATCCTCGTGGGCGAGATGCGGGACCTGGAGACGGTGGAGATCGCCTTCAAGGCGGCGCTCACCGGGCATCTTGTCTTTTCGACCCTCCACACCAACAGCGCCATCGCGACCGTTTCGCGCCTGATCACCCTGGGCGTGGAGCGGTTTCTCACCGCCTCGGCCCTCACGTGCGCCATCGGCCAGCGCCTCGTCCGGCTGATCTGCCCCCACTGCGCGAGCCAGGCGATCGCGGATCCGAACGTGCTCGCGCTCCTGGGCCTGACGCCCAACGACGTGCGCGGCCTCAAGCACGGCGCGGGCTGCGCCCAGTGCCAGAACATGGGCTATTTCGGCCGCATCGGGGTCTTCGAGCTCTTGGTGATGAGCGACCGGCTGCGCGAGGTCGTGCTCGCCGCCGAAAGCCGGGAGATGGAGCTCTCCGAGCTCGCCCGGGAGGAGGGCATGACCACCATGTTCGAGGACGCCCTGAGGAAGGTCCGCGAGGGCCAGACGACCCTCCAGGAGATCCTTCGCGTCCTCGGGCCCCGCATGGTTCCGGGCAGGCCCTGCCCCAAGTGCGGCTTCCATCTCCAGGTCTTCTTCCGGATCTGCCCCTCGTGCGGGCTCGTGATCAAGCCCACCTGCCGCCGCTGCACCGCGCACCTCTTGGAAGAGTGGAAGTACTGCCCCACCTGCGGAGAGCCCGCGGTCGTCTCCGCGAAAGAAACCGCCCCGGCCGCGCCCGCCGCGGCGAGGCCCGCGCAGGCGAGGTCGCCCCTCCCGCAGGCGAAGGTCGTGCCCGCCCAGGCGCCGCCGGCTGTGAAGCGTCCCGCGCTCACGGCCATCACGCCCAAGCCCCCGCCTCCGAATCCGTCTTAAGCTCACGGGGCCTTGCGCCTGCCGGTTTTCCCGGGCGCGCTCTTGCGGTGTGTGGGAGAGATCCGGTCCGGTGCTTCGCTCTCCACAGGGGGTGCGCTCTTGCGCTTGGCGGTTTTTGTTGCCACGGCCTTGCGGGTCGGGGGAGGGGCCTTGTCCGAGGCTTTTCCCTCGGTGGGGGGCGAGACCTTTTCCACGGCTTCGCCGACGGCCGGGGTCGCGGCCTCATCTAACGGCTTTGTGTTCCTGCACTTGGGATAGGCGGAGCATCCGAGGAAGGGGCCGCGGCGGCCGCGCTTCACGGTCATGGGCTTGCCGCATTCCTCGCACGGGACCGTGATTTCCGGGAGCGCCGCGGAAGGCGTTTCCTTCTTCGTTTTCTTCGATGCCGGTTCTCCCTCGCCTTTCTTCCCGCTCTCGAGCGGCTTCGTGTTCCTGCACTTGGGGTAGGCCGAGCACCCGAGGAAGGGCCCGCGGCGGCTCATGCGCACGGTCATCTCCGCGCCGCACTTCTCGCACGTGGCCGTGACCTGGGGGAGCTCCACCACGCGGCCCTCCTTGTCCAGAGGCAGCGTATTCCTGCACTCGGGGTAGCCCGTGCAGGCCACAAAGGGCCCTCGACGGCCCATCTTCGCGGCCATGGGCTTGCCGCAGAGGTTGCATGCAAGGTCGATCTTGGGGAGCGTCACGGGCTTGCCCTTCCGGTCGAGGGGCAGGGTCGTCTTGCATTCCGGGTAGGCGCTGCACGAGAGGAACTCGCCGAAGCGGCCGCGCTTCCTCACCAGGGGCGAGCCGCACGCCGGGCAGGCGGGCAGGTCCTCGCCGGTTCCATTGTCCGACTCGACGTCGAGCGGGCGGGTGCCCTTGCATTCCGGATAGGCGCCGCAGGAGAGGAAGGCGCCGTACTGGCTGTAGCGCACGACCATGGCCGAGCCGCATTCCGGGCAGGTCTCGTTGTTCGGCGCGGGCCTTCCTTTCAGGGGATCGAGGGACTCGCCGGCCTCCGCGAGGCGCGCCTCGAAGGGCTTGTAGAAGTCGTCCACCATCTTCACCCAGTCCACCTCGCCCTCCTCCACGCGGTCGAGGTCGTTCTCCATGCCCGCGGTGAAACGGTAGTCCATGATGTCCGGGAAGCCGCGGCAGAGGAGGTCGGTCACGGCCATGCCGAGCTCGGTGGCGTGGAAGGCGCGCCGCGCGAGGCGGACGTAGCCGCGCTCCTGGATGGTCTGGATAATGGGGGCGTAGGTGCTCGGGCGGCCGATCCCCTCCTTTTCGAGCGCGCGCACGAGCGAGGCCTCGCTAAAGCGGGGCGGCGGCTGGGTGAACTTCTGCTGGGGCTCGAGCGCGTGGAGCGCGAGCGTTTCGTCCCGGGCGATGGGCGGGAGCTCCTGGCTCTCGAAGCGCTCCGCCTCGTCCTCGCCGGGCTCGACCCCGTTCGCTTCTTCGTTCTTCCTGGGCCTCTTCTTCGCCGCGGCCGACCAGAGCGCGGTGAATCCGTCGAAGAGGACCTTGCGCCCCCTGGCCTCGAAGAGGCCCTCGCCCGCGGCGATCGTGGCGGTGGTGTTCCAGTACTCGGCGGGTGCCATCTGCGAGGAGACGAACCGCCGCCAGACGAGGTTGTAGAGCCTGTATTGATCCTCGGAGAGGAACCGGCGGACCGACTCGGGCGCGAGGCGCGCCGAGGTCGGGCGGATGGCCTCGTGCGCATCCTGTGCGCCCTTCTTGGACCGGAAGAAGTTGGGTTTTTCCGGCAGGTACGCGGGCGCGAAGCGCTCTCCTATGTAGGCGCGCGCCTCGTCCAGCGCCTCGGGCGCGATGCGGAAGGAGTCGGTGCGCATGTAGGTGATGAGCCCCGTGGCGCTCCCGTCGATCTCCACGCCTTCGTAGAGTTGCTGCGCGACGCGCATGGTCTTGGCCGTGCCGAAGCCGAGGAAGGTGCCGGCCGCCTGCTGGAGCGTGGAGGTAATGAAGGCCGGGCCCGGCCGGACCGTGACCTTGCGCTCGGCGAGGTCCTGCACCACGTACGAGGCGCCCGCGAGCGCCTGGACCACGGCGTCGGCCTCCTCGGCGTTCCGGAGATGCAGCTTTTCCTTTCCGTCCCGGTCGAGTTTGCCGTCCTTCTCCCCGAGCCAGAGGGGGCGCTCCCGCCACGCGACGAGCACGGCCTCGAAGCAATCCGCCGGCGCGGTCTTCCCCGGTTCGGAGAGCGTGGCTCGGACGCGCCAATACTCCTCGGGCACGAAGGCGCGGATCTCCTTCTCGCGCTCGACCACCATGCGCACGGCCACGGACTGGACGCGTCCGGCCGAGAGGCCCTTCGTGACCTTCTTCCACAGGAGGGGCGAGAGGGAGAAGCCCACCAACCGGTCGAGCACGCGCCGGGCCTGCTGCGCGTTTACGAGGTTCATGTCGATGGCTCGCGGGTGCTCGATCGCGCGGGTGACCTCGGTTTTTGTGATGGCGTTGAAGGTGATGCGGTGAATTTTATTCTTCGGGAGCTTCAAGGCCTCGGCCAGGTGCCACGCGATGGCCTCGCCCTCGCGGTCCGGGTCGGGCGCGAGGTACACGGACGGCGCGGAATCCGCGGCCTTTTTGAGGGCTGCAAGGATTTTTTCGCGTCCCTTGATCGTCTCGTAGATCGGCGCATAGCCGTGGGAAAAGTCGATGCCGAAGGCGGCCTTGCCGCTCCCGCCTCTCGCGAGGTCGCGCACGTGCCCCATGGAGGCATTGACGCGATAGCCCTTGCCCAGGAACTTGGCGATCGTCCTGGCCTTGGCCGGGCTTTCCACGATGACCACGGAATTTTGGGATGCGCTCTTCTTGGCCATCTTTCCACCTCTTCCCCCGGCGGGGAATCCGGCAGGGTCGGCAAGGATAATCAACAACCCTTTATTTATTTATGAGTTATAACACAAAAACTTATGGGCACTTCCGGCGTCTTCCCTCCTGGCGCGGCAATCTCCCTTCCATTAAGGGGGGGAACCTTAACAGGATTGGATGCCGTGGTCAAGAAAAAAGCGCTGCTCCTTGAGGAAGAGAGGCGGAACCCCGCTTTACCGGGATGGTTGGAGCGAATGCGCTTCACCGGGGAACAAGGATCGAATGCATGGGCTCCGAAGGACTTAAAATCGCCTCCCGCCCCTGTTTTTCCCTTGCCATTTGCTTTATCTAATGTATATTTCAACTTTTGCACTTGATATCAAGAATGCCGTAATTTAATAAGCAAATCAGGATTGTCGCTAAAAAAGCGAAGCCGGAAAGCAGGAGAGGACCGTTGGCCAAATACACGCCCAAGGACTTGAGAAACATAGCATTATGCGGTCAGATGGGCTCGGGCAAGACCATGCTTGCCGAAGCT
>JAZDLH010000203.1:0-29012 GCA_043802275.1 Planctomycetota bacterium
GTCACCATCCAGCCCTATTACCAGAGCAGCCACAGCGGGGAGAAGAGAACCGCCCTGGAGTTCTTCATCCGATACCTCGAGTCCCGCGGCAAGGCGCGCATCCTCTCGGCGCCGAACCTGATCCTGGAGCGCGGATACGAAGGCAACATCATCACGGGCGAGGAGCTGCCCATCGTCTCGCAGACGGTCGTCTCGGGCTCGATCAGCACCTCCACCCAGTTCAAGAGCGTCGGCATCAAGCTCAAGGTCCTGCCGGTCATGATCATCGGGGACACCGTGCGCCTCCAGGTCTCCCCGGAGGTTTCAACCGTCACCGGGTACACCGAGGCGGGCGCGGGGTTGGTCTCGAATCCCGTGATCGCGGTGCGGAACGCCTCGACCGAGCTCAAGGTGAAGGACGGCGAGATCATCTCCATCGGCGGGCTCTACAAGAACGAGGAGCGGACGGTCAGCCGCCGCGTGCCGGTCCTGGGGTCGCTGCCGGGGGTCGGGCACCTCTTCCGCGGCACCTGGGAGCAGAAGGTGCGCACCCAGATCATCATATTTTTGAGCATCCGGATCCTCCCCGAGGACAGGGGCCAAGAGCCCTTCATTCACCGCCCGGACGAAAACGCCCCGGCCATACAACAGGAAATCGATCGGATGGAGAAATCCCTGAAATTGCCGAAGACGAGCCTCCAGGACGACCTCGAGCGGCTCCGGAACGACGGGCGGGAATAACATGGACAGGCCTCGCCGACCAACCCACTTCTGGCGGTGGCTGATGCTTCTCGCGGCGCTGGGGGGCGTGGGCGTCGCCCTCTCCCACCTCTACGCCTCCCGGGCGGAGAAGGCGAGCGCCTCCCAGGCGGAGGTCGACAAGTATTTCAAGCTCCAGAAGGGGACCTTCAACATCACCCTGCGCCTCAAGGGTTCGCTCGAGGCGATCAAGCGCCACGACATCACCTGCGACGCGGAGAACCGCTTCGAGCTCCGAATCATCGGCGTCGTGCCCGACAAGGCCGTGGTCAGGAAGGGCGAAACGATCGTCGAATTCGCCCAGGAAAGCTTTATCACCGAGCGCGACAAGCTCCTCATCGACCTGGATGACGGGCAAAAGAATCTCCTCCTCGAGGAGCAGAATCTCGAGATGCGCAAGAGCGCCAACCTCGACAACATCAAGAGCGCGACCTCCACCCTCAACAAGGCCAGGGACGACCTCAAGAAATACGAAGACCTCGAGGCGCCGAAAGAGCGCCGCGACCTCCAGCGCGCCATCGACGACGCGATCGCGGTGGTGGAGCAGAAGCGGGCCGACCTCTCCACGGCCCAGGACGAGTTGCGCGGGGCGGAGTTCGAGGACGCCGCCAAGCGCGCCACGCTCGAGACGGCGGTGAAAAAGGCCGAGGACGAGGTGGAAAAGGCCGAGCGCAACCTGGAGGAAGCCAACCACAAGTCGCGCCTCTTCAAGCAGTACGACCATCCCCAGCAGCTCCGCCGCCTCCGCGACGCGGTGGACCAGGCCGGGTTCAACCTCGAGCGCGTGATCACCGAGAGCCGGGGCAACATCATCCAGGTGCAAAGCCGCATCAACAACCATACAATCCGCATCCGGAACACCGAGGCTTCCCTGGAGAAGATCAGCCGCGACCTGGAGAAGCTGGTGATCACGGCGCCCGTGGACGGGATGATCGCCTTCGGCAATCCCAACCGCAGGCAGTGGGATACGCCCAAGGACATCGCCATCGGCACGGTGGTCCGCTCGCGCGAGATACTGGGCTCCATCCCGGACCTTTCCAAGCTGCTGGTGACCGCGGACCTCCCGGAGGAATACCGCTCGCGCGTGAAGGAAGGGCTCGAGGCGAAGCTCCAGAGCACGGCGATCCAGGATCTCCGCATGGGGGGCAAGATCTTCGAGATCTCGCCCATGGCCAACAACGTTAGCCCCTGGGACAAGAACAGCCCCAAGGTCTATCCCATCAAGATCTCCACGGACTCGACGGACGACCGCCTCATGCCGGGCATGAGCATGGACATCGAGCTCATCATCAAGGCGGTCGAGGACGTCCTGTACGTCCCGGTGGAGGCCCTCTACAACCGCCTGGGGACCACCTACTGCCGCGTGCGGACCATGACCGGAGCCGAGGAGCGCGCCGTCAAGACCGGCCGCGCCTCCATCAGCTATGTCGAGATCACGGACGGCCTCCGGGAAGGCGAGGAGGTCCTCCTCTTCCGCCGCAACGCCGAATTGGAGAGGACCGGTGGATGACGCTGATCGAGCTCAAGGGCGTGCACAGGCTCTACCAGAGCGGCACCACTTTTGTCCGCGCGCTCCAGGAGGTCAACCTCACCTTTGAGGCGGGGCGTTTCGTGGCCGTCATGGGCGAGAGCGGCTCGGGGAAGTCGACGCTCCTCAACCTCCTCGGGATGCTCGACCGCCCCACCTCGGGACAGTACATCCTCGAGGGCCTCGACGTCTCGCGCCAGAACGACGACGCGCTCTCGGAGATCCGCTGCCGCAGGATCGGCATGATCTTCCAGTCCTTCAACCTCCTCAACCATTTCTCGGTCCTCGAGAACGTGTGCGTGCCCATGCAGTACGCGGGGATCGGCCGGCGCGCCATGCGGGAGCGCGCCCGCGAGGTCCTGGCCAGCGTCGGCCTCGCCGAGCGCGAGCGCCACCGGCCCACGCAGCTCTCGGGGGGCGAATCCCAGCGCGTGGCCATCGCGCGCGCGCTCGCCAACAACCCGCGCATCCTCCTCGCGGACGAGCCCACCGGCAACCTCGACGAAAAGACCGGCGACGAGGTGCTCGCCATCTTCCGCCGGCTCCGGGACGAGGGGCGCACGATCATCATGGTGACGCACAACCCCAAGTACAAGGCCGTGGTCGAGCGGGTGATCACGCTGCACGACGGCAAGGTGACCCAGTCATGATGAGCTTTTCGCGGACCGGCTTCATTGCCTTGCGCAACATCGTCTCGCACGCCATGCGGTCCTTTCTCACGATGCTCGGCGTGGTCTTCGGCGTGGGGGCCGTGGTCGCCATGATGGCCATCAGCGAAGGCGCCAAGGAGGAGGCGATCCGCCAGATCGAATCCCTCGGCATCGATCACATCATCATCCACTCGATCAAGCCGCAAGGGGGCGAGACCGCCTCCGGGGATAACGTCCGCGCGACCGCCGAATACGGCATCACCGAGCGGGACATCCGGCACATCGGCACGGTCTTCGAGAACGTGGACCGGCTCGTGCCCGTGCGGGACGTGCGCATCCCCATCTACGTGGACGGCCTGCGGACGGACGTCCGGGTGCACGCCACCATCCCCTCCTTCCTCGAGATCACCCGCTCGGGCCTCTACGACCCCCGCAGCCGCTTTCTCTGCGACATGGACGGGATCCTGGCCCAGGGGGTCTGCGTGGTCGGAACCCGCGCGGCCAAGACCCTCTTCTCCTTCCGGGACCCCATGGGCCAGGACGTCTCCATCGGCGGAAGCCTCTTCCACGTCGTGGGGATTCTGAACAACCCCTTCGACGCCAAGATGCCCGGCGGCTCCCAGATCAACAACCAGGTGCTGATCCACATCAACACCGCCGACGCCGTCTTCGGGAAGATCTCCACCCAGTCGAGCGCCGGAAGCCAGGAGCGCACCAAGGTCGAGGCCGACTACCTCTACGTGAAGGTGAGGGACGTCGACCAGATCGAGAACACGAGCGCGCGCCTCCGGACCTACCTGAACGAAACGCACGCCACCGCGGACTACGAAGTCATGGTCCCGTACGAGCTCCTGAAGCAGAAGGAGGCCACGCAGCGGATCTTCACGATCGTCATGGCCTCGATCGCGGCGATCTCGCTCCTCGTGGGCGGCATCGGCATCATGAACATCATGCTCTCGAACGTCTTCGAGCGGACGCGCGAGATCGGCACGCGCCGCGCCCTCGGCGCCAAGAAGCGCGACATCCTCCTCCAGTTCCTGAGCGAATCGGTCCTCCTCACGGTGCTCGGCGGGTTCCTCGGCGTGGGCGTGGGCATGGGCCTTGCCGAAATCGTGCACACCTACGCCTCCATGCTCACGGTGGTGACGTTCCTCGCGGTGGCGATTTCGCTCTCGGTCTCCTTCGCCGTGGGCGTCATCTTCGGCACCTACCCGGCCTGGAAGGCGGCCAACCTCGACCCGATCCAGGCGCTCCGGGCGGAATGAAAAATGTCGGCGCCCGGCCTGGAGGAGCCTTTTCACCCGGGCACGATGCTGTTTCTTCGGCTCCCTCCAGGTGAGGGGAGCGATTTTATCTCCGGAAAGAATCGACACATGAAACGCCGGGCCATCCCCTTCGAGAAGCTCCGGCTCCCCATCCTCAGGGCCTGGGGCGCGGACTGGTTCCTCCTCACCGCCGGAACGAACGCGCCCCGGCAATACAACGCCATGACCGTGGGCTGGGGCAGCCTCGGCGTCATGTGGTCCAAGCCCTTTGCCCAGGTCGTGGTGCGCCCCACGCGCCACACCTACGGCTTCCTCGAAAGGGCCGACTCCTTCACGCTTTCCGCCTTCCCGGAAAAGTACCGCGGCGCGCTCGAGTTTTGCGGCGGCCATTCGGGCCGCGACGTGAACAAGACGGCCGAAACGGGCTTGACGCCCATCCCCTCCTCCAGGGTCGCGGCGCCGGGATTCGCCGAGGCGGAGCTCATCCTCGAATGCAGAAAGATGTACTTCGACGACCTCGAGCCCGGCCACTTTCTCGATCCCGGGATCGAATCCAACTACAACCACGACTATCACCGGGTCTATTTCGGCGAGATCCTTGCGATCTTCGGGACCCGGAAATACCGCCTTTGACAAGCCCCTCTTTTCGTCCGCATCTCGGCCAAGCCGCGTCCGCGAGAAAAGCGCGGGAGGATGCCTCAGGCATCCTCCCGCTTGTGTAACGGCCTCTCCTATCCGGGAGAGAGATCGGTGTAAGTGGAAACCGCGCGCCTCAATACTCGTACGCGCCCATGGACCAGTTTGAGCGCGTGTTCCCCAGAATGTCCTCCTCAAACTTGTCCGTTGCCGAGCTGTAGCCGTGGGTCCCGTCGCCGGTCAGCGCGTTATCCGTCTCGCGGATGGCCAGAGGCGTACCGGCGGTAAGGGCGAAGTAGCTCGTGTTGGGATACCAGCTTCCGTCGAACCCGCTCGGGAAGGTGCCGCCCGTGAATACCGGATCCGCCTGCACGTTGTCGTCCGCGGTGTTGCCGTTGCTCAAGGCCGCGGAGTTCAAGTCCGCCGCGTTGTAGAAGGTCGAGGTGGAATTGTCGCCCCATTCCATGATCTCTTCCGTGGTGGAGTCGTAATACAAGTCGTTGAAATCGATCTCGTTGGTCGTGCTCGCCTTGTAGAGGAAGAGCACGATTCCGCCCCACATGTTCTTGGTCTTGATGAAGAGATTGTTCTCGACCTCGTTGTGCGCCGGCGACAAGCCGCGCTCGGACCCGATGGCCATGGCCGTGCCCCATTCACGCCCGTTCGGCGTGTTGGCGAACTGGTACACCGTGTTGTGGAAGACGCGGTTGTAGTCCGCGTGGTAACTGGAGGACCCGAAGAGGCCGATCCCCTGGGCGCGCTCATCCTCGGCGGTCGGTTCGGACGGCATTTCCGTCTGGAAGATCAGGTTGTTCCAGATGTCGATGTAATTCCCGTAGGTCTTCAGAGAATAAAAGGGGTCGTAATTGTACGGCGGCACCATCCGCAGGATGTTGTTGTACACGTCATAGTGGTTGCCGACGACCACGATGCCGTGCTCCATGCAGTCGGTGAGGTAGTTGTTGCGGATGATCCCGTTGTCGCAGCCCGTGATGATCTCGACGCCCTTGCAGCCGATGTTCGGACCGATGATGTTCTTCTCCACGATGATATAGTCCGTGTTGCAGGTCTCGATCCCGTGGCCCTGATCGTCCTTGCTGCGAGTCGAGTCGTGGAGGTAGCAGTCGCGGATCGTCGTGTAATTCATGTAGGGGCTGGACCAGCCGCCGATCGCGACGCAGCTGTTCCCGGACTTCGTGTCGAAGCCCTTGCCCACGCCGCCCGCCTTGATGTTCTTGATCTCGAACCCCTCCACGGTGATGCCGTTCCCCTTCCAGATCCAGAAGCCCGCGGTATAATCATCCTGCATGTCATAGACCGCCCGGCCCGCGCCCCAGGGCGTGCCCATGAGGTGGCCGCTCTTGATCAGGATCGAATCGAACGCGGCGCTTCCGTTGTACCATGTGGTGCTGAACTTCACCTCTTGGTTGCAGGTTGTGCCGCCCTTGACGTAGACCGTGTCCCCGTTCTGGATCACCTCCCAGCCCGAGCCGGACGCGCCGTCCGTGTCCGGCAGGTGCGCCCAGGGGCCATGACCGCCGCCCACGGTCTGGGCCAGCCCGTCATAGTCGTCGTCGCCGTTGACTATGTCCACGTAATACGTGGTGGCCAGGGCAGTCGGTGCGAAAAGCATACAGGCGACAAAGAGCACGCCCATTCCCACGGCCAATCCCTTTACCCATAAGCTCGATTTATTATTCATAAGTTTTCCTCCCACTGCCTTTCGGCTCTTTCTTTTCCCACAACACATGCAAATTACACTACGTGGCTCTCTCATGTTTTTTAAAGCCCTCCTTTTTATATGCCATATTGTATTCCTCTCCGGCGAAATCAACCGTGTTCGGATTCCGCCCTCCAGGATGCCTTTCGGAAATAACCTGCGGCTGTCGGAAATACTCTATGCCATAACCCATGTCGAAGCAGTCCATCCCCACCGGTTGCCATCCGGATGGAACAAGGCTAAAATGACACGCGGCTTAGTTGCGCCCAATAGATATAAGGCATAATTATGCGATACAATGTAATCCTTAATCTTTCTGGGAAACCTGTCAAGGATTTTTTCTTACATTTTTTATCTTTTTTGCGGAAGAAAATTTTGGGCGCCTGTTTCAATGAGACCATTCCGTGAAAATGCGGGCCCTGTTCGCGCGTTTGCCCGGGGACCGGTTTCTTCTTACTGCCGCCGGAAAGAATTCTTGCGTTTGAAAAAGGAACAAGTATCATGGTGGCGCTCCGGCCGTGGAACGACCGGGGAGGGATTTGTTATGTCGTGTTCGAGGGAGCCATCGGTTTGGGGCAAGGCTAAGAGGAGGGCATAATTGTGGATGATCCGAAACCCATGAACGGGGAGAAAGCCCGTCCGAACCCGTTTCGACGCGTCGTGGAGACCATTCTCATCCTGGCGGTTTGCACCTGCCTTGTCTTTTTAGTGATGTACAAGCAGAGGGCCCTCCGTTACGCGGTCGAAAATCCGGGCGCGGGCCGTACCCTCCTTGCTTCCGCGGCCATCCTTTTCGGCGCGGATATCGAGGAGAAGGACATCAACCAAGCGAGCCTGCTCTTCCACGCGGTTCAAAGCGACAATATGGAGATGATCGAATACCTGATCGCCAAGGGAGCCGATGTCCAAAGCAAGATGAGCGACAAAAGCACCCTCCTCCACATCGCGGCCCTGCAAAACAATCCCGAGATAGTCAAATATTTCCTCGCCAAGGGGCTTGATCCCAATGCCGAGGCGGAGTATCGGGCCACTCCGCTGACCACCTCGCCCCTTACCAATCTGGAGGTCGTCAAGCTCCTGGTCGAGGCCGGCGCCGATGTCAACCACAAAACCGCCTTCGGCCAATCGGTACTGGAAATCGCCAAAAAAACCAACGCCCCGCAGGAGGTCGTCGATTACCTGACACAACACGCCGCCCAGGACAAACAAAAGTAAAATGTCGTGGCAAAACCCTCGGCACGCGGGACCGGATGGACGGCATTTCATGTTCTACCGGGATGACAAGGGTGGATAGGAAGGGATTGCTTCGACTGAATGGCTCCTCGCAATGGCCGAAGGGATAAAGGCCATTGCGGGCAAGGCTCGGCATCCTTGATTTGGATCGGGCCCTTTCCAATCGATGATCCGGTGCGCGGCCGGCTCTTGGGGCCGTGTCCCCTTCCTCACGGCTTTGGCGAATTCCTCCCTCGCAAGGTATGAATATACGAGGTTAGAACCGCCTTCCACCAGAGACCCTCCTCCCCCAAAACCCACGTCGGCCGCGCAAGAGCCAAGAGCCCGGCCGCGCCGGTTGCAACCCCTGCGCTGATGAGAACAACCCAGACGGCCGCAAGGTTTGCGCCGCGGCAAGGGCTCGCCACGATCCAGGCGAGCCCTCCGCATAGGACCGCAAGCATCAGAGCCGGAAGAAGCGGAACCGTGGCATCGGACCAGCGGATATTGGCAAGTCGTACCGCCTGCTGCATGGAGAGGAAGAATTGCCCCGCCAGGGCGATGAGAACCGCCCAAGCCACGCCCGCCAGGCCGTAACGCTGCCCCCAAAGCGCTCCGCCCACCACGAGGATCGCATAGACCACCTGCCGCCAGAAGATGCCGTAGACGTCGCCCTTGGCGCGGGCGACCGTGTAGCCCAGCTTGTACGCCATGCGGAAGAACATGCCGAGCGCTAGGATGCGGAACGGAACGACCGCCCCGCTCCAGCCCGGCCCGAGAAGCACTTGGATGAGCTCCGGCGCGAGGATCGATGCGATCACGCTCCCCGGCAGGGCCAAGATCGCCAAGAGGGCCTCGCCGCGGCGATAGGCGATGGAGAGCCGCGTCGATTCCTCCTGGACCCGGCTCATGGTGGGGAAGAGCACCTTTTCCGCCGCGCCGGCGAAGAAGGTGGCCGGCAGCACCATGAATTGATACGCGCGGGAGTAGAGGCCCAGGTCCCCGGCTCCCAGCCAGCGCCCGGTAACGAAGTAGTCCCCCTGCTGCGCGATGTAGTTCGGCAGCGACACGAGCGTCATGCCCCCGCCGAACCGAAAGAGCTCCCGGAACGCCCGGCCTTCCATCCGGAAGGCCCTGGCGTGGGGCTGGATAAGGAGAAGAAGAAGGACGCGCAGCCCAGCCTGGGCTGCCTCGGCGAGGATTAGGGCCCTCATGCCCCAGCCGGCCAGCGCCCCACCGATCCCGCAGAGGCCATACCCAAAGAAAATCGACGAGACGTGCACCATGGCGAGGGTGCGGAACCGCAGGCTCCGCTGAAGGAGCGCGTCGGGCACGGATGCAAGGCCGTTCATGAAAAGGAGAAGAGACAGCCACCCGATGACGGGGGGAAGCCCCTCCATCTTGAAGAACCCGGCGAGCGGCCCCCGAAAGATGTATACACCGGCCGCAAAGGCCGCTCCGGCCAGCACCGTGAAGGAGAAGGCCGTCTCGACATGCTCGCGCCGCAATTCCTTGCGCTGGATGAGGGCGAGCCCGATTCCGCACTGGGAGAAGATCGCGGAAAATCCGATCACCACGAGGGCGGCGTTCACGAGGCCGAAGTCCTGGGGCTTGAGCAGGCGCGCGAGAACGAGGATGGCGAGGATCTTGAGGAGAATCTGGCTCCCGGTGTCGAGCGCGGTCCACGCGACGGACCGGAAGGTCAGGTCCGTAAGGCTTCCGTCGCCCGGCTGGAGTCCCGGCATTGGGTCGGTCATCCCCCCTCCATTCCGAAGAGGTTCCGGAACAAGGGAATCCGAAGACGCCGCGAGGGCGCGGCCGCTTCCTCGGATGCCTTGATTAGAGTCGCAATCATGGTGCCGCTCACCCCGAGGAAGCGTTCGATGGGTGGCGGAACGATAAGAAGCCCCAGGGCCCTCAGCGCCTGCGCCACGCCCCGGAGCATTAGGGGAATCTCGTGCCTGTCGCGCTTGATGCGCCGCCAGTCCATGCCGGCGGCCAGCAAGAACCGCTGCGCCAGAGCGCCGTAGCCGCTGCCGCCATAGATCCGATCGCCCGGACCGATATGGTCCAGCAAAAACCCGGCCTGCAGGCTGCAATGGCGAAGGGCCTTGCGCGTGAAGAAGACGAGATGCCTCGGCACATCCTCTTCCCGCGCAAAGCGCGAGAGGAGGCTGTTGAAGTTCGTGACGAGGATCACGAGGCGGCCGCCCGGCTTGAGGAGACGCGCGGCCCATCGGAAGTATTCCATGGGCTCATGCAGATGCTCGAAGACCGCAAAGGCGGATATCCCGTCAAAGGTTCCGGGGGAAAAATCCATCTCGCCCGGTCTTCCGAAGCGGAGCCTGTCGGGATCATGGTCCAGCCGCCTGGGCGCCATGAGATCCATGCCGTAGGACTCGAATCCGCAGGACTCGGAGAGATATCGCGCAAAGGAGCCCGTGGCGCATCCGATGTCCAGGATCCGCGCCCCGGCCGGAAGAGACTGGAAATAGGCCGCCTGGAGCGGATACCGCCTGCGGTTGAAGTCGCTCTCCGCCGCGCGGAGCCGGCCCTCGTAAAAATCCTCCGGATAGAAAAAGGAGACGGTCTCGATCGTGGGGCGGGGCGTGAGGTAACCGGCCGAGCAGTCACGGCAACGCACCACCCGAAACGAATGGGGCGAGAGAAAATAGCGGGCATCGGGCTTTTCAAACAGGAAGGTTCGTTCGCGGCATCCGCAAAGGGGGCAATTGGTCTCTTCCAGGTCGAAGTCCATAAGGGATTCAGTCCCAAAGGGTTGCAAAAGGCGACGCGGATCGACTCGCGCCGCGATGATGGCCCCTTGCAGCAAGGCTTCGCAGGAACCGACCTGCATTATACGGATTTAGGAGCCATGCGCAACGCTTCGAAGGAGGAACGAGCGGGCGCGGCCCGCTCTCCCCGCAGATGCCGCATCAGCACAAGCCCCGTGATCAGCCAATAGGCATCTCCCGCCCGGTCCTGTATCAAGGTGTGAAAACCAACCGCGGCGGCAAGAAAGGCGACCAGGAGAAAAACAAGGGCCCGTGCCATGGCCGCGACGGGGGCGGGACTCTTCCGCGAGGCGCTGTACAGATTCCGCAAAACGGAAAGGATAAAGAAGACAAACAGGGAGAAGCCGACGATCCCGCCCATCATGAGCATCCCCAGGAAAAAGGAATCGGTTGTATGCACCACCACGGGAAACCCCTGGCCTCTCCAGGGATGATCCTTAAGAATGCCGATGCCCTCCCCTCGAAAGATCTTTCCCACCTCGCCCGCGCCCTCGGTTCGAAAACGGCTGGCAAGGTAAATTTCATAAATCCTGCTCGGATCCAGGCGCGCCAGAAGACCGGTCTTCATCTTTTCGTACCTGTCGGGCGAGTACAAGCGGGGAAGAAAGAGGCCCAGGCAGCAGAAGACGATCAACAAGCCGAAGACGATCTTCCGCCTCAAGAAGCGCTTTAGAATCGGCGTACAGAATAAAAACAGGGCGGCGAGCAGAACGAGCCCGCCGGTGAACACCTTGGAGCCGGAGCATATGCCGCCCAGCAGGATCGTCCCCAGCAGGATCCACCGATGCCTCGAGGAAGCCACGATCTCCGCGCCCAGCAGCTCCGCCAACAAGAGACCCAAGGCCAACAGGTTGAACATGCCGAAGGTGCTGACCTGGATGAAGATGGACATGGCCCGCCCCGCCTTCAGGCCGCCCTGAATCGAGGAATTGTCCTGGCTGATATTGTAGAACAAAAGCACGAAGCGCTCGGCCCAACCGGCTGTCGCGGGCATGAGCTGAAGCGCGGCGATCAGGGTGAATGGAACGCCGGCCCACAGGACGATTCGCACGAGACCCTTGACCTCCTCGATGTCCAGGCGCGCCTGCGAGGCGATGAAAAGGAAGAGAAGCGGACGCGCATAGGCGTCCACGCCGGCCAGGAGAAGAGTGAGGGAGGGCCAGTCAACCTCCGTGGGATGGAAAAAAAGAAGGAACAGGGTGACGAGACCGAGCCATAGGAAAAAGAGGAAATACCGGCCGATCCACTCCGGGAGGCAGAGGTCCTTTCGGCGCAGGCCTCGCCCCAGGAAGAAAAGCGCCAGCAGGGGAACCAGCAGATGGTCCAGGCGAAAGCGGCAGGAAAAAAGACCGGTTTGCGGAAGATAGGGTCCGAACAGCAACACCAGAAGGAATATCCGGAGGAGAGCGGCGTCCCGAAGGGTTCCCGGCGCCCGCAAAAACGAACCCGGCCCTTCCCCCTGCGCTGCCTCGTGATCCTGGCCCCTCATGTGTCCATTCTTTCGAAAGCAGGTGAACTCCGGAACCGATCGAATCCCTTGGCGCCCTCAGCGTTGGGCAGGGACGGAATGATAGAGCGAAAGATACGCCTGGGCCACGCGTTCGCTTCCGAACCTTTCATGCGCCACGCCGCAGCCGCAAAGGGCCCGCTTCCTCCAGGTCGCCGGGTCCTGCCGGAAGGATTCCACCAGCCGCGCCACGCCGGCCGCGTCGCCATAGGGAGTGAAGGCAATCGCCTCGCCGTTCGGATCCAGCGCGTCGATGCCGGGATGATGGCTCGCGATGATCGGAATCCCGCAGGCCATCGCCTCCAGCACCACGCGGGGCGATCCGTCATTGATCGTCTGATAGAGGAAGAGGTCGTTTTGATGAAACGCGTCGCGCACCTCTTCCGGCCGGAGCCGACCGGGCAGCGCAACCGATCCGGAGAGCCGATACTCCTCGATCCGCTTTTGCATGCGGTCTCTTTCGAAAGGTTGCTGGCCGCCGATGAGCGTGAGCGCGGCGGATATCCCCCGTTGCCGCAAGAGGCGCATGGTTTCGAGCAGGACAAAGAGCCCCCGGCTCCGGCCCAGGCTCCCCACGAAGAGAAGGCGGACGGGGTCGCCATTCCTGCGCGACTTTCGGGGAGAATCCATGGCCGGCCGCCAGAAAGCGGTGTCCACGTTGTTCGGCAGGACCGCGATTCGCTCCTCCGGGATCGACACCTCCCGGCGCAGGCGCTCGGCAAGTCCGGCCGCCTGGAGAATCACCCGGTCGGCGCGGCGGCAGACGGAGCGCTCGACCCAGCGGTTGTAGAAAAGCCTCCAGAGGCTCGTGTTGCCCATGACCTCCCACAGCGGCATGCCGCCCCATACGCGCTTCGCCCTCCAACTCGTGAGCACGTAGAAGGAGCAGAAAAAGCGCGCGCGCGCGAAGCGATCCCGGAACCACAAGAGCGGCAGAAAATTGCCGAAGGTGTCGTGCACGATGTCGATCTTTTCCTGCCGGATGAGGCGCGCGGCGAGGCGGTTGGCCCGCCAGGCGTTCCCGAGCCTCCGGCCGGGCCGGAAACCGCTCTCCACGATCTCCACCCGGGGATAAGCCCGGAGATCGACCGCGGCCCGGCTCCGTCCGACCATGAGGTAGAGCCTGTCGAGGCCCTGGGAGAGCTCGCAGAGGAGCTTCACGCGGCTCTCGTACCCATCGAGGCTCGGCAGAAAGAATAAAACGCGCATGGATGATTCCCCCTTTCCCACACCGGTCTCGCCTTGCCCCATTCTTCTCCCGGAAGATACCGGAGCGTTAAGAAAGGTCCCTCGCCGCCCCGGGAAAGAGATACCGGCGGAATGTCTCCTCGGACAGAGGCGAAAGAAGTCTCATGAGCAGGGCGACGGAGACGAGGGCAAAGAGCAAACGCCCCCACAGGACCCCGGAGAATGCCCCGCCCAGGAGGCGCATGAGAAGCGTGTCCTCGATCAGGCTGTGGCAGAGCCCCAGGAGGGCGAGCGAATAGAAAACCGCCCGTCCGTCGATGCGGCCGGAACGGGACTCCTGGATGATGAGGCCTCCGCCGTAGGAGATCCCGAGGGTCATGCCGATGATCGTGAGGGGCGCGGCCGCGGCGCTGATGCCCAGCCGCCGCAAGACCGGCCCCAAGAGCCGGATGAGCGCCTTCGTGACGCCCAGCCTCTCGAGGAGCGCGAGCAGCAAGAGAAGGGCCCAGATGATGAGGAAGATCATCCCGAGGTTCTTGAGTTCGCTTAACGCCCAGCCCCTCCAGGAGGCGTCCCCGCCGGCCGGATTCCAAAGAAGCGTCGCCCGCTCCGCATGCCATCCGCCCCAAGCGTAGAGGCGATAGAGCATCCAGCCGCACGCAAAGGCCCCGCCGACGCGGAGGATCGCCATGGGCCAGAAACGCGCCCCCGCCTTCCGGGCGATCTGAAGCTCCAGGGGCAGCGCGTGGGCAATGAGAAACATGGTCGTGACGACCGTGGCCTGCGCGGCCGTGATCGGCTCCTTGACCAAAAGCGACCAGAAGACGGCCATGCCGCCGTAGAGGTTGGTGACCATGGCCGTGGCCCATGCAAGACCCATGCTCCCCGGAAGGCCCACCACCTTCATGACGGGCGCGAGGGCCCCGCCCAGGAAGTCGATCGCCCCCATCTCGCCGAGGATCTTCGTGGCGATGCTTACCGGAATGATGATCTTGAAAAGCGTGAGGCTCGTTTGCACGGCCTTATCAAGGGTCTGACGCCACGAGAAGGCCCGGCTTGGCGCGGACCGTTCCGACCGGTTATTCAAGGCACCCCCCTCAAGCTTGCCCCCGCCATTCCACCTCCGGCAGGCCGGCGGCTCCCCCTTCCGACAGAAACCGTTCGCCTGGCGCGACCCTACGAATCATACGTCTCCTTGCCGGCACGGTCAAGACCGGTCATGCGAAGGAAAGGCCTTGACTTTCCACCCGGCGCCGGAGTACGGTAGGAAGGCATAGGCATGTTTCTCTTGGGGCCGCGACGATATGGAACGGAACGCGAAACGGATATTTTCTTTCCCGGGGCTTACCCCCTACGCCACGCGGGAGGTGGGCATCGCTATCGCCTCGCTTTTGGGCCTGTGCGCGATCTTCCGGGCGGCGGGCCCGGCCTGGCTGTCGATCTTTCCGGCGATCCTTTTCGCCTTCGTCCTCTATTTCTTCCGCAATCCCGCGCGGACGCCTCCCGACGTCCCGGCCGCCCTCGTGAGCCCGGCCGACGGACGCGTCACGCACATCGAGGTGGTGGAAGAGCCGGATTTCATCGGCGGACCCGCCCTGAAGATCGGGATCTTCCTCTCCCTCTTCGACGTGCACCTGAACCGCGCGCCCTCCAGCGGCACGGTCCGCTACCTTCGTTATCGACGCGGGAAATTCCACGACGCCCGCTCGGAAGCCTCCTCCGCGGAGAACGAGTCCAACGCCATCGGGATCGAGACGGATCACCCCAATGCCGCGCGGGTCTTGGTCAAGCAGATCGCCGGCGTCATCGCCCGGCGAATCGTCTGCGACTGCCGGGAAGGCGACGCCTTGAAGACGGGGGAGCTCATCGGCATGATCAAGTTCGGCAGCCGCACCGAGCTCTACCTCCCGGCCGAGGCCTCCCTGTCGCTTCGCGTGGCCGTGGGAGACCCGGTGCGGGCGGGGACCACCGTGCTGGGAGTGCTCGCATGAAACACGTCCACCCCCTGCCCACCATGCTCACGCTCGGGAACTTCGGCTGCGGGTTCCTGGCGATCGTCC
Organism: Planctomycetota bacterium; assembly: GCA_043802275.1. Classification (GTDB taxonomy): domain Bacteria; phylum Planctomycetota; class SZUA-567; order SZUA-567; family JAFGNG01; genus JAZDLH01. Next base: position 15,300 of record JAZDLH010000203.1, read on the forward strand.
TTGCCGCCCGCTCCCTGATGGGGGAGAGCCTCCCGATCCGCCCCTTCGGAGAGGTGACGGGGATGGAGCTTCTGCTCATCGCCTGTTACTGCGTCTTTCTCGCCATGATCTTCGACATGCTCGACGGCAAGATCGCGCGTCTGACCGACTCGGCCAGCCGTTTCGGGGGGGAGATGGACAGCCTGGCGGACGTGGTCAGCTTCGGCATCGCCCCGGCCGTCATCTTTTCCGTGAGCCGCATGTTCGTGGCGCCCCTCCCCAGGCACTGGTGGAGCCTCTCCATCGTCTTCGGCCTCGTGTACGCCTCCTGCGCCTGCCTGCGCCTGGCCCGGTACAACGTGGAGATGGGCGCGGTGGCGAAGGACTATTTCTACGGGCTCCCCAGCCCCGCGGCGGCCGGCGCGGTGACCAGCCTCTTTCTCCTTATCCAGGAGGCGGGATTGGATCCGGAGACACACTACACCGTGGGGATCAAGACCGTCTACGCCCTCGCCATCTACATGCTCTTCATCGGCCTTTTGATGGTGACGCGCGTCCGCTATCCCCACGTGACGAATCTCCTCCTCTACGGCCGCAAGCGTTTTACCCACTTTGTGATCGCCCTCTTCGTTCTCCTCCTCCTCTACTACTATCCCGCGTACCTCCTTCTCATCGCCTTCAATGGATACGTGCTCTGGGGGCTCGGCTGGGAGGCGATCCGGAAGCTGCCGGTACGCTGGCGGCCGGGCAAGGCCTGGCGAAGCCGGGCGAACGCCTCTCTCACGGACCCGCTCGAATCCGACACGGATGCGCCGGGAGAAGCGGATTTCGACCGCGACGAGCTCGCAGCCGAAGAGGCGGAATAAATGAGCCTCCGTTCCCTGTTCCGGTCCGGTTCCGCTTTAAAACCCTGGTATCAAGGCGGGCTCGCCTTCGCCTGCGAGCGCTGCGGCGCCTGCTGCAGAGGCGCGCCGGGATACGTGTGGATCACGGAAGAGGAGATCCGCGCCGTGGCCCGGCGCCTCAACATGAGCGTGGAGGAGTTCTCCGGCCGCTTCCTCCGCACGGTCCTCGGCCGGACCTGCCTGCGGGAGCGGGAGAACGGCGATTGCATGCTTTTGGACAAAACCGGGCGCGCCTGCCTCGCCTACGAGGAGCGGCCGGTTCAATGCCGCGCCTGGCCCTGGTGGCACGAGACCCTCGCCTCGCCCGAGGCCTGGGAGGCGGCGCGACGGGAATGCCCCGGCATCGGCACGGGCCCCATTCATCCGGCGGATGTGATCGAGGAACAGAGGGAGCGCGACCGGCGGGCGAACGGATAGACGATCCGCCGCTTGAGAGAGCCGCCTCCCAACGCGCCCCGGCGAAAGAAGAAAGAAGGAGACGGCATGAAGGGTTTTGAGCGGACGCTTCTCATTCTAAAGCCCGATGCGGTGGAACGCCGCCTTGTGGGCCGGATCCTCGCGCGGATCGAGGAAAAGGGACTGACCTTGGCGGCCTTGAAGCTCCTGCGCGTGCCCGGGGCGCTCGCGGCGAGGCATTATGCCGAGCACAAGGACAAGCCCTTTTACCAAGGGCTTATTCGCTTCTTCGTCTCGGGGCCGGTGGTCCTGGCCGTGGCCGAGGGGAAGGACGCCGTCGCGGTCTGCCGGGTGCTTGCGGGCGCCACCTGCGGCCGGGAGGCCGCTCCGGGCACGATCCGCGGCGACTACGGCATGAGCAACCGTTTCAACCTGATCCACGCGAGCGACTCGAAGCGCTCCGCGCGGCGGGAGATCGCGCTCTTCTTCTCCCGGAAGGAGCTCTTGGCCCGCACCCCGGCCGACCTCGGGCTCCTCTACGACCTCTCCGAGCCGGAGCCGCTGTAACCCATTCGCCGGATTCCTATTCCGCAAGGTTCGCGAGGGAGGACGGCTCTATCCTCAGGACCTGCCGCTCGATCGCGCCCGCGCCGGGCGCCTGGCCGGGCGAGCGCACCTCCACGTCCCCATGTCCCTCTTCCCGGAGCTTGGAATAATACACGGCAAGGCCCGCGGCCGCTTGCCGGTGCGCGGGGTCTTCTGCCGGCCGGAGAAGAACGAGCGACCCCGGCGCGGCGGCGGCCTGGAAGAGAAGACCCCCTTCCCGCGCGAGCAACTCGAGCAACAGGTTTTCCGCGTGGTCGCGTCCGCTCACGATCCGCGCCGGGAGGGCCCCCGGGGAAGCGGGCGGCGCGCGAAAGTGCCGTCCCACGCGCAAGAGGCCGATGTCCGCGGCCGTGAAGTCCGGCCTCTCCGCCATGAGGGCCTTGAGCTTGCGGCAGAAGTTCGCGTCGGTGAGAAGACACCCCCCCGCGGGCGCGCCGTATTTCGTGAGGCCGTATCTCCTGGCCAGCGCGAGCTGTTCCGTGCGGGAGCGGCCCCGGATGGCAAGGAGCCTCTCGCGCTCGACCCAGCCCTCCCGCTCCGGCTTCGTGGGGGCAAGAAGCCGGGCAGAGAGCGGCCTAAGCAGGATCTCGCCCAAGCCCGTCTTGCGGTCGATGAGCTCCAGGGCCTGGCGGTTCTGGCTCATGGGGCGCTGGCCCAGGACCTCGCCGGACACGAGAAAGTCCGCCCCGATCTCGCCTCGGAAGGCCTCCGCCCGGAGGAGCGTGTTCATCCGGCAGTCGATGCAGGGATTCAGGTGCTTGCCAAAGCCGTACCGGGGCGCGCGGACCATCCGGATCATGTCCTCGGTGGAGTTCTCGACATGGAGCTCCACGCCCGCCTCTTTTGCCCCGGCCCGGACGCCCGGATGCGCGCCGCCGTCCGCGGCCATGCGGCCGAAGGCGTTCACGAGGTGGAAAGCGACCACGCGGACGCCCTGTTCCTTGACGAGGCAGGCGGCGAGGGCGCTGTCGAGTCCCCCGGAGAAGAGCGAAACGGCCGTGCGGGGCGCAGGGTCCATGTCACTTTCCTATGCAAAAGCGTGAAAAGATGCTCTCCAGAACCTCGTCGGCATAGCCCTCGCCCACGAGCAGGCCGAGCGCGCCGTGCGCCCCGCGGAGCTCCTCCGCGAGGAGCTCCGGCTCGCCCTCGGCAACGAGCCCACGGGCCCGCCTTAGGGCTTCGCGGGCCTTGGCCAGGCAATCCGCCATGCGGCGGTTGAGCGATCCTCCGGCCGCGGCGTGCTCCATGTCCTCCACGGCGATGTCCACGAGCGCGCGGCGAAGACGGGGGAGGTTCTCGCCGGTCAGGGCGCTCACGGCCACCGTGCCCCGGGGCGCGATGCCGGCGGCCCCGGCCAGGCGCTGGAGGTCTTCCTCCACGCCGGGCGCGAGGCCGAGGTCCGTCTTGTTGAGCACGAGCACGACCGGCACGGGCGGAAGGGCCCGGGCGATCCGCAAGAGGTCGTTCGAAAGGGGCAAACTTTCATCCGCGAGCAAAAGCACGATCCCGGCCTCTTCGGCCCCCGCGAGGCTATGCTCGCTCGCGAGGGCCGCGAGAGGCCCCCCCTGGCCGTCGTATCCCGGCGCGTCCTGGAGCAGGAACTGAAACGGCTCGATCGCGAGCGCAAAGTCCAGGCGATCCCGCGTGGTGGAGGGCTCGGGACTCACCACCGCCTCTGCCCGGCCGAGCAGGGCGTTTAAAAGGGAGCTCTTGCCGGCGTTGGTCGGGCCGGCGAAGTAGACCGGGATCATCCCCTCCCGCCGCTCGCGCGAGCGCGCCTGGGCGAGCACGCCGTCCAGGGCGAGGCACAGGTCTTCGAGGCCACGCCGGACCGCCTCCCTGGGCAGGGGCTCGACCTCGTCCGGCTCGAAGTCGAGCGAAGCCTCGACCTCGGCGGCCAGGGCGACGAGGTCCCTGCGCCAGCGGTTCACGCGGCCGGAAAAGATTCCCTCCATGCGGGAGAGGGCCGCGCGCCGCTCCCCTTCCCCGGCCGCGCCGATCACCGCTTCCACGGCCTCGGCCTGGGCGAGATCGATCCGGCCGGAAAGAAAGGCCCGCAGCGTGAACTCGCCCGGGCCGGCCAGCCGCGCGCCCAGGGCAAGGCAGGTCCCGACCGCGGCCTCCACGATCCCAGGAGCGCCGGGGAGGTGGAACTCCACCACGTCCTCGCGCGTGTAGGTCCGCGGCGCGCGCATTACGTAAACCGCGGCGGGGACGCAAGTCTTTTCTCCCGGCTTGTCCTCCTCCGACGCGAGCCGGAAGAGGCCTTCCAGGCGGGAATGGGGCTTCCAGGTATCCGCCGGCCAGGGGAGGCCGCTTGGCTCCTCAAAGCAGGCCTGGGCAAAGGCCAGGGCCCGGGAGCCGGAGAGCCGCACGATGGCCCGGGCGCTTCCGCCCGGCGGAGAGGCGCACGCCACGATCGTGTCTTCCAGGTCGCGCAGTCCCATGGGCGGGGTCCCTCCGAGCGGCTTCTTCCCATGACCTTGCTCAATCTATCGAAAGCTTACGCGCCCCGCAAGGGTCTCCCCTCTTTACCCGTTCCTGTTTCTTGACAAAACCCCCACTGGAATCATATACTAATCCTAAGAGGGGATCTTTTCCTTGAAAAGGCGTCTTAAGTTTATTCCATAACTTGATCCTCTGCGTGGGTTCGCCGAGAAGGTCCGTGTTCCAAAAAAATGGCGCGCCCGGCACAATCGCTTTTGATGCAAGGGGACAACGGTGCACATCGTGATGGTCGCCACCGAGATCTCTCCCGCAGCCAAGGTGGGCGGCTTGGCGGACGTGATCTCCGGCCTCGCCAAGGAGCTCATGAGCCAGGGCCATCAGGTGGAAGTCATGCTCCCCATGTATCATTCCATGCGCTACGATCTCATTAGCCAGCTCCACGAAGTGTATAACGAGCTGTGGGTCCCCAATTTCAACGAATGGGAGCCGGAACAGGTCTTCTCCGGCCACGTGGAGGGCGTCCCGTGCTTCTTTTTCACCGGCCGCGGACGGTTTCACCGGAGCAGCATCTACGGGTACGACGACGACCTCTTCCGTTTCGTGCATTTCTCCCGGGCCGTGATGGAGTTCCTCCTCAAGACCGGCCGGAAGCCCGACATCCTCCATTGCCACGACTGGCACACGGGCCTCGTGCCGGTCCTCCTCTACGACCTCTACGCGAAAGAAGGCATGGACCGGACGCGCGTGGTCTATACCCTCCACAACATCGAGCACCAGGGCCTATGCTTTTACGGCGACCGCCTGCTCGCGTCGGTGGGCCTTCCGCTCGCGCCGTACTTCCGGTTCGACCGCCTCCGGGACCATCACCAGCACGGCGCCGTCAACCTTATGAAGGGCGGCATCGTCTATTCCAACTCCGTGACCACGGTCTCGCCCACCTACCTACAGGAGATCCGCACCCCCATCGGCGGCCGGGGTCTGGACGCGACCCTCAACGCCCACGCGGGCAAGCTCGTGGGGATCCTCAACGGGATCGACTACAAGATCTGGAATCCCGGCACCGACCCGCTCCTGGCGCTGGACTACACCGCCGAGGCCTTCGACCGGAAATTCGCGAACAAGGATGCCCTGCGCGAGCGCCTGGGCCTGTTGAACGAATACCGGCCCGTCCTCGCCTGCATCAGCCGCCTCGTGCATCAAAAGGGGGTGCATCTCATCCGGTACGCCATCCAGCACACCCTTTCCCGCGGCGGCCAGTTCGTGCTCCTCGGCAATGGGCCCGACGTCGCGGTGCAGCGCGAATTCCACCGCGTCGGGGAGGAGCTCGCCTCCCGCCGCCAGAGCGCGATCCGCCTTGAGCAGGACGAGGAGCTGGCCCATCTCATCTACGCCGGGGCGGACATGCTGCTCGTGCCGAGCCTCTTCGAGCCCTGCGGCCTGACGCAGCTCATCGCCCTGCGCTACGGCACGGTTCCCCTCGTGCGGAAGACCGGCGGCCTGGCCGATACCGTTTTCGACGTGGACTCCTCCGGCAAGGAACCGGACGGAGTGAACGGTTATGCCTTCAACGACCCCGACACGGGCGGGGTCGCCTCCGTGATCAACCGGGCGTGCGAAGCCTGGTTTTACCGGGGAGAATTCTTCAGCCGAATCGCCCAAAACGGCATGCGGGCCGACCATTCCTGGGGCCCTGCCGCGCGGGAGTACCTCCGTATTTACGACCACGTGCGCGTGAAATGATCCGCCGGCAAACCGGTGAAGAGCAACGCTTAAAAAGGAGCGAACCATGGCAGACGCGGAACATCCTCCCGAGCCGGAGCAAATGGACCCGGCCCAAGAACCGGTAACGCCGCCCGCGCCGGCTGCAGAAGCAGCGGGAGCGCCTCCCTCCCCGGAAGGATCCTCCCCCCCGGCGGGAGAAGCGGCCAAGATCCCGGCTCCCGAGAGCAAGCCCAAGCCCGCGGCCGCGCCCCCCTCCCCTCCGGCCAGCATCCTCGTCGTGGAAGACTCCCATCCCCTCCGCAACATGCTGCAGAAGATCCTGGGCCATGCGGGGTATGACGTGGACGTGGCGGAAAACGGCGAGATGGCGCTCGCCATGCTGCGGAAGGCCGATCCCCCCTTCGCCCTCATGCTCCTGGACCTCATGATGCCGATCATGGACGGCATCAAGGTGATGGCGCAGATCAAGAAGGAAAACCTGCCCTCTCCGCCGCGGGTCCTTATCTGCTCCAGTCGATCGGACGTGGAAACGGTGAAACTCGTGGGCAAGCTCGGCGTGGCCGGATACGTCCTCAAGCCCTTTAAGACCGAGGTGGTCCTGGAACGGGTCCGGAAGACCCTGGAAGCGCCCCCTTCCAAGGGCTTGTAACCCGATCTTCCTCAGGCCGGTGCGCGGCCGTCCCATGCGAGGAAATTGGCGAGGAGTGAGAGGCCCGCGCGCCCGCTCTTTTCCGGATGAAACTGCATGGCGACCAGGCTCCCCCGCCCCACGGCCGACACAAAGGAAATCCCGCCGTAGTCGCTCTCCGCAAGCGTGACGGAGGCGTCGCTCGGCTCCACGCGATACGAGTGCACGAAATAAAACTCGCTCCCCTCCTCCAAGCCGGAAAAGACCGGGTGCGCCCTTTGCAAGCGGATTCCATTCCATCCCATGTGCGGGATCTTCACCCGCGCCTCCCGGGGAAAGGCGAAGGGGACCGCCTCGCCCCGCAAAAGGCCGAGGCAGTCCACGCCCCCGTCCTCCTCGGAATGGTCGAAGAGAAGCTGGATGCCGATGCAGACGGCGAGGATGGGCTTGCCGGCGTGAAAGGCCTGCTCGAGGGCCCGGTCGAGCCCCAGCCGCTTCAGATGGAGCATGGAGCTCCCGGCCGCCCCCACGCCGGGAAATATCACGCGCTCGGAGCGCGCCACTACGGCGGGGTCCTGGGTCACCACGGGGTCTCCCCCCACCCGCCGGACCGCGAGCTTCACGCTCGTCAGGTTCCCCGCTTCGTAATCGAGAACGGCGATCATGCGTTCCATCCCTTGATACGACCACGGACACCGTTTGGGCCGGCGGTCCCGGGCGAAGCCGATTCGGGGGTCTACTCCCACTCGATGGTGGCGGGAGGCTTTTGGGAGACGTCGTAGACCACGCGGTTGACGCCCTTCACCTCGTTGATGATCCGGGTGCTCATGCGCGCGAGCGTCTCGTACGGCAGATGCGCCCAGTCGGCGGTCATCCCGTCGGCGGACTCCACCACCCGCAGGGCGATCACGTTCTCATAGGTTCGCTCATCCCCCATGACCCCGACCGAGTGCACGGGCAGGAGCACGGCAAAGGCCTGCCAGACCCGGCGGTACAGGCCTGCGGAGCGGATCTCCTCCACCACGATCCGGTCCGCGGCCTGGAGGATGGCCACGCGCGCGGCGCTCACCGCCCCCAGGATCCGCACGGCGAGCCCCGGCCCGGGGAAGGGATGCCGCCAGACGATCTCCTCCGGCAGGCCGAGCGCGAGGCCGATCTCCCGCACCTCGTCCTTGAAGAGCTCGCGCAGGGGCTCGATGAGCTGGAGGCCCATGGTCTCGGGGAGACCCCCCACGTTGTGGTGGCTCTTGATGACCGCCGTGGGCCCCCCATGGGCGGCCACGGACTCGATGACGTCCGGGTAGAGCGTGCCCTGGGCCAGGTACTTCACGCCCGGGAGCCTCGAGGCCGTCTCCTGGAAGACGTCGATGAACTCGTGCCCGATGGCCTTGCGCTTCTCCTCGGGGTCCGCGATCCCCGCGAGGCGCCTCAAGAACCGCTCCCGCGCGTCCACGCAGAGAAGGCGCAGGTGGAAGTTGTCGCGGTAGACGCCCTCCACGTCCCGCGCCTCGTCCTCCCGCAGAAGCCCGTTGTCCACGAAGATGCAGGTGAGCTGCCCCCCGATCGCCTTGTGGAGGAGCAGGGCCACCACGCTCGAATCCACGCCCCCCGAGAGGCCGAGCACGACCGCGTCCGCCCCGACGCGCGCGCGGATCTCCCGCACGGACTCCTCGATGAAATCCGCCATCCGCCAGGTGCCCGAGGCGCGGCAAATCCGGTAGAGAAAATTCTTCAAGATGGCCCGGCCCTGCGGGGTGTGGTGCACCTCGGGATGGAACTGAACGCCGAAGAAGGGCTGGGAAACGTGGCCGATCGCGGCGTGCGTGCAGGTCGCGGTCGTGGCGAGCGTCTCGAACTCCGGCGGCAGCCGCTCGACCTGGTCGCCGTGGCTCATCCACACGTTCAGGGTACGGGGGAGCCCGTCAAAGAGGGGATGCTCGCGCGAGACGATGAGCTTCGCCAGGCCGTACTCCCGGCTCTCGGCAGGCCGCACCTCGCCGCCCTTCGCCTCGGCGAGGAGCTGGGCGCCGTAGCAGATCCCCAGGACGGGCACGCCCATCCGAAAGACCTCCGGCGCGCAGCGCGGGGCGTTCTCGCCGTAGACATTGGCAGGCCCGCCCGAGAGGATGATGCCGAGGGGGTGGACCTCGCGGATCCGGTCGAAGGGCGCCTGGCAGGGCAGAATCCGGGCGTAGACCTTGAGCTCGCGCACGCGCCGGGCGATGAGTTGCGCGTACTGGCTGCCGAAGTCGAGGATGAGGATCGTCTCTTCGCGCGGCGCCTTGGCCATGGGCGGTTCCCATCTTCCTCGCGAGGCGCGAGGGGATGCCGGGAAACTCGGCATCGCCCGGCGCCTGTCCGCCTTTTTCGCCGCCCTACCTTGAGGGTAAGGGCGTTATGACTCTTGCCGGTAGTTCGGGGCTTCCTGGGTGATGGTGATGTCGTGCGGATGGCTCTCGGCAAGCGACGCCTGCGTGATCCGCACGAAAGACGCCCGGGCGCGGAGGCTCTCGATGTCCTGGGCGCCGCAGTAGCCCATGCCCGCGCGCAAGCCCCCCACCAGCTGGTAGACGAAGTCCGACAGCGGTCCCTTGGCCGGCACGCGCCCCTCGATGCCCTCGGGCACGAGCTTGCCCTGGACGGCCCCTCCCTGGCGGTAGCGCTCGCCCGAGCCCTCCACCATGGCGCCGAGCGAGCCCATGCCCCGGTAGGCCTTGAAGACGCGGCCGTGGAAGATGATCTTCTCGCCCGGGCTCTCGTCCGTGCCCGCGAGGAGGGAACCGAGCATCACCACGTGCGCCCCGGCGGCGATGGCCTTGGTGATGTCCCCCGAGTGCCGGATGCCGCCGTCGGCGACGAGGGGCACGCCCGAGGCGGCCGCGCCCTCCACCGCCCGAAGGATGGCCGTGAGCTGCGGGATGCCCACGCCGGAGATGACGCGCGTCGTGCAGATGGAGCCCGGGCCCACCCCGATCTTGACCCCGTCCGCGCCCGCCTTCAAAAGATCCCGCACCCCCTCGGCCGTGGCGACGTTCCCGGCCACCACGTCCACGTCGTGGGCCTTCTTGCAGCGCTTCACGGCCTCGATCACGTTCTGGGAGTGCCCGTGGGCGGTGTCGACCACGATCACGTCCGCGCCCGCCGCCACGAGCCTCGCCACCCGCTCGTCGTCCCGAACGCCCACCGCGGCGCCGACGCGGAGGCGCCCCCGGGCGTCCTTGCAGGCCCGGGGGAAGAACTCGGTCTTGCGGATGTCCTTGATGGTGATGAGGCCGACGAGGCGCTTCTTCTCGTCCACGAGCAAAAGCTTCTCCACCTTCTCGCGGTGGAGGATCTCCTTGGCCGTCTCGAGCGAGGTGTTGGGCGGAGCGATCACGAGCCGGTCCTTGGTCATGACCGTCTCGATGCGGTCCTCCTCCCCCACCTCGAAGCGTAGGTCGCGGCTCGTGAGGATCCCGACCAGGCGGTTGTCCTCCACCACGATGGGAACGCCGGAAATGTTGTGCCCGCGCATCACCTCCTTGGCCTGCCGGATGGTGTCCCTGGGGCCGAGGGTGATGGGATCGGTGATGATGCCGGACTCGCTGCGCTTGACCTTGTTTACCTCGAGGGACTGCATCTCGGGGGAGAGATTCTTGTGGATGACGCCGATGCCGCCCTCCTGGGCGAGGGCGATCGCGAGGCGGGACTCGGTGACGGTGTCCATGGCCGCGGAGGCGATGGGAATGTTGAGCGGCACGCGGCGGGAAAAGAGCGTCGAGGTGTCGACCTCGCTCGGAACCACCTCGCTCTTCTGGGGCACCAGGAGCACATCGTCAAAGGTGAGCCCCTCCTGCATCGCCGGAATCGCCATCGCCGTCTCCTTTCCGACCTCCGGTCTTCAAGCCTCCGCCACCGCCGTGGAAAGCGGGAATTGTAGGCCCTGCCGGCGGCGGTTGTCAAGGAAAAGGTCGGAACCCCCTGCAAAGGGCAAGCGAATCGCCGGCTGCCTTGACAATCCGTTCCCCCGCTTTACAATGCCGGTATGGCAGAAGCAAGCGCGTCCCCATCCTCCGGTAATAACCGCCGCCTCGCGCTGTTCCATACCATGCTCCGCATCCGGCGATTCGAGGAGAGGGTCCTCTCCCTCTTCCGGAACGCGGAACTCCGGGGAACCGCGCACGTCTGCCTCGGGCAGGAGGCCGTCGCCGCCGGGGCCTGCGCCGCGCTCTCGACCGAGGACCTCGTGACGAGCAACCACCGGGGCCACGGTCACATGCTCGCCAGGGGCGCGGACATGGGGCGCATGATGGCCGAGCTCTTCGGCCGGGCCGAGGGCTATTCCGGGGGGGTGGGCGGCAGCCAGCACATGGCCGCCTCGGAGGTGGGCTTCCTCGGCATGAACGGCATCACGGGCGGGGGACTCCCCATCGCGGTGGGCGCCGCCCTCTCGCTCGTGATGCAAAAGAAGCCGGGCGTCGTGCTCGCCTTCTTCGGCGACGGCGCCGCCACCCAGGGCGCGTTCCATGAATTTGTGAATCTCGCCGCCGTCTGGCGGCTGCCCGTGGTCTTTCTCTGCGAGAACAACCGCTACGCCATGGGCACCCCGCTCGCCGAGATTTCCCCGCTCGAATGTATCTCCCGGCGCGCCCCAGGCTACGGCATCCCCGGCGCGACCGTGGACGGGAACGACCCCCTGGCCGTGGAAGACGCCGTCCGGCAGGCCCGCGCCCGCGCGCTCGAGGGCGCCGGCCCCTCCCTCGTGGAAGCGCTCACCTTCCGGATGCGAGGTCACTCGCGAAGCGACCTCGCCGCCTACGTCCCCGAGGCGTACCGGGAAGAGGCGAGGAAACGCGATCCCGTCCCGGCCCTAAGCAGCCAATTGCGTAAAGAGGGCGTGGAGGAATCCGCGCTAACGGCCCTGCTTCACGAGGCGGACGCGGAGGTGGAGGCCGCCGTCGCCTTCGCCCGCTCCGGCACGCTTTTGCCCGTTGGGCCAATCGACAAAAAACCGTCGGCTCCGCCTACCGGCCGAGAAGGGAAATCCGCGAAAAGCCCCGTTCCCCCCTCCCCCACGGCCGCACCGACGACTCCCGGGACCGCCACCTACGCCGACGCGGTGTACATTGCCCTAACGCAGGCGCTTAAGGACCCCCGCGTCGTGCTCTTGGGCGAAGACATCGCCGAGTACGGCGGCGCCTTTCACGTGACGCGCGACCTGTACAAGCGCTTCGGAAAAGAGCGCGTGCGCAACACCCCGATCTGCGAAAACACCCTGATCGGCTGCGCCACCGGGGCGGCCATGACCGGCCTTCGTCCGGTGGTGGAGATCATGTTCATGGACTTCCTGCTCCTCGGCCTCGACCAGCTGGCGAATCACGCGGCCAAGTTCGGCTCGATCTACGGGGGCCAGTTCCGCGTGCCGCTCACCCTGCGCGTGCCCTCGGGCGGACGGCGGGGCTACGGCCCCACGCACAGCCAGTGCTTCGAGGCGCTGCTTTGGGGCATTCCGGGCCTCAAGGTCTATACCCCCGCGAGCGTGCAGGACGCGCACGACCTCCTCTTACAGGCCATCGCGGACGACGGTCCCACGGTGGTGGTGGAGCACAAGCTCCTGTACGGGATGGAGGGGCCCTTCGACCCCTCCGCCCCGCCCCTGCCGCCGGGCCGCATGCGACTCCTCCGACCGGGGAGCGACCTCACGATCGCGGCCTTCTCCCACATGACGACCCTCGCCCTTGCCGCGGCCGGCCGGCTGGAGGAGGAGGGAATCTCGGCCGAGGTGATCGACCTCCGGACGCTCGTCCCGCTCGACCTGGAGGGCCTCGCGGAGAGCGTCGCGCGCACGGAGCGCCTGCTCGTGGCGGAAGAAGGGCACCGGACGGGCGGGGTGGGCGGCGAGCTTGCCGCGCGCATCCAGGAGGCCTGCGTCGGCTATCTCGACGCCCCCATCCTGCGGGTGGCCGCGCGCGACGGGCCCATCCCGGCCGCCGAGCACCTGGAGCGATTCGCCCTCCCGCAGGTGGAGGATATCCTCTCCGCGGCCCGGTCGCTCGTGGCCGGCTGACTGCATCCGCCACGGACCGTGCGTAAGGACCGCCTCTCGGGGAAGATATTTTCCCGGATTTTTTCTCGGAGTCGTTTGACATAAAAAAGAGATTGGGGTACGTTGAAAATGGAAGCCTGCGCAGCCATGGAGGCGGCGAGAGCAAGAAATGCGCCAGGGGGATGCCAAACCGAGGAGTGAGCACCCTGGCAACATTGAGGCGGGAGCCCTTCCCAAGGCTCCCGCCTCATTTTTTACGGCCTGGGCCGACTTGTTTTTGCTTGGTTCCGGGCAGCCGTTTTGTATGATCCGTTTCCAAGAGAGAGAAGAGCGTTCACGGGACCGACCCTCTGGGGGCCGCCCGACTTCTTTTCGTGAGTCCAATCCTTCGTCAGGGCGACGGATCATGAAAAAGGTCTTTATCTATACCGACGGCGCGTGCAGCGGCAATCCCGGACCGGGAGGATGGGGCGCGGTGCTCCTGTGCCGGACGCCGCTTCGGCGGAAGGAAATCTCCGGCGCGGAGTTTCACACGACCAACAACCGCATGGAGCTCATGGCCGTGATCCGCGCCCTGGAGTCGCTCCGCGAGCCGTGCGAGATCACCGTCGCCACGGACAGCCGCTACCTCCACGACGCCTTTGCCCGGCATTGGATCGAGCGCTGGCAGCGAAACGGCTGGAAGACCTCCGCCAGGGCCCCGGTCAAGAACCAGGACTTGTGGGCCCGGCTTCTCGCGCTTTTGCCCTCGCACGCCGTCCGGTGGGAGTGGATCCGGGCGCACAACGACCACCCGGAGAACGAGCGGGCCGACCGGCTGGCCGTGGCGGCTCGGGAGGCCCTGGCGAAAGGGGCATAGTGGCGGGAAAGAGATTGGGGGAACGGCGCCTTCACGCGGGCGGGGATGCCTTGAGAAGCTTCTCCAGCCGCCGGGCGACCGAGGAGGCGAGTGGCTCGGTTTCTTCCCGGAAGGAGTATTCGCGCACGAGAAAGCGGCAGGCGCG
>JAZDLH010000204.1:0-2151 GCA_043802275.1 Planctomycetota bacterium
GGCCTGGCCCGTCCAGGCCACCATCGGCCCCGGCCTCGAGGGCGCCATCGCCTGCTACACCCAGATCGGCCACGTGAACGGCGGCAAAGGGCAGCTCACCTACCGCGGCTACAACATCTTTGACCTCGCAACGCATTCCACCTTCGAGGAAGTGGCGTACCTCCTGATCTACGGAAAGCTGCCGGGCTCCCAGCAATTCGAGCGGTTCCGCGACAAGCTCGCCGCGTATCGGCACCTCCCCCGGACGCTCCGGCTCCTGCAGAACTTCCCCATCGAGGAGACCACCCCCATGGGGGGGCTGCGCCTCGGCGTGAACCTCATGCGGCGGGTCTACTCCCCCATCGAGCGCGAGGTCGACGCGCCCGCCGTCCTCAAGGGCAAGAAGATGATCGCCTCGGACGAGGATTCCATCCCCGAGGAGACCCGCCCCATGGGTTTCCCCAAGGCCGTGTATGAAATCGCGGAAAAGGAAGAAGAAGAAGAGGCGATGATCGAGGACGTCTGCCATCTCATCTCCGGCATGGCAACCCTCACCGCGGCGGTGGCGCGCCTTCGCAAGGACCGCCTCCCCATCGAGCCGGACCCGAACCTCAGCCACGCCGCCAACTTCCTCTACATGATGAACGGAAGACGCCCCACCGCCGAGGAAGCCCGTATCATGGATATCTCCCTCATCCTCCACGCCGACCACGGCATGAACGCCAGCACCTTTGCCTCCATGGTGGTCGCCAGCACCCTGTCGGACATCTACTTCTCCATCGGCGCGGGCGTAGCGGCCCTGAGCGGCCCGCTCCACGGAGGCGCAAACGAGCAGGTCCTCTACATGCTGGAAGAGGTGCACAAGTCCGGGAACGTAAAGGCCTGGTACGAAAATGCCCGCGCCGGGAAGCGGAAGATCATGGGTTTCGGCCACCGCGTGTACAAAACCTACGACCCCCGCGCCCGCATCCTCGGCCCGGTGGCGGAATACCTGGCCGGGAAGAACCCGGAGATCAAGCCCCTTCTCGACACGGCGAAAGAACTCGAGCGCGCGGTCGTGGAGAGTCTCGGCAAGGAAAAGGGCATTTTCCCGAACGTCGATTTCTACTCCGGCCTCGTGTACAAGGCTATGGGCATCGATCCGCCCATGTTCACCCCCATCTTCGCCGTGAGCCGCGTGGCCGGATGGACCGCCCGGTGCCTGGAGTACCTCAAAAACAACCGCATCTTCCGGCCGAGAGCCCTATATCTTGGCGATTTCGACACCAAGTACGTGAATATCCATTCACGCGGCGGAAGATCAAAACGGGCTGTCCGAGGCGCCGAGAAAAAGTCATAACTTTCTTAATGACCGATAGTTGGCGCTTCTCCAAAGGCGCGATGAATCTTTGACAGCACGGTCGGGCGCAATCGGCCGTGCTGTTTTTGCCCGTAAAAACCGCTGCAAAAGGCGCATCGCATGGCTTCCAAGCGGGGAAAAATGCCGGATTCGGCCGAGTATCTGGCTAAAAGAGCCCATTTCCGAAGCCTTTTAACGATTTACGGCCGCAAGACCGTTCTCGATGCGCTCCTCCAGGATGATCTCGAATGCGTGCGTCTGCACATCGCTTTGGGGGCTCGTGGAAGGGTGATCCAGGATATCCTATCTCGCGCCGAGACGCGCGGGATCCCGATTCGCCGCGCCACGGAGGAAGAAGTCACCCGCATATCGCGTAACGGCCGGCAGGATCAGGGTGTTGCGGCCGATCTCAAGCTCCCCGCCTATGGCGAGGCGGAGACATTTCTAAAAAACGCGCCCAAGGCCTTTGCGCTTCTTGCGCTGAACGGGATCACCACCCCCCGGAACGTGGGGATGATCATCCGCTCCGTTGCCGCCGGAGGCCTGGATGGGGTGGTCCTGCCTGAGCAAGGCTCTGCCCGGATCGACTCCCTAGTCATCAAGGCGTCGGCCGGGGCGGTGTTTCGCACGCGAATTCTCCGTTGCGAACGCCTCGAAACAGCCTTGGGAGCCTTCCGGGAAGCCCAAAGCGCCATCGCCGTGCTCGACGCGCATGGCGCCTTGAGCCTCTTCGAATACTCCCCGCCCGGACGGGTGGTGTATGTCCTTGGGAATGAAGCGGATGGAGTCTCCCGATCCATTCGAGCGCTCGAAACCCACACGATCCGCATCCC
>JAZDLH010000205.1:0-4780 GCA_043802275.1 Planctomycetota bacterium
ACCGAAATAATCACCAGAACTGCCATCGGAAGGAAGGAGCTTGGTTTCTTGTATCCATGCTGTCCCATTCCATCGGAATATATAGGCGGCGCCGGAGTAGCTTCCATTGTCATCATCATTTTTCGCCCCAACAATCACCCGATCACCGAAAGTGGCGACAGAAAAGCCAAAGTGACCGCCTGGGCTTCCATCAGAAGGAAAGAGTTGGGCTTCTTTCACCCACGTCATTCCATCATATTTGAAAATATATGCAGCGCCAGCAGCAGAGTTCTCTCCATAAGCCCCGATAATAATCTGGTCATCTGATATCCCTACCGATGACCCAAAACGGGCACCGGGTAATAGTGAAGTACCAACGAGTTTGTTCTCTCCAAGTTGTATATCCGCAGGCGGCGAATTCGTGGCGGCTTTAATCGGCGCTTCCCATCCTGCACACAAAAAGAGCCCTGCCAGCATCAATGCCGCAAGGCTCCAATGCTTCAACCCCTGGTTCCCCACCCGTGCCATGGCTCTGCCCTTTCATAAGCAAATGCTTAGACCGCTTTGCCGCGCTCGCAACCAATACTATAATCAAGCGCAAACCACCCCGTGCCGCTCTTCGAATGAAATATAATCGGCGCTTGAATATTGTCAAGCTGTCATTAGGCTATTTCCAAGTAGAAATCCCCGGAAGGCTTCCTTAAGAGCAATATGGGCCCGAGGAGCCTGCGCCGATTCCAGTACCGGAACTCGGCTTTCCGCCGAAACCCGAACCCGAATCACGACCCAAACCGGAGCCTGCGCCGGGCGGCCGGTCATCGCCACGTACTGCTTCGAGGGATGCGCCAACCCGAGCGGCACAGGTTGGGCGACCATTGGAGAAAGGAGACCGGCGATGCAACTCTTGCGATGGGGCCTGCTCGCGGCAACGGTGTTCGCCTCGGGCGCTGTGGCCTGGGCCAGGGCGGACTGGCAGAAGAAGGTGCTCCCCCTGGACAAGAACCTCGATCTGCGCGCCTACGGACGCCACAAGGGCGACACGGTGGAGCTCGAGCTCCGCATCCAGAAGGCGCCCCGGGCTTGCAGCTTCGGCCGGCTCTTTCTCCAGGACGCCCAGGGGAGAAAGATCTTTCCCTATGCCATCGTGGTCAAGGAAACCTGGGGCAAGGCGAAGCTCACCATCAGCTGGTCCAAGACCCGGTTCGTCAACGGCCGGCAGGTCTGGCACGAAGAGGGAAGCACCTCGAATTCCTGGTCGTGGCTCAAGAAAAGGGAGAATACCGTGATCGTGGGCGAGGCCCTGGCCGAGGAGATGCCGCCCCCCGTCTGGGAGCGCCTCGAGTCCCCCTCGCCCGAGCGCGGGCCGCGCATGATCCTCGTCACCTTCAAGCTCCCGCCCGAGGAGCGGGACAACATCGAGGCCTGGATCGCCTGTGTCGAGATCGCAAAGGTCGAGAAGCAGGGCCGCGAGAAGGTGAACGTCGCCGTGCCCTTCGAGTTCGCCGTGACCTACGCGGACCCGAGCTTCCGCAAGGCTGTGTCCGAGGCGCCCCCCGCCGGGGAGGCGTCCCCCCTGCCGGAGGGATTCGCCATGCCCCCGGAGCGGGAAGCCACGACCGGCGAAGGCGTCTCCGTCCCGGTCGCGCCCCTTCCCCCCGAAAAGGAGGAGGAACAGCCCGAGGAATCGGCCGAGGACATCTGGAAGGAGATCGAGCTTAACCGGAAGTGATCCTCCCGACCACAGCTCGGGAAAGAAAGCCGCTGGCCGCTCGACACCCAGGCGCAAGTCCCCGCGAAGATTCCCGACGCACGGCGCGGAAGGCAGGACGTGGTACAGGTGCTGTCACGCGGCGCTATCGCACGAGGGGCGCGGCGTCGAGCGAACCCTCTTTCCCAACCGCGCGGGTAAAGCGCTTGCCGGCCCCGTTTTTGAAGGTGACCGTGGCATCCATGCGATAATCCAGCCGGCCCGCCGACGTCGTGGAGACGGCGGCCCGGACGAGCGCGAGATTGGCGATGGTGGCCGGGATTTCCACATCCTCGTGGCCGAAGGATGGGATCTCCGTCTTGATCTCGCCCATCCCCTTGGCGAAGGCGGTTCCGTTCGCCAGGAGCTTGAACCGGACGCCTTCGACGAGGAGGGGATCGGGGTTGGGATTGCCGATCCGCATCTTCAGGGTCGCCGTGGCGCCCAGGCCTTCGAAGCGGACCCCGCCAAGGCCAAGAACCGCGGTCTCCGGCGTCTCCACGCCGGGCGCGCAGCCCAAGACAACCGCCAAGCAAAACGCCAAAAGACCCCCACCGACAAACTTCTTCATCGAGTGCGGCATGTTCCTGCTCCTTGATCCGAGCCCAGACCCTTTCGTCCGATCCAAAACCGGGCCCATCGTACCACGGGCCGGTAAAATAGTCCACCCGTTTTGAAGCCTCTTTCCCGGGGATATGTATTTTCCGCGAGCGGAAGCGCCAATACCGCCTCTTTGACCATCGCCTCTTTGAGCGGGCCCCTCTTGGATCCTGGCGGCTTGCGCATGGCCTTATCGCGGACGATCGGGAAGAATCCCTCTCCCCTCTTCCGCCGTCATGGCTTGGCACCGGAGAATGTGGAAAAATGCACCTTGCAGGCGAACCTGTCGAATAAAGTCTTCCCTACCTCTTGCCGGTTGTGCAGGGGTGCTCCCGCACCTTTCCGTGGCACTTCTGGACCTGTGCGGTCGGGCAAGCGTCGGGCTTCCCCTTCAGTTCCTTCGGCCTTTCGCACTTCGTTTTTCCGCAGCACATTTCCGGCCTCCTTTCTTCGATTCGGTTGGCATTTTGAAAAGCGAATCCACGGCCGCCCGGCACCGTGCGGCCGCATTCCGCGCGAGACGGTAATGGATGAAGTGCCCCCGCCGTTCGGCCGTGACGAGCCCGGCGTACTTGAGAACGCGCAGGTGCTGGGACACCGCCCCCGCCGAGATGCCGAGCCGGTTGGACAAGGCCCCCACGCAGAGCGTCCGCTCCGCCAGGAGACGAACGATTCCTCGGCGTTTCTCCACCGAGAGCGCCCGGAAGACGGCCGTCACCCCGCGCGACATTTGGCTCTTCATATAATTAAGTATCCACTAAAATACGATAATGTCAAGTCGTTTTCTTTTTTTAATATCGATACGATCCGCCGGAGAAAACCAAGCCCTGGTCCGGTCCTCTTCCCTATGGCCCAAGCGGGTTTCAGGGCCTCTCGCAGCGACCGTAACGTCCCTTAATGCTTCAGGCCCTACTCGATAATCCGCTTGCCGAAAGCCACGCTTGGCCCGGGGACGGGTGAAAAGAAAGGGCGTGACAACCCCGTCGGCCCGGGTACAATCCGCCCAGCGGATGCGGGGTTGAAAAAAGACGTCTTTTCCGCTTTTCAGTGGCAAAACGATGCCGGATAAAAAGGATTAGGGAAGGATATCTTCGCCGGGGGAAGCGGAAACGCTTGCCTCGCAACCGGGGGCGGCGGGACGAACGAAGGCTTGCGAAAGCCTTCCTCTCCCTCGAATACGGGCCAAAAGACGCCCGCGCCTCCCGCGTTGCCTCTCGTTAGGATCCCAGGAGGATTGGCATCATGTCGAGCAAGCAGAGAAAGAATTTGGGCAAAATCCCGAAACGCACCTCGGAACGCGACTGGGTGGCCGCGGCATTGAAGGCGGGGGCCTTGGCGGCCAAGGCGATTTCGCCCGCTACGGTGGAGACGGCGGCGTGGGTCCGATGGAAGTGCCGGTTCGGCTGCGACGGCTATCATTCGAGCCTCGTCTGCCCGCCGTTCAGCCCCACGCCGGACGAGACGCGGCAGATGCTCGACGGCTACAGGCGGGCGGTCCTCTTTGAAGCACCGCCCGGCAAGGCGAAAAAGATCGCCGTGTCGCTCGAGCGCACCCTGTTCCTGCAGGGCCATTACAAGGCCCTGGGCCTGGGAGCCGGGCCCTGCAGCCTCTGCCATGCCTGCGCCTTTGACAAGGGCTGCCGCCACGCCGACGCGGCCCGCCCGTCCATGGAGGCCTGCGGGATCGACGTCTTTGCCACGGCGCGCAAGCACGGCTTCACAATCCACGTGGTGCGGAGCCACGCCGATCCCCAGCATCACTTCGGCCTGGTCCTGGTGGAGTGACGCCTCGGGGCGATCCGGCCCGAGCGACGCGTTCGTACTGACGAAATGTCCGGTTGCGCCGAAATCGCCCGACGGTAGTTTTCGCCAAGCGCCGGTTGCAGCAGCACCATTGCCGACAGTCAGCGTTCCATGCCGGTTACATTGTGGATTCTATCCGCCCATAGGGGCCGGCGGGGCGTGAATCCGTCGACCTGGTCGGTCGGACATATTCCGGCGGGTAAAAAAAAGCAGGACTTGGAAGGCCGACCCAAAGTCCTGCGTAAGAGGTTTTGGTAGCGGGGGGAGGATTTGAACCTCCGACCTCCGGGTTATGAGCCCGACGAGCTACCAGGCTGCTCCACCCCGCGATCGTTTGCGCCCAAAGGCCGTTTACAGCCCCTGATTCGCAGAAGCTACTTTAACACCTTTGCCGCGCTTGTCAAGGCCTTTTTCATCTCCTCGCGCAGGCTTGGCTTGAAAAGACCCCGCCTCGCCCCCTTTTTGACCGGGCCGTTCTCCAGGCTTGACAGGCGCGCGCCCTATCCTCAAAATAAGACATCTTGGGAAGATCGAGCCGGTACAAGGTCCGCGGCGCTCCCCAAGCGGCCCCGGCAGCCAAGGAGGAGAGGAATGTACGTTGTCTGCGTACACATCCGCGTGCGTCCGGAGAAACGGGAGGCGTTCCTCGCG
>JAZDLH010000206.1:0-38140 GCA_043802275.1 Planctomycetota bacterium
GGCCTCGTGGTGCCGCCCATCCGCATCCGCGACGACATCCGCCTCGACACCAACGAATACGTCATCAGCATTCACGGCGCGCCCGTGGCGCGGGGCACCGCCATCCCCGACCGGTACCTCGCCATGGACTCCGGCACCGTCACGGAGCCGATCGACGGGATCGCGACCCGGGAGCCCGCCTTCGGACTTCCGGCGGTCTGGATTCAGGAGCAGCATCGCGCCGAGGCCGAGCGCCGGGGCTATACCGTGGTGGACGCGGAGACCGTGATTGCCACGCACCTGACGGAGGTCATCAAGAGCCGCGCCCACGAGATCCTCACCCGCGAGGAGGTGCGGCGCCTCCTCGACAACCTCCGCGAGAAGGCCGGGGCCCTCGTCCAGGACGTGGTGCCGGACCTGTTGAACATCGCCGACGTGCAGAAGGTCTTGCAGAACCTGCTGCGCGAGCGCGTGAGCATCCGCAACCTCGAACTCGTCCTGGAGGTGCTGGCCGACTACGGCCGGCGGACCAAGGACCCCGAGATCCTCACCGAGTACGTGCGCAACGCCACGGCCCGATGGCTGTGCAGCGAGTACGCCGAGGCGGGCAACACCCTCCACGTCGTGACCCTGGACCCGCGGCTGGAGGAGAACATCCAGCAGGCGATCGACCACACCGAGGGCGGGAGTTTCCTCACCCTCGCGCCGGCCGAGGTCCAGCGGATCATCGAGGCGATCGGCCGGGAGCTCAACACGCTCCTCGCCGCGGGGCACCAGGCGGTGGTCCTTACCAGCCCCCAGATCCGGGCGCAGATGAAGCGCATGACGGAAGGGAGCCTGCCCATGCTGGTGGTGCTTTCCTACAACGAGATCTTGCCCGAGTACAAGGTGGAGAGCGTAGGCATGGTGCGCCTGACGGAGTGATGCGCCTATGAAGAGTCCCAAGGGAGCGCAGTTGTTTCGGGGACGGACGCCGGGCGAGGCGATGGTCGCGGCGAAGGCCGCCCTGGGGCAGGATTCGATCCTTCTCGAGCAGCGAACGGTCGTCGAGATCGCCGCCTCTTTGCCGGGCGCGGAGGCCAAGGCGCGACGATTTGTTGCCTCGACGCGGGCGGAAGCCCTCTCCGCGGTCCGTTGCGCCATGGGCGCCGAGGCGGTCTTGCTTGAGGAGCGCTCGCTCGTCGAGCTCGTGGCCGCGCCCGCCTTGCAGGAGTCGGAGGCGCCGATGCCCTCCGGCGGCAATCGGCTCCTCAAGAAGACCTACGGTTTGGCGGTCCCCGGCGAGGCCGCCGCCTCCCCGTCCGCCGCGCGGGAGGGCAGGCCTGCGGCCGCGGGGGCGCCGCAGCATACACGCCCCGCCGGGGGCCTTCCCCCCTCGGTGTTGACGGAGATCCACGAGCAATTGGAGGAGATCCGCCGTCTCGCGCGACAGAGCGACCGGCCGATGGTGGGCGAGGCGCTCCTGGACCTCTACCTTGCCATGCTGGACAACGAGGTCTCGGAAGAGGTGGCGCGGCACCTCGTGGAGCGATTGAACGAGGAGGTCGATCCGGCCCTCCGCAACGACCCCGCCGCGGTGCGCGAGGCCATGCGGGAGGCGATCGCGCGCCTCATCCCGGTCGGCGGGCCCATTCGCCTGCGGGGCGACGGGCGGCCGACGGTGGTGGCGATCGTGGGGCCCACGGGCGTGGGCAAGACGACCAGCATCGCCAAGCTCGCCATGCAGTTCAAGGTCCACCACCGCTACCGGGTGGGGCTCATCAGCGAAGACACGTCCCGCCCGGGCGGCGGAGAGCAGCTCCGAAGCGTGGCGCAGCTCTTGAACATTCCCCTGGTCGTGGCCGACACCGTGGATCGCGTGCGCGAGGCCATCGCCCGGTTTCGCGACCGGGAGGTGATCCTGGTGGACACGGCCGGGCGCGTCCCGCGGAACGGGGCGGCCGTGGAAGAGCTCGCCGCGTTTCTCGACGAGATCGATCCGGACGAGGTGCACCTCGCGCTCTGTAGCCTGACGAGCCAGAAGCAGGTGCTCGACACGGTCCGCCGCTTCGACGCGGTCCGCTTCGACCGCATCCTACTCACCAAGCTCGACGAGGCCGCCACGCACGGCCTCATCCTCAACGTCGCCGCGCACATCGACCGGGGGCTTTCGTACGTCACGACCGGGCAGGATTACATGGAGCACATCGAGCCGGGCGACGCCCGGCGCCTGGCCTCGCTTGTCCTCGGGGCGGCGCTCGAGCCGCCCGCGGCCCCGGAGGCGTGAGCGGAAGGAAGGGGACGTGAGAGATGCACAACAAGCTCGCGGGACTCCTGGCGATGATGGCCTTCATGCTCCTGGCGGGCACGTGGTGCCTGCGGATCCTGGCGGGGATGTCGGCCATGGAGCCGTCCAAGGTCCTGTCGATCGGCATCGCCGTGGCGCTCCTGTATTACCTCGTGATCGGTCGGATGATCGCGAAGCTGGGCATACGGCTGGTGGAGGAGGAGCTCGCGGAGAAGCGGGCTCGGGAGGAAGAGCAGCGGCACCGCGTGCTGACCCGCTCCATGGAGGCGCACGCCGGCGAATCGGAGAAAAAGGCGAAGTGACCCCGGCGGGAGAAGGGATCCGCAGCGGGCGGTCGACAAGGAGGCAATCCGTGCCGAGAAAACGAAAGAAGGTCGAGGAAAAACCCGTCCATCCGGCCCCGAGTCGGGTCGACCGGACGCCCCCCGCGCCGCCGTCGGGCGCCGGCGGGGCCGGTGGCGAGCCGGAGGAGATCCGGCGCCAATGGCAGGAATTCGTCGCCACCGGCAGCCGCGAGGCGCGCGACCGGCTGATCGAGCATTACTACCCGCTCGTCTGCCAGGCCGCGGAGCGCATGAAGGCGAAGCTCCCGGCGCTCGTGGAGATCGACGACCTCAAGCAGGCCGGCGCGCTCGGCCTCATCGACGCGATCGAGAAATTCGACCCCTCCCGCGAGATCAAATTCGAAACCTACTGCACCGTGCGCATCAGCGGGGCCATGTACGACGACTTGCGCCGCTGCGACTGGGTGCCGCGCCAGATCCGCAACCGCGGCCACCAGATCCAGCGGGCGCGCGACGAGCTAGAGATCCGGCTCCAGCGCGTGGCCTCGGAGGAGGAGCTGGCGGCGCATCTCGACAAGACCCCCGAGGAGTTCGCCTCGCTCGTCCGCGAGCAGCAGGTGCACAACATCGTCTCGCTCGACCGCAAGTGGGAGGACGAGAGGGACACCGTCCGCAACCGCCTGGAAATGCTGACCGATATCCGCGCCGATTCGCCGCTCGACGCCCTGCAACGGAGCGAACTCAAGAACCTCGCCTACCGGGGCCTGTCCCAGAAGGAAAAGGCGATCCTTCAGATGTATTACTACGACAATATGAGCCTCAAGGAGATCGGGCTCGTGCTCGACATCTCCGAGAGCCGCGTCTGCCAGATCCACCAGCAGACGATCGAGCGGATTCGGGAAAAGTTCGTCGCGCGGGAGGTGCAGCCCCTGTAAAATACTTTCCCTTTCCCGACGGGAGGGGCTTGACCTAATCTTCCCGGCGGCGTAGGGTAGGGTGAGGGGTCGACGTCCGCCGGCGAGTTCCGAGGCTCAAGGACCATGCTTCTCTCCAACATCCAGGACAACATCGGCAAGGTGCCCATGCTCGCGGCCGCCCAGAGCGCCGCCCGGCAGCAGGGCGAGGTCGAGGCCCAGGCGCGCCGAACCGAGGAGCTCGAGCGCGCCCGCCAGGCCGAGGAGATGACCCGCGAGCTTCACGAATCCGAGAACGAGGCCGTTCGAGGCGGCGAGGCCCGGCCCCACGAAATCCATCCGGACGAGAAATGGCGAGGCGGCCGCCGAAGACCCGCCCGGCGCCCCGCCGCACCGGAAGCGGCCGAGAAGGCAAGTCCCGCCGAGCCATCCCCGCCGGCCCCGCGCCCCGGCGACGGCCACGTGGTCGACATCACGGTCTGATGACTTCCCGTTAACTGCCCGGATTTTTCAAGGAGGGATTGAAGCGGCCCGGGTGATGAAATGCCGCTACCCTTCCGCCACGATTTTCCGCAGGCTTTCGGGGAGGGTCGCTTCGAGGTGGGGGAAGGCCTCGATGAGCCTCAGGATGTCGGCCAGGTCTTTTTGACGCTTGCTTCTTCTTCGATCCTTATCCAGGTAGGCCCAGGTTTTGCCCTGGAGCACGTCTTCGACGTCCGCGGTCATCATGCGGTATCCCAGGACCTCGCGCAACTTCGCCCGTTCGAGAAACTTCTGGTAGCGGGGATCGGTCTGAAGTTGAATCCGCAGGTCGGAATCCGCGCTGTCGATATTCACGCTGTGTTCGAACCGCTCGACGCGCAGACCTCTTTTCCCGGCCGCCGCGCAAATGGCCTCGACATTCTCCTGTGCAACCACGATATCAAGATCCAGGCTCACCACGGGCTCGACGTAGGCGTTTACGCCAAGACCCCCGATCAGGCAATATGTCGCGCCTGTTTCCGCAAGGATGTCGAGAAGCGTCCGGACGATGTCCGTTTTCCCGTTTGCCACGGAGTTCAGGAATTCTTTTCCCGTCATGGCATTGTTTCCTTGTGGTTAACGGTCATTGAAACGGATTTTCCTGATTCCGTTGGGTGGGAAGGCCGCGTTTAAGGTTGGGGAGCGCTAAGCGCTCCCTCGATCTTGCGCCATGCCTCCCGATGTTCCTGGATTTCCTTGGCCTGAGGACAACAGCCCTGGTAAGTCTCCCCGTGGCGGTTGATTTGATCACGGAAGATTGAGACGTTATCATCGGTGAGCTCAACGCGGCTGTCAGGATGCTTGGACTCGTATTCCTTTATATGGGCTCCTGAAAAGGTGCGCCAGTCATCGGAGGTCAGAACGTAAAAGTCCGGCCGATCATTATCGGATTTATTCCCAAAATCGACAAGTACGAGGAAAACATTCTCGCCTGCGATCCCTTTGCACTGCGGCCAATACCGCTGTTGCTTGGCACTGACTTTAATCCTGAACTCCCGCCCTGTCTTGCTCCGGACGATGAGATTCATGCGTCTCCGGGGGCCAGAGGTGAGTTGCGCGCAAATGTTCCGTTGACGCAATTCTTCCTCAACAGCTTTTTTCCCAGCTTTACCAAGGATCCATTTATCTACCGACACTCGTGCCCCTCTCATGATAGCTCCCTTCGATATCCCTGTCACAACTTTTCCAGAATGCCCTCCACGAGCTTTTGGAGGCGGCGGCCGTACTCCACGTAGAGCTTGTAGGCGGCGCCCTCGGTGTCCGCGGCCTTGCCCTCGTGGATCACGGCCGCGAGGTGGGGCTCGATGGAGATCCCGCCCTCGTACCCGCCGCGCAAGGCGTCGGTCAGGATCTGCCGGACGTAGCCGTGGCCCTCGTTCGGGAAGGCGTAATGCACCCCGCCGTCGGAGTCCACGTAGGAATCCTTGATGTGGATGTAGGCGACGTGGGGCTTGACGACCGTGTACATCTCGAGGCCGTCGTAGTGGTGGAAGGGGGGGTTGCCGGTGTCGAAGACCACCCGGAGGGCGGGGCTGTCCACCGAGGCGAGGAACTCGATCATGTGCTTGGAGGACTGCGCGGCCCAGCCGTCGCAATTCTCCAGCACGAGGGTGACGCCGCCGTCCTCGGCGATGCGAGCGAGCTCCTTCATGCGCCGGACGGTCTCGGCCTTCCAGGCGTCCTGGGCGAGGCAGTTGTTCGGCCAGCTCATCACGCGAAGGAAGGGACAGCCGAGCTTTTTCATGCGCGGGATGGCGCGCTTGAGGTCCGCGAGGTCTGCGTCGAAGGGATTCGTGACGGGCCGCGCCCAGTTGGCGATGGCCGAGGCGAAAGAGCTCACCCGGATCCCGGCCTTGTCGAGCTTTTGGCGGATCGCGTTGAATTCCTCGTCCGTCACCTGGGTGAACTGCTTGCCGTCCACGGTGCGGAGCTCGACGTGGCTCCACCCCAGCTCCTTCTGCGCCCGGATCTGGGCGTCGATGCCCGGGCCCGCCTCGTCCGCAATGCCGCTGAAGAACATGAACCGCCTCCTTTCGTCGCTTTTTCATTCGATCGAGAGCCGTTCCGCGCGCAGACGGCGCGCGCGGGGCGCGGTCGGCTTGCTTCTACCGTCCCTTCGCAAGGCTGTCAAGCATTATCCGTCCGGCCATGGGGGAAGCTTGGCGCCTGGTTGACTTGGCCTCCTCCAACGGCATAATGAGCGGTGTTCCGAAGGCAATGCTTATCAAGAGATGTGCTTGGGTTACAAGGCTGTCGGAGGAATCCGCACAAAGAAAAGGAAGGGTGCATGGCGATCTATGTGCGATTCAGGGCGGACGGCCTCGAAGAAGAGGCGTGGGGCCTCGTGGAAGGGGGGGAGGTCCGGGTCGTGAAGGGAAGCCCTTTCACGGACGTCGCGCCGACACGGAAGGTCTTGCCGCTTTCCAATATCCGGGAATATCTTCCGCCTGCCGACCCGCCCAACATCATCGCCATCGGCGTGAATTATCCCGCGCACATGAGGGAGAGCCGCTCGGCCTTCGAGGCGCCTTCCGCGCCGCTTCTCTTTTTCAAGGCCACCACCGCCCTTACGGCGCACGAGCGGCCGATCCTCCTTCCGAGGGAAGCGCCCGAGGAGGTGGATTACGAGGCCGAGCTCGTCGCGGCGATCGGGCGGAAGGCGAGGCACGTGCCGAGGGATCGGGCGCTTGAGTACGTGGCCGGCTACACCTGCGGGAACGACGTTTCGGCCCGGGACTGCCAGCTGCGCCTGGACCGGCAGTGGGCCCGAGGCAAGTCCTTCGACACCTTCGCGCCCGTGGGGCCGTGGCTCGTGACGGATCTCGACCCTTCCGACCTCGCCGTGCGCGCGCGCGTGAACGGACGGCTTCTCCAGGACGGCCGCACGAGGGACATGACCTTCGACGTGCCCGCGCTCGTGAGCTTTCTCTCGCGGCAGATGACGCTCCTGCCCGGGACGCTCATCTTCACCGGGACCCCGGGGGGGGTGGGATTTGCCCGGACGCCGCCCTTTTTTTTGCGCGCGGGCGACGTCTGCGAGATCGAGATCGAGGGCGTCGGCACCCTGCGCAACCCCGTGCTGCGCGAGGCGTGATAAGAAAAGGCGCCCCTTTCTTCCAGGCGGAGAAGAGGGGTAGAGCACGGCGCGGAATAATATTTTTCCCCAGGGCGGATAATTTGCTTGGAAGTCGCCCGGTCCGGGTATGATATGCATGGGTTGGGGTGAGGGGGTGCAAGGCGGCGCGGCTTCTCCTGCCCGAATGGATTCGGTTGGTGCACGGCCGTATGGCGACACAGGGAGGTGGAACAAACCATGCGCATCGCGATGTTGTCGAGCGAGTCCCTGCATTCCATGCGGGCGGGGGGGCTGGCCGTGCACGCGACCGAGCTCGCCGCCTCCCTCCAGCGCAAGGGGCACGAAATCCACCTCTTTACCCAGCGCGCGCCGGGCCAGGACAATTACGGCCATTACGACGGCGTCCACTACCACATGGTCGACCGCTCCCGCGGGAGCGACCTCATCCACGAGGTGCACAACATGAACAAGGCCATGGTGGACCGCTTCCTGTACGTGACGGATTTCGTGGGCCGGTTCGACCTCGTGCACGGGCACGACTGGCTCGCGGCCGAGGGGCTGGTGGAGATCAAGGAGCGCTGGGGCCTGCGGGGGATCTTGACCATGCACTCGACCGAGTACGGCCGCTCGGGGAATATCCGGCCCGAGCACGGGAACTCCCAACGCGTGAGCGAACTCGAGCGCTACGGCACCTATTCCGTGAACGACGTGATCGCCGTGAGCCATCACCTGAAGCAGGAGATCATGGATCTCTACCAGTGCCCGGACTGGAAGGTGCACGTGGTCTACAACGGGGTGAACGTCCACGAGTTCGACGGCTTCCTCGATCCCGGCGAAGTGAAGGCGGCCTATGCCATCGGGCCCCTGGAGCCGATGATCCTCTTCGTGGGGCGCGCGACGGTGCAGAAGGGGCCGGACATCCTGATGGAGGCGGTCCCCCGGATCCTGCGGGATTTTCCCGACGCCCGGTTCGTCCTCGCGGCCGACGGGGAGCTCCTTTCGAATCTCCGCTGGCGGGCCGGAGAGCTCGGGGTCGCGCATGCGGTCCGGTTTCTCGGCTACGTCGGCCGGTACGAGCTCGTGCGCCTCATGCGCGCCTGCGACGTCGTGGCGGTGCCGAGCCGTAACGAGCCCTTCGGCATCGTTGTCCTGGAGGCCTGGTCGGCCGGAAAGCCCGTGGTCGTGACGAACAAGGGGGGCCCCGACGAGTTCATCGACCACGACGGCAACGGGCTCAAGGTCTGCGACAATCCCGACAGCATCGCCTGGGGCGTGCGGACGCTTCTTGCGAATCCGGACCACGCCCGGTGGCTGGGAGAGAACGGGCGCAAGACCGTCGAGGCCCGCTTCTCGTGGGACCTGATTGGCGATTACACGCTCGGCGTCTACCAACACGTCCTGCAAATCTGAAGGCAGGGCGCCCGATTCTCCCGGTCCGCGGAGGGGAAAGGAAACGGAATGGCCGTAAAAGGGGAGGGGGCCCCCGAGGCCTCGCTGTGCCTCAAGGTCTACGGCGTTCGGGGCAGCCATCCGGTCTCGGGCAGGGAATTCCTCGTGTGCGGAGGGCATACCACCTGTTACGCCGTCCGTGCCCGGGGGCATCTCATCATTCTCGATGCCGGGACGGGCATCATCGACCTCGGCAATGAGCTCGTCGGTGCGGAGCGGAAGACCGAGCTCTCCATCCGGTCGAGCCTGTTCATCTCCCACACCCACCACGACCACACCCAGGGGCTTCCCTTTTTCAAGCCGCTCTATCTTGCCGATTCCCAGCTTTATCTCTTCGGGCCGAGAGCGAACTACGTGGAGATCGAGGACGCCCTGGCCCAGGGCCTGGCCGCGCCCTTCTTCCCGGTGAGCTTGAACGAGACCCCTTCCATGAAGAGCATCCGCTCCCTGGTCGGCCGCGAAGAAGTGTGCTTCTTCGATGCCGAGCCGGCGCCGGTGCTTTCCGAGAACCGGGCGGATGGGGAATCTTCACCTCTGCCCGCGATCCGGGTGCTTGTCCGGTATGGCGAGCATCATCCCAAGGCCGGGGTGCTCCACTTCCGGATCGAGTCCGGCGGCGTCTCGATCGTGTACGCGACCGATACGGAGGGCGTGGAGGGAGGCGACGCGAATCTCATCGATTTCGCCCGGGGGGCGGATCTTCTCATCCACGACGCGCAGTACCTGCCGGCCGAGTACGCCTCGCGGACGGGCGGCCGGCGGGGGTATGGCCACAGCACCTTTGAAATGGCCTGCGAGGCGGCTCGGAAGGCCGGCGTCCGGCGGCTCCTCCTACACCACCACGATCCCGAGCGTTCCGATGAAGAGGTGCAAGCGATCGAGCGCGAGGCGCAAAGGCTCTTTCCCCCTACCGAGGCGGCCCGGGAAGGGATGGCGTATTCCTTATCGCGGGGCGCATGACGCATCGCCCTCTTGTATCCAATGAAGGGAGCCCAGCCGCGGCGCGTTCATTGACAGGTGCGGATTGTTTCGTAGAATCCCGTTGTATCCCTGCAACGGTCGCGGCGGCGAGGATGGTTTCATGCGCGAAATCAAGGTGGACGCCGTCCGCGAGGCCCTCGTACGCTCCATCGAAAAGGCCTCGTTCGATCTGGGCGAGCGCGAGGAGCGCGCGCTCGAGGCGGCTCGTTTACGGGAGACCAAGCCCCTGGCCAGGCTCCTCCTCGATCAGATCCTTGAAAACGCCAAGATCGCGCGCGCCGAGCGCCGTCCGCTCTGCCAGGACACGGGCGTGGCCGAGGTCTTTTTGGAGATCGGGCAGGAGGTGCGCCTCACGGGAGGCGATCTCGGCGCGGCCGTGGCCGAGGGGGTCCGCGAGGCCTATGAGCGTTTCCACCTGCGCATGAGCCTGGTGGCCCATCCCCTCCTTCGCAGGAACACCGGCGACAATACCCCCCCCGTTCTCCACACGCGGATCGTGCCCGGCGAAGGATTGCGCATCCGCTTCCTCGCCAAGGGAGGGGGGTGCGAGAACATGTCGCGCCTCGGCATGCTCACCCCCGCCGCGGGCCGGGCGGGGGTGCTGGACTTCCTCGTGGAGACGGTGCGCCTGGCCGGGGGCAAGTCCTGTCCGCCCCTCGTGGTGGGCGTGGGCCTCGGGGGCACGATGGAGAAGGCGGCGCTTCTGGCCAAGGAGGCGCTCTTGCGCCCCATCGGCGTGCCTGCCCCGAACCGGGAGGACGCCGACCTCGAGCAGGAGGCACTCCAGCGCCTGAACGCCACGGGCATCGGCCCCATGGGCCTCGGGGGGACGGTGACCGCCCTCGCCGTGCACGTGGAAAGCTTCCCCTGCCACATCGCCTCGCTTCCGATCGCCGTGAACCTCGACTGCCATTCGCACCGCTATGCGGAGGAGACGCTGTGAACGCCGCCAGGGCACCGATGGTTCTTACGCCGCCGTTCGACGAAGAGACGGTACGCTCGATCGAGGCCGGGACCGAGGTTCTCTTGCAAGGCACCCTCTACGCCGCGCGCGACGAGGCCCACCGGCGAATGGTCGAGGCGTTGGAGCGCAACGAGGCGCTTCCCTTCGATCTGCGGGGGGCGGTACTTTACTACGTGGGGCCCACGCCGGGAGCGCCCGGCCGGGCGGTGGGAGCGGCCGGCCCCACGACGGCGGCGCGCATGGATCCCTACACGCCGCTTTTGTTGGAGCACGGCCTTCGGGGCATGATCGGCAAGGGCGGTCGCTCCCTCGAGGTGATCCATGCCATGCACCGGTTCGGCGCGGTCTATTTCGCCGCGACGGGGGGCGCGGGGGCTCTCCTCGGGAGGTGCGTCCGCAGCGCCGAGGTCATCGCCTACGGCGAGCTCGGCCCGGAAGCGATTCGGCGTCTGGCCGTGTACAACTTCCCGGCAATCGTCGCGATCGACGCGGCGGGGCGGTCGCTCTACCGGTGAGGCGGCGTGCCGCGGCGATTCTCCCCTGCTCCTTCTCCGGCGTCTTCCGGCCGGCCGCGTTCAATCAAAGGGCGCGTAACGGCGGGCCGAGAGTTCCCGGATGAAGCGCGCCACCTCTTCGCCGTTTTCGAACCCGCCCGCCTCGACGCGGGAGGCGTATTCCTCCAGGGTTTCACCGGGGCCCCTCTGGAAGCCCAGCCGGGCGAGGTTTTTTTGCAGTCGGAAGAAGGCTCTTCGAAGCGTCTCGATCTCTTCGGGAAACTTGCGTCTCTTCCGTCGTAACCACCCTTCCATTCGCCTGCTCCACCAAAACCGGCTCAGGAAGAAAGCGGCCGCGAAAAGCGTCAGGGTCAGGATGCGCCACCACGCCCCGATGAGCCAGAGGCCCGCGTTTCCGACCGCTTCGATCAGGAGATCGGTCAACCCCGTGATTCCCAGCCTCCGGAGGCGCACCAGGGCTCCCTTGAAATATTCCTTGAATCCCGCCCATTGCCCTGCCGTTTTTGCCACGGAAGGCCGGCCGTCTTCCGGGGTGAACTCCGCCGTCTGCCAGCCCTGGTCGGGGTCGAAGTATTCCACCCAGGCATGGGCGTGCTTTCGGCGCGCGATCCAATGGCCCGGGAGGGGCCCGGGCTCCTCGCAGAAAAAACCCGTGACATACCGGGCCGGCACCCCCATCCGCCGGAGGAGGAGCGTACCGGCCGAGGCGAAGAGCTCGCAGTGGCCCTGGTCCTTCTGCGTAAGAAATTGGACCAGGGGGTCGGTGGTCGGCAGAAATTCGATCTCCAGGCCGTAGGTGTAGTGCCGGCGCATGTAGTCCCGGATGGCCAGGACCTTGGCCAGGGGGGAGTCCTTCCGGGGGGAGAGCTTTTGGATCACGTAGTCCAGGGCGGCTACGAGGACCCGGTTCGGCGGGATAACGAGGTGAGAAGGGATCCTCCCGCGGGTCATGAGGGGGAGGGGGGTGAGGAAGACGTCATACCCGTACGCGGTGGAGGTGTACTTGGTGGTCAGGATGCCCTCGCTCGATGCGATGATCGTGTGGCTCTGGGTGTCGATCGCGGCGGCGGAGAGGGGCAGGAAGAAATGGGCGCTGTAGCTCGCGGAGGGATAGAGGGCGAGCGTGGGTTTTTCCTCTTCGGTCGGATCGCTTCGGCCCGGCAGGACGTATCGGCCGATAAACGTGGCGCGGTCTTCGGCCCGCTGGGGTCGTTCCTCCAGGAATCGTCCGCGTATGGACCACGTGCCGTCCCGGTAGAAGGTGAAGGCATTGCCCCGAAGGTACCCCGGCGGGTCCTTGGAATAGCCGCGGATCGCGATCTCTTCGTCCCGATCCCCGCGTACCCGCATGATGCTGCCCAGGCGCACCGTGTCGGAGAACCCCGCCGAATAGGTGGGGAGGTGGTACCGGAAGACGAGGTTGAAAAGGAAACTACGCACATCCGGATAGTACAGATTCGCCAAGAGGGCGCTCATGATGGTCAGGAAGATCACGAAAGCGAAGCTGATGGCGATGGCGCTGCGGTGCCAGGGATCGGGAAGCTCTTCCCGGTAACGCATCCGCATCCAGGTGCGCATCGTCAAGAGGCTCGCCACCGTAACAACAGCCAGCAGAGGAGGATACGCGATATTGATGGGTTCGATCCCGGCCATGCCGAAGACCATGGCGCTGCAAAAGAAAACGCGGGGAAGGCGCTGGGAGTCGGGGACGGAATAGAGTTTGACTACGGCGATCGTGAGGAGGTAGAGACTCCCGTAGAACGCAAAGTTAAAGAAGTCGAACTCGACGTGGCCGGGCACCTTGATGCCCCACGTGCGGTAAAGGACGGAATAGGGAACGCTCAATACGAGGTACGTGATGATCCCCGGGTGGAGGCGGATCCGGCGGGCGAGCAGGGAATGAAGAAGGAGGGGGGCGAAAAAGGGCGCGACCAGGAGCCACCGGGAGGAGGCGAGCCCCAGGGCGACGAGGGCCACGCTCAGCAGCAGGTACGCGCTGCGGTCTCCAGCCACGGGGCCGGAGCCGGCGGGATGCTGTTTCGCTGTCTCATCCAGGGCGGTCACAATGTGCGTTCCTTTCGGCCGGGGCGTTTCAAAGGACGTCCACGCCGCGGGCGATCTCCTTCGGCGTTAAGAGTTTGATCGGCCCGAGGGACGAGGAGCGTGTGTCGTAGGTCGGGGCCCCTTCGTGAACAACGAGAACCTTGACCTCCACGCCGAGATCCCGGATCGACCGAACGAATCGTTCGCGCGGTTCGTCCCAGTCGAGCAGCACAAAGATCACGATGCTGATCTGCCCCAGCTTTTCGGCGATCAGGGGCGCAAGCCGGTCAAAGGGGTCGTCCGTGCAGGCCTCGATGCAGGCCAGGACGTCCAGGATGTCGTCGAGATAGGCGAGGCTTCGCCCGGCCTGGAAGTAATAAATCACCGGGCCCGCGGCGAACAGATCGACCACGTGTTCGCGGCGGCTGAGGATCTCCGCGACGGCGGCGGAGAGCGAGACGGCCGCCTCGAAGTCGCTCGACCGCCTCCGGAATAGGCGGGGGAGGTAGGTGTCCACCACCAGGGCGATGCGGCAGAGGTATTCCTCCTGGAATTCCCGCACTACGGGGAACCCCAGCCGCGCCCAGGAGGCATGATGGATGTTGCGCATCCGGTCGCCGGGATGGTACTCGCGGTTGCCGATGAACTCCTCGGATTCGCCGATGTTGCTGATGAGGCGGAGGCCCCCCCGGCTGGTGGCGCCGGCTCCACGGCAGGTCGATGTCCCGAAGCGGCAGGAAGCGCGGATAGACCAGCATCCGGACCGGTTGGTTCACCTCCCAGGTGGCGTGGTAGAGTCCGAAGGGGAAGGCGCTCATGGCGGCCGGGCCGCTGAAATCATAAGCGCCGCGCTCGGAAGGCTGGAGGGCGTAGCTCATCTCGGCCGTCTCTCCGCTCGGCAGGCAGTCCAGGTATACGGGCTGCCTTTCGAGCTCCATCTTAGGGGGCGGGTTTTTTTCCGTGACGGTCAGGTCGTAGAGGGGAAGGCGCCTCCGATTGGTGACGCGGGCCTGGGCGCGGACAACGGAGCCGACCGAGCAACGGTCCGGCAGCCGGCGCACGAGCGTCACCTTGGGGCGGAAGAGAAGGCTTACGATCCGGGCGACGATGGTCAGGGCGAAGAGGAAGATCACAAAGATGTACAGCGGTGTCCGAAGGCCGATGGCCCCGGCGAACATGCCCGTGAACAGCATGACGATGAGGAGCCCCCGGAGCATGGGGGTGCATTTCTGATACCAGGCGTAGTGCCAGCGGCTTTCCAGGGTTTCCTTGTGGATCCGGGAGAGAGTAGAACTGCCGCGAAGGGCGGAAACGAGTCGTCGAAAGCGTGCTCGCATGGGCCGGGATCTCCGCTCAAGGGCCGGACGCGGCCGGGCCCTTTCAGACCGGCACCTTGGTGCGCGCCAGAATCTCCAGGACGATGCCTTCGCTGAAGACGCCGGAATACCTGGCCTTGGTCTCGAGCGCCAGGCGATGGGCCAGGGTCGGGACCGCCACGGTCTTGACGTCGTCGGGCACGACCTCCGGGCGGCCCGTGAGATACGCATGCGCCTGGGCCATGCGGTAGAGGGTGAGGCTCCCCCGGGGCGAGGCGCCAAGCGTCAGCCGAAGATCCTTGCGCGTCGCCGCGACGATCTCGATGAGATATCGGGCCACGTCCTCGTCTACGTGAACCTGCCGCACCGCGTTCTGCGCCTCCAGGATTTCCTCGAGGGTGCTTACCGGCCCGATCGAATCGATCGGCTGGTGCAGCTTGTGGGTGGCGAGGATCTCCATCTCCGCCTCCTCCGGCGGATAGCCGATGGTGAGCTGCATGGCGAAGCGATCGAGCTGCGCCTCCGGCAGGGGATAGGTGCCGTGGAACTCGATCGGGTTCTGCGTGGCCACCACCCAGAAGGGAGGGGCCAGCGGATAGGTCCGGCCCTCGATGGAGACCTGCCCCTCGGCCATGGCCTCCAGGAGGCTCGACTGGGTGCGGGGGCTGGCGCGGTTGATCTCGTCGGCCAGCAGGATGTTGGCGAAGATCGGGCCCTTGCGGAAGACAAAGGTCCCCTCGCGGGGATTGTAAATGCTCCCGCCCATAATGTCTGCCGGCAGGAGGTCCGGCGTGAATTGGATGCGGTGGAAGGTGCCGTTGATGGAGGCGGCCAGGGCCTTGGCTAGGGTGGTTTTTCCAACGCCGGGCACGTCGTTGAGAAGGATGTTGCCCCCTCCCAAGAAGGCCGTGATCAGGAAGTCGATCTCCTCGGGCTTGCCGCGGATCACGAAATTCAGGTTCTTTTGAAGACGCTTCACCAGGTCGTTCACAGCATCTCCTTCTTTACCGGCTCATTCGAACAGGAAAGTCGGGCAGCTCTTCCGGGCTCGATACGGTTCGGCTTTTCCCCTCATCGCTTATCTTGCGAACAAACATATCCGACGGAGCTCATTCTGTAAAGTCAAAAGTCATCGACCTCATCTTCTGGTCGTTAAGGAATCCACGGATTTCCGGATTCCCTAAGCGAGCCTGAAAGAATTTTGTTTTTCAACGGTTAAAACGTTCCGGCATTTGCTCGAATTAGATGCCGCCTGTGTTATCGGCATCCCGGCAATTTTTGCCGGATACCCTTTCCCTGACACGGCATACCCTGCCGGACATTAGCTTCATCCTTATCTTGAAGCCAACTTTTTAATTATTACCTAACGTAATATTTAACAGCCTGTTATATCTTTTTGCATGAATATTTATTCATAAAAACAAGTCTGGTACGGCGGTTGGATTTTCTTTGCTTGATTCATGCGTCCTTGTTTGAGGAGAACGATGTATGAATAAGGTTGCAAGCCCACAGGAAGAGATGATCGCCTTTTTTGAAAGGAGCTTCCGGGCGATCGAGGCGAGCAAGCTGGGCGAGACGATCTTGACCCTTTGCCAGGCGGTCTCGGAGGATGAGGCCGCGGCCAAGGAAGAACGGCATGATTAACGGCGTGTATCTTTCCACCATGGGCGCGCTCGTCCAGGCCGGCCGACACGGGATCATTGCCAACAACCTGGCCAATGCCAACACCGTGGGCTTCAAGCCGGACATCCCCACCTTCCGGGAGCTCTTGCCGGAAAGCCGGCTCCAACCGGGGCGCAGGATCGGGCTCGATGAGCTATTGGAACAACTCGGCGGCGGGGCATGGCTCAATTCCACCTCCACAGATTTTTCCCCGGGCTCCTTCCGGGTGACCGGCAACCCCCTGAACGCGGCGATCGTGGAAGCCAACGGCTTCTTCGAGGTGGAGAAGAACGGCGAGCGATTTCTCACCCGCGACGGGGCCTTCACCCTGAATAGCGATGGCGAGCTTGTCTTGAGCGACGGCGTCACGCGGGTCTTGGACCAGGGGGGCGTCCCCATCGTCCTGCAAGGCTCCCCGGTGATCCGCGAAAACGGCGCCATCGAGGACGAGGATACCCTCCTCCCCGTGGCCCAGCTTTCGCTCGTGACCGTGGACAACCTCGGCGCT
Organism: Planctomycetota bacterium; assembly: GCA_043802275.1. Taxonomy (GTDB): domain Bacteria; phylum Planctomycetota; class SZUA-567; order SZUA-567; family JAFGNG01; genus JAZDLH01. The sequence goes on from JAZDLH010000206.1 coordinate 16,501, forward strand.
CTTGAGAAACGGGGGGACAATCTCTACCGCGCGGGAGAGGCGCAGGTGACCCAGGGCGAGGTGCGCGTCATGGGCGGCGCGGTGGAGGAATCCGCGGTCAACCCCATCCGCGAGATGGCGGCGATGATCGAGGCCGCCCGCGCCTACCAGGCGAACATGCGACTCATCACCATCCAGGACGAGATCCTGGGCCGGGTGGTCTCGACCGTCGGGAGCATCAGGACGGGCTAATGCCGTCGCCGCGAGGGAAGCCGGAAGAGGTCCGGGGGTGAGAGCGGGAGAATCGCTAAGGATCCGAACGACCGGCGAACGGGATGCCGGGAAGCATGAGAGGAAAGGAAGCGCGCCATGATGAACCGAGCGCTTTGGACGGCGGCCACCGGCATGCATGCCCAGCAGACGAACGTGGACGTCATCGCCCACGACCTCACCAACGTCAACACCAACGGCTACAAGAAGACCACGGTCACCTTCGCGGACCTCTTTTACCAGCGCCTGCGCGCGGCCGGAATCCAGGGGCGGGGCCTGAACAACCTGCCCGTGGGCATCCAGGTCGGCAACGGCGTGCGCGTGACCGGCACCACCAAGGTCTTCACCAAGGGCGCCATGATCGAGACGGGCAATCCCTTCAACATCATGATCAACGACGACGGCAACCTCGCGCGCAACTTCTTCTGCGTGGACATCGGCGGCGGCCAGATCCGCTACACGCGCGACGGCTCCTTCCAGCTGGACGCGGACGGGAACCTTGTCCTGTCGAACGGCGCGATCCTCCAGGGCGGAATCACCGTGCCGGCCAACGCGCAGGATCCGACCGTCACGGAGACGGGTGTCGTGCAATACAAGGATGAAACCGGCACGACCCAGGATGCGGGGCAGCTGGATCTCGCCACCTTTGTCAACCCCGCCGGCCTCGAGCCCGAGGGGGACAATCTCTTCCAGGAGACGCCCGCTTCGGGGCCCGCCCAGGCGGGCAAGCCCGGCGACGCGGGCTTTGCCACGGTCATCGGCGGGGCGCTCGAGCTCAGCAACGTGAGCGCCATCGAGGAGATCGTGAAGCTCATCTCGGCGCAGCGCGCCTACGAGTTCAACTCGCGCACCATCCAGACGAGCGACGAGATGCTCCAGACCGTGAACAACCTCAAGCGGTAAGGAACGGTCCGCCATAGGAAAGAAGCCATGACACGATCGAATCCTCGGCCCGGCCGACTCTTCAGCGCATTCTTTCTCGCCCTGGGGGCCTCCCTCCTGGCGAGCGCGGCTGCCTGGGCGGGCGCGACGATCGAACTGCTGCCCCGGGCCGCGGTGGACAAGGACTACATCCGCCTCTCGGACGTGGCGCGCATCGAAGAGGCGGCCGGCGCTCCCGCGGGCCTTTCGGAGGTGTTTCTGTGCAAGGCGCCGGCGAAGGGCGCCCTCTTGCATCTCACCTGCGCCGATGTGCAAGCGCGGCTCCTGGCCTACGGCATCGGGGTGCAGGGGATTTCCTTTCGAGGAGCGGAAGAGGTGCGGATCATCCGCGCCCCGAGCGAGGGCATCCGGTTCTCGGCCGAACGCTCTTCGGCGGCGGCGTCCCCTTCTATTTCGGAAGCGGCCGAGGCCATCCCCCCGGCTCCGGGGAACCTGGAAGAGCGATTGGTGCAGGCGATGCAGGCCTTTCTAGAGGAGGCCGTGGCGCGGGTGATGCCGGGCGCGGAGGTCCGGGTCGAGCTTGTGCGGATTCTCAGCCGGCCCGAAGACTCTTGCGTCCCCGCCCGAATCGAGGTGGAAGAGACGCCCGCCGCTCCCTCCCAGGGCCCCGCCCGCTTTGGCCTGTGCCTCCTGGATGAGAAGGGCGCGCGCCTGGGGCGGGTGGACGCGCTTTTCCATACCGTGCTCCAGGCGCCGGTGGCGGTGGCCGTGCGTCCCATCCGCAGGAGTGAAACCCTCCAAGCCGGCGACCTCCGGATGGAGATCCGCGAGGTGGCGGGTTCCCTCAAGCCCTTTACCGCCCTGGACCGGCTTGTCGGAAAGCGCGCCAAAACTGCGATCCGGGCCGACTGCGTCGTGGACCAGGGGGCCGTGGAGACCCCTCCCCTGGTAGTGCGGAACCAGGTCGTACCGGTCACGGCGCAGGCGGGAATCTTCACGGTGAGCCATTTTGCCAAAGCGCTCGCCCCCGGCGCGGCGGGCGATGTGATCCCGGTCAAAAATATCGATAGCGGAGAAACCTATGCGGCGCGCGTCAAGCAGGATGGCGCCCTGGAACTCGTGTTGTCGGTGCCGCAGGGATGAGCCCCGGTTTTGGGGCGTCGGAAAGATCGAGGGAAAAGCGATGAAACGATGGTTGCGAGCTCTCCTCGTCTCGTGCGCGACGTTCGGGTGCGTGGCCCGGGCGGAGACCCGGGCGATAGAGGTTGACAACCCATACGGCGAGACGAGCCAGATCGCGCAGCCCCGCGCGAGCAAGAAGCACGACCGCGTGACCCTGGTCATCAACGATTCCATGTCGGCCGCCCACGAGGCCAAGGTCGACACCTCGAAGAAGGCCGCGTTCAAATGGAGTTTCGCCAATCTCTTCAAGATCACCAAGGACAAGGACGGCGATCTCATCGCGCTTCCCTTCCCGGACGTCCGCAAGCCCGAGCTCGACGTCGACACCGAGCGCACGCAAGAGGGCGACGGGAAGACCGACACCAAGTCGAGCTCCAAGACCGTGCTCTCCGGCGAGGTGATCGAGGTCTTGCCGAACGGGCACCTCGTGGTCGAGGCCCGGAGCTCGCTCACCGTCAACGACGAGGAGCGGTGGGTCATCTTCGCGGGAAGGGTGGACCCCGCCACTTTGAATTCCGACAACAGCGTCGACGCGAAATACGTGATGGACCGCATGGTCAAGTTCACGGGCAAGGGGGCGATCTCCGCGGCGCTCAACCGCGGGTGGCTCTCCCGGGCCTTTGACTTCCTAAATCCCTTCTAAGGATTCGGCCGGATGCGCCACCACCAGGAACGCCTCGGAGAAACAGCGATGCGGAAACGGATTCTCTCCTGCCTTCTCTTGCTGGGTGCGGGCCTGTTCGGCGTCTCCGCGGTCCGTGCCGAGCCGCAGCGCATCCAGGCGCTGGCGTCCATCAAGGGCACGCGGCCGCTGCACGTGGAAGGGCACGGGCTCGTCACGGGCCTCAAGGGCACCGGTGACCAAACCCCGGCCGCCCGCAATGCCCTTCGCCAGATGCTGAGCGCGCAGAACATCCTGGTGAGCGACGAGGACATCGAAGGCAAGAACGTGGCCCTGGTCTTGGTCACGGCCGAGATCCCCGCCTTTCTCCGTCCCGGTTCGACCGTGGACGTGCGCGTCTCCTCCACGAACGCCAAGAGCCTGGAAAACGGCGTGCTGTCCACGACCATGCTCCGCCTGAGCACGAACGCTCCCGTGTACGCCGTGGCCTTCGGCCGCGTCCTGATCGGCGGCGAGGGCGCGGGGAACCGTTTCGAGACCACGGGCAGCATCCCCGGCGGGGCGCAGGTGGTGCGATCCCAGGAGGTGGACTACCTCTCCGAGCGCGACACTTTCGAGCTCATCCTCGGCCGGCCGAGCTTCACCGACGCGGCCAACATCGCCAAGGTCATCAACACCTCCGACCGCCTGAATCCCGACCTCGAGGCGTTTCTCAACCGCCAGGGATTCGGCGCGCTGGAGATGTCCATCCCCGGCCCCGCCCAGGCGCTCGATGCCGACACGGTCATCGTGCAGATCCCGGAGGAGTACCGGCAGCGCAAGGTCCAATACGTGGGCAGCGTCCTCCAGACGCCGGTCGAGGTGGACGTGCCTCCGCGCGTGGTCATCAACCGCGCCACCAACACCGTGATCATCACGGGCGAAGTCAAGGTCAGCCGCGCCGCCATCGCGCACGGGAACCTGAGCGTTTTGGTCGAGCAGCCTCCTCCCCAGGACGGCGTTCCGCAGCCGAAGCGGTTCCTTGAGGAGCCGCAGGAGACGCGGACGGTGGTGGAGATGAGCGAGACCCTGGGCCAGGCGGAGCAGCTCCAAACCCTCCTCAAGACACTGAACGCCATGAAGACCACCCCGCGCGACGTGATCACCATCATCGAGAACCTCCACCGCGCCGGGGCGTTGCACGCGGAGCTCATCGTCCAGTAAGGAACTCGGCCATGGATGCATCGATCCCCTTGGTGCCGGTCGCGGAAGCGCTTCCCGACGCCTCCCTTGCAAAGCTTTCCGGCACGGCGTGGGTGCTGCAAGGCCGGCCGGGACTCCTGGCGGCGAAAGACGAGCCGGCCCGCCTGCGCGAGCTCGCCGAGGAGTTCACCGCGGTCTTTCTCGGACAGTTCTTTCGACTTCTCGATTCCGATCCCGAGGTGGAGGGCATCGGTTTCGGCGGGGGGGCCGAGCGGATCTTCCGCGAGTTCTCTTATGACGACTACGCCGAGGAGGTTGCGCGCGGAAAGGGCTTCGGCCTGTCCGATCTTGTCTATCAGGGCCTGCTAAGGCGGGCGCGGCTCGCCTCGGACGAGGCCGAGGCCGTCCCAGGGGCGGAAACGGGGAGGTGACCGGAATGGAACCCACGAGGGAGCGCCTGACGGCGGTCCTGCAGGAACACGCCAGGTGCCACGAGGAGCTCTTGACCCTCGAGGAAGAGAAGCGCATCGCCATTATCGCGAACGATACCGAGCGGTTGAACCGCTTGACCCTGCAAGAGGACGCCCTGTTGGCGCAGGTCGAACGAATCGAGGAGGCGCGGGCCGCGGCGCTGGAAGGCGTCGCGCGGAAGCACGGGCTGTCTCCGCAGCCGAGGCTCAAGGCGGTCGTGGAGGCCCTGGGCGGCGCGCCCGAACTGTTGGCCTTGCAGGAGCGGCTCCGCAAGACGCTCCTGGCCCTTCGCCACCGCGTGGCGCAGAATGCGGAGCTTCTCCGGCGAAGCGTGGATCACTTCCAGGCCTTCTTCGGATTGCTGGGCGAGGCATGCGCCCCTCCGCCGGTGTATACGAAAAGCGGCGCGCGAAGGGGGGAGCCGACGCGGTTTTTGGACCAGACCGCCTGACGCCCGGCGTTTCGCAAAGGTCGCGCATCGGGGTCGGCTCGGCGGATGCGGGCATCAGGAGATTCCAGGGGCCTTGCGAGGGGTCCCCAGTTAGCGGGAGGAGCCCATGAGTTTCCGGACCTTGAATATCGGGGCTACGGCCCTGCTCACGCAGCAGCTGGCGCTCGACACGGTGGGGCACAACATCGCCAACGCCTCCACGCCGGGCTACACGCGCCAGCGCGTGGCGACGCAGGCGAACCTGCCCGACATCAAGACCTTCGGCGCCATCGGCACGGGCGTGGGGGTCTTGAACATCCGCCGCATCGCGGACGAATTCCTCGAGGGACAGGTGCGCGAGGCGGTGACCCTGCAGAGCTACCTCGAATCCAAGGTGCAGACCTACGAGAACCTGGAGGCGATTTTCAACGAGCTCACGGAGAACGACGTCTCCACGTATTTCGACGATTTCTGGAACGCGCTCGGCGACGTGAACAACCAGGTCGAGGACATCTCGACCCGCCGGGCCTTCGCGAACGAGGCGGTCGTGCTGGCCGACGCCTTCCAGGGCCTCGACACGAAACTGCGCAACATGCGGGAGTGGGTCAACCGGAACGTGGTGAGCTCCGTGGCGGAGATCAACACCCTGATCACCGAGATCGCGCGGCTCAACCAGGAGATCCTCCGCGCCGAGCAGGGCGGCACGGGCCCCGTGGTCGCCAACGACGCGCGGGACCAGCGCACGACGCGCCTCAAGGAACTCGCGGGCCTCCTCGACATCAAGGTGGTGGAGGAGGAGAACGGCTCGATGGTGGTCTCGATCGGCGGACGGCTCCTCGTCTTCGAAAACCAGTTCTTCCGCCTCGCCACCGCCCAGGAGAACAGCGACGACATCCTGATCGACGTGGCGGTATTCGAGAGCGACCAGGACGAGGTCGACGCCCGGGGCGGCCGGCTGTGCGCCCTCCAGGAACTGCGCGACTCGATCGTCATGGGGTACAAGGAGGACATCGACCGCCTGGCCGGCCGGTTCCTATGGGAGTTCAACCGCATCCATTCGCAGGGGCGGGGCCTGACGCGGTATTCCCGCATCCAGTCGACCACCCAGATCCTCAACCCCACCGCCTCGCTGGACGAGCTCTCCTACAACTTCACCCCCGTCTCGGAGACCTACGGCATTCAAAACGGCAACCTCGAGCTCAAGGTCTTCAACGAGGTGACCGGGGAGGAGACGACCCTCAACATCGAGATCGACCTCGACGGCACCGCCGAGACGGACACGATCTTCTATGACGCGAGCGTGCCGCCGCCCGCGCGGAACAACGCCCTCGTCAACAAGATCCGGAACGCCCTGGAGGACCGCTTCAGCGGCCTCTTTACCGTCAGCGTCGACGCGTACAACCGCGTGACCATCGAGTCGAGCTCGAGCGATTACACCTTCGGTTTCGGCCGCGATGCGAGCAGGGTGCTCGCCGCGCTCGGGCTCAACACCTTCTTTTCGGGCTTCGACGCCGGCACGATCGCGGTGCGAAGCGAATACCTCGACAGCCCGGACTACTTCGCCGCGGCCCGCTCCTTCGAGGCGGGCGACAACCAAAACGCCGTGGCGCTCCTCCAGATGCGCGAGACGCTCCTCTACAACAACCGGACGGCCACGGTCGATGATTTCTACCAGGGGGTCGTGGGGCGGCTGGGCGTCGAGTTCGGCCAGACGAAGAACCTGCTGGAGACCCAGGAGGATATCCTCCTGCGGGTGGAGAACCAGCGCGAAGACCTCTCGGGCGTGAACCTCGACGAGGAGCTCACGCGCATGATCCAGTTCCAGCGCTCCTACCAGAGCGCGGCGCGATTCATCTCCGTCGCCAATACCCTCTATGACGCCCTGATGGACATTTGACCGGGGGAGGCAAGCCCATGCGCATCACGAACCAGATGGCGGTCAACACGGTCATCGACAACATCCTCGACAACTACGCGCGCCTGCTCAAGATCCAGAACCAGATGGCCACGGGGCGGCGGGTCCTCGCCCCCTCGGACGATCCCCTCGCCACGAACGAGGGCATCCGCCTCCAGACCATGCTCTCGCAGATCGACCAGTACCTCCGCAGCATCGACACGGGCGAGTCCTTCCTCGGGATCGCGGACGGGGCGCTGCAGAACGTGAACGACATCGAGCAGGACGCGAAGTCCCTCACCATCGGCATGGCCCAGGACACGAATACCCCCGCCATGCGGCAGGGCATGGTGCTCGAGGTGGAGAACATCCTGCAGGAGCTTGTCACCATCGCGAACCGCCGGATCGGCAACCGCTACCTCTTCGGCGGCACCCACACCACCGAGGCGCCCTTCACGATCGTCGGGAGCAAGTACGTCTGCTTCACCGGCAACGACGAGGCCATCACCGTGCAGGTGGACCGGGACACCTACGCCGCCATCAACACCCGTCCGACCGACGTCTTCGGCGCGCTCGTGACCACGCAGACCTCGGCCGCCTTCCGTCCCGAGGTGAATCTCGACGTGGACACGGGCACGCGCCTCGCGGATCTGAACGACGGAAGCGGCGTCTCCGCGGGCTCCATCCGCGTCCGCCATACCGTGGTGCGGAGCAATCCCCCCCTCGTCACCGAGGAGATATTCACCGACGTCGACCTCCGGGGCGCCGACACCCTCGAGGACGCGGCCGACCTTATCGCCGAGGCCACGGGCCTCACGGTGACCGTCAACCCCACCCGGACGGGATTGCTCATCCGGCAGAACAACGCCCTTCTCGCCGGGACCGAGATCGAAGTGAGCGAGATCGCGAACAACACCACGGCCCAGGACCTCGGCCTCCTCGGCACGAACGCCGCCGTCACCCTCGTGGAGACCGCGGACCGCCCGGGCAACCTCTCGAACTACGCCCTCACCGGCGTCGACGCCGCCGACTGCGGCTCGAACGGAGAGCTCTACTTCTCCGTGACCGACCTCGGAGGCGGGAGCTACCGGGTGGATGTCTACAGCGACGCCGCCCTCACCACCCTCGTGGCCACCGGCACGGGCGCCGAGGGAACGATCACCCTGAACGACGGGGGCTCCGGCAGCGGCATCGCCGGCACGGTCGACCTCGATTACGCCTCCGACGGCATCAGCTACGTCACCGCGGTCTTCGACGCCATCGTGGGCGGAGACCTGAATCCGTGGATCACGGGCCAGACGCTTTTGGCGGATCTTCCGGGCTATTACGGCACGCCCCTCACCCTCACCACGGGCTCCGACGACCTGCAGAATATTGTCGTCGCGGAAAACCGCGACACCAACAACACCCTCGACAACTACCAGCTCTCCGGCGCGAGCCTGGAGACGAACACCGACGCGGCGGGCCGGATCTACTGGAGCGTCACGGACCTCGGCGGCACGTACCGCGTGGAGGCCTTCCGCGATTCCTCCCGCCACGCCGCCGACCGCGTGGCCGTGGGCACCTCCACGAGCGCCACCGGCACGGTGGCCCTCGCCGAGGACAACGCGAGCGGCCTCTCCGGCACGGTGGACCTCCGGTACCTCGCCGACGACGACGACATCCAGGTCACGGTAGAGTTCCCGGAGGCCTTCCAGTCCACCCTCCAGGTGGAGGCGTTCGAGGAAGCGAACGACGAATACGGCCAGGCGACCGGGTGGCAGCTCTTCGGCCTGAAGCGGGGCCTGGACACGAACGACGACGGCGAGATCTTCGTGGAGGTCGTGGACAACGCGGGGGTGCGCACCGTGAACCTCTACAGCGACGCCGTGGGGGGCGACCTCGTGGCGAGCGGGGTCCTTCCCGCCGGGACCGACAACGGCCTCGTGGAGCTTATCGGCCAGGGCACGCACGACCAGGTCGGCGGCACGGTGAACCTCGAATACCTCGCCGACGACAACGACATCACCCTCACGGCCACCTTCGCCACCGTGCGGGACTTTCTCAACGCCGTCAACGCCTCCGGCACCTACACCGTGGCCCGCGTCAACGCGACCGGCCGCCGGATCGAGATTTCCAGCCGCCTGGCCGGCGCCACCCTCCACGTGGTGGAGACCCACCCCTGCCTCGAGGTGACGGACGAGGACGGGCAGCTCACGCGCTGGAACCTCGGCGTCATTCAAGCGGGGGTGAACTCCGGACGGAACGGCGAGCTCTATGCCGCCTTTACCCAGACCCCGGGCGCGACCAATGTCTATACCGTGAACCTCTACAGCGACGCGGCCCGGACGAACCTCGTGGCCACCGGCTCCGCCGACGAGCCGGCCGTCTTTCCGCCCGTGGCCCCGAATGAGCTCGTGATCACGATCACCGAGGCGGCCGGCACCGGCTCCGGCATCAACGGCTCGGTGAACGTCCGGCTCTACACCGGCGACGACCTGGACATCGTGCTCGCGCCCCAGGGCCTGGGTTTGAGCGGCAAGCGCCGCGCGGACAACATCTTCAGCACGCTGAACGACGTGATCGAGGCGGGGCTGGCCAATGACGCGGAGACGCTCCACAACCTGATCGGCAATTTCGAGACCGATCTCAACCGGGTCTTGTCCGGCCGCGCGGAGATCGGAGCCCGCGCCGACCGCTTCTCCATGCTCCGCAGCCGCCTCCAGGACGAGCAGACGAGCTTCGGCACCATCCTCTCGGAGCGGATCGACCTGGATTACGCCGATGCCGCGGTGCAGTTCCAGGCCAAGACCAACATTTACAACGCCGCGCTCGCGGTCGCCGGCCGCATCATCCCCATGAGCCTCGTGGATTTCCTCTAACGCGCCGTAAAAAAGAACGGTTGCGGTTGCTTTCTTTCCCGCCATCCATATAATTCCCTTGTCCGGGCCCTGTAAGGGATGGGTCCCCCGGGCGGGAGAAGGGAGCTTTTTCCGATCATGCAGGTGGCGACGAACCGGTTCGGTATGATCGAAGTCCCTGAGGAAAGCCTCATCACCTTTCCCGAAGGGATCGTCGGATTTCCGGACGCCAAGCATTACGTCATGTTCGATTGCGGCGAGGAGGGCCTCTTCAAGTGGCTCCAGTCCGCGGACCGGCCGGAGATGGCCTTTGTCATCTGCGAGGCGTCCCTCATCGTCCCGGACTACCGGATCCTGCTCGGAGAGAGGGAACTCGAGACGGTAAAGCTCTCCCAGCCGGTCGACGGGCTCGTCTGCCTTATCCTCTGCATCCCCTCGAATCCCCGGGAGATGACCGCGAACCTCCTGGGCCCCCTAATCTTCAACGCCGAGGCGCGCCTCGGGATGCAGGTGGTGCTGGTCCACCCGGAGTATTCCGCCCGGCACCGTGTCTTTGTCGAGAGGGAATCCGAGCTCGAAAGCCCCCGGGCCGCGGCGGAGGGCGCCTGAGATGCTGGTATTGAGCCGCCGCAAGGACGAGACCATCATGATCGGCGATGACGTGGAGATCACCATCGTCGACATCAAGGGCGACACGGTCCGTCTCGGCATCAACGCCCCCCGGGTCATCCCGGTGCATCGGAAGGAGGTCTACGAGGCGATCCAGCGCGAGAACATCGCCGCCAAGGAACAGGCCGTGCCCGATGCGGACACGCTGGGCGCTCTCAGCGCCCTGATCCGGAAGAAAAAGGAACAAGGGCAGCCGCCTGTCTCATAAACACTGCGCCTTATCGCCCGTCTCATCCGCCCTCCATAATTTATATTTGCGAAAAACGCCGGTCTTGACGGACAGCCCTGATGTTGTATAGTCCGGGCTGAAAATGGAACATCGCTTGCTTTAAGTAGACATTGACAGCCGCGGCCCGATGCGCCCTGCACCCATTGGCCCGTTTTTCAGGAAACCCCATGGATTCGATCACGCAAGCCCTGTTGGGCGCGACCATCGGCGAGGTGGGGTTCGGCGCCGCCTTGGGGCGCAAGGCCCTTGTCGTCGGCGCGATCTGCGGACTCCTCCCGGATTTGGATCTCCTGGTCAGGGAACAGAATCCCTGGTACTTCATGGTGCACCACCGCGGCATCACCCACTCCGTGCTCGCCCTAACGGCGGCAAGCCCTCTCTTGGGTTACCTGTTGTACCGCTTCTACGGCCGGGAGGCCTCCTGGCGGGCCTGGAGCCTCCTCATCTTTTTTTCTCTCGTGACCCATCCCCTACTCGACTGGTGCACCTCCTACGGCACGCAACTCTTCCTTCCCCTTACCAACCGGCGGTTTGCCATCGACGCTGTTGCGATCATCGACCCGGTCTACAGCCTGCCGCTTTTGGCCGCGGTAATGCTCGCGCTCTTCAGGCGTCCCTCGTGGGCCGTCTTTCAACGGGACGCGTGCCTCTTCCTACTGGCCGCCACCACCGGTTATCTGGTCCTTGGCTTTATCTTCTCTCAAGAAGTCCGCGCGCGCGCCAGGACCGCCTTGGAAGGGGAGGGGTTTTCCCCCGTGGCGGTCCGGGCCATGCCCGCGATGTTGAGCGCCAATCTCCTCTGGCGGGTCGTGGCGCGGGATGCCGCGGGCGAGATCCGCACCGGGTGGGCCTCCGCCTGGACTCCCCGGCTTATTCGGTTTACGCGTATTCCGCCCGTAAAAGGCCCCCTCGTGGACAAGGCGCTCGCCACGGAAGGCGGCCGGATCTTTTCCTGGTTCGCCGACGGCTACGTGTCCGCGCGAGTGCAGGAGCATCCGGAAGGGGCCGACGTCTTGCTGATGGATTGCCGCTACGGCCTCTTGAGCGATCCGGCCTTTTTGCCCTTTGGCGCGCGCGTCGCGTTCGACCGGGAGGGACGCGTGACCGCCGTGGAACGGATCCATGGCCGGGGCGGGATCCGCCGTCGCGCCCTGGACAACGAACTCAAGGCCGTGTGGAGCGCGATCCGGAACGGTCCCCCCGTGGGAGAGGAGGCGACGGGCGATCGTCATGGCGCTGATCCTTCCTGAATCCGCGACAACGGACGCGTATCCCGCCCTGCCCCAACCGGGCGTCACCTTGACTGGAGGCGAGGCTTTTCAACGAATCCAGGCTCTGTCCATGGTCTCGAAGGCCGGCTTTCACGGGGTGGAGCTCGGCGGCGCACCGGGCGAGCTGGGGAATCCGTCCCGCATGACCGGGCTGGCCCGAAAAGACCTCCTGAAGACCCTCCGGGAGACGGGTCTTTCCCCCCTGGCCATTCGGTCGGACGTGCGGGTAGGGCTTGCATCCGGACGGGAACGCCGGGCGGAGCGCGACCGTCTTCGCGCGTTTCTCGACCTGGGCCATGGAATTGCCTGTCCCCTGATCGTGGTGCAGGCCTCCCGATCGGGGAAGGGGATGGATGCGGCGCGCTACGCGCTGGACGCGGTCTACGAGGCGGAGTCGTCCCTGGAACAGGGCGGCCTGCATCTTGCGGTGGAGGCCGGAGGCGATGCGGCTTCCTTCCTGGCCGACCCGGAGGCCCGGGACCGCTTTTTGGCGGAAAGCCCCGCGGCCGTGGGCCTGGCGCTCGTTCATGGGGATCTGGCCGCGGCCGTGCCGGCAGAAGAAGATATGCAGCGGCTGTCGGGACGGGTCAAGCTTGTTCGTCTTTCAGCCGCAAAAGGTTATGAAGGGTCTTTGGGGCTTGACAACCGGGAAATGGCGCTGAAAATGATAAAAACTTTTCGTCAAAAAGACTTTCGAGGTTCCATCACGGTATTGCCCGGGATCGACGCGCTTGACCTGGAGGAGCTGCGCCGCCTGTGCCAATCGATCTTGTCCTTCTTTTCCCAGGCCATGATGCGATGAGCCGTTGCACGGGCGCTCCTTTGTTGTTTCCGCCGAGCCGATCCGAAACTTTTTGATGATACAGGGGTTGCAGCATGATCGACCCCGGCATGGAAGAGAAGTTTTCCGCGGCGCACGAGCTCCTTACGAGCGGGGATTACATGGGCGCGGCGCGCGGTTTCGACGAGGTGATCCGCCTCTCCCCTCAGATGGAGGGGGCGTGGGGCAATCGGGGGTACGCCCGGTACGAGATGGGGCTGGACGCCGCGGCGCTCGAGGACTTCGACATGGTGGTGAAGTTGGATCCCGACGACGCCTTCGGCCACGCGTATCGGGCCATGGCGCTCCGCAACCTCGGCCGCTATGCCGAGGCGCTGGAAGCCGCGGCCAGGGCCATCGAGCTCGCCGACGAGGAAGAGGACGTGCCTCCGGCCCGGCAGGTGCGCGCCTGGCTCTTTGCGCGCTCGGGACAGTTTGCCGCGGCGTGCGAGGACTTGGAGATCTACTTGGAGCGCGACGGGGAGGAGTGCATGCGCCCCCTCTTGGATCTCTGCCTGGAGATGCGAGACGAGGGCCGGACGACCTGTATCGACGGGCCGGAGGGCCTGCTCAAATGCGCCGTCTGCCAATCCGCCGCCTGCGGCTATTCCTTCAATACCGACCCCAATCCGAACTGGGAGGCGGAGGAGGGGCGCTGCCCGTATTCCCACTGCATCGAGATCATGCCCCACCGCAACGGCATAGGACCCGGCGTCTGCCCGGTCTTCTGGCACGACTGCCCCGGCGGCCGGAAGACCGTCTCCGCCTGCCCGGTCGCCATTTCCGAGGCGGAAGGCTCGGGCGGTGAACCCGGGTTCGAAGACCCCGGCGACCTGGACGGTCTCGCGCCAAGGGCCTGGGATACGGAATAGCCTTCTCGGGGCGCGCGGCCCGCGCATGGCGCCCGGAAGATGCTCCCCTCCGCCTGGCGCGCCGCGCGTTCCCATGAAACGCACCGGGGAGGGGGAAGGTCATGGCGTTGCAAGGATTCCTGCGGGGATTCTTTTCTCCGCTGCGCGCCGCCGGATTTCTTCTCTCGCACAAGGGCTTGAAACGATACGCCCTTATACCGCTCCTCTTCAATCTCCTGGCCTTTGGCCTGATCCTTGCCGCGTTCTTCCGGCTCTTCGCCCGCCTGGACGTCGAGAACTACAGCCCCGCATGGATGGGCGCCTTCGGACAATGGGCGCTCGCGATTGGGAAGTGGGGATTTGCCTTCGCGCTTTACCTCTTCCTGCTCTTGTACGGTTTCACGGCCGTGGGGCTCGTCCTTGCCGGTCCCTGGAACGACCTCCTCTCCGAAAAGGTGGAGGCCGTCTTTTGCGGAGGAGGGGAGGGAGCGGGCCTCAAGTTTTCTTTGTGGTTGCGCGCCACGATGCATACCCTCTGGGATTCCCTCTCCATTGTGCTGCGCGAGGGGCTCTTCACCATCCTTGCGCTTCCCTTCCTGCTCATCCCGGTGGTGGGCGTCTTGCCCCTGCTCTTCGTGGGCGCCTACTATGGGGGCCTCGGGTTTTATGACATCCCGCTCGCCCGCCACTTTCTCCGGCCCGATCACCGGCGAGCGGGCCTCGCGGGCAAACGATGGGAATGGGTGGGGCTCGGGAGCGCCATGATGTTCTTCCTCCTCGTGCCGCTCGCCGGGCTCGTGTTCCTGCCGCTCGGGGTTACGGCCGCGACCCTGTCGTATTGCGAGGTCGATTGGGCCGGCCGCCTCGCCGAAGCGGACCTAAAGCCGCCGCCGGGATTCGTCGCTCCCGTAAAAGGTGGGGCGAGGGAGTAAAAATCCTTTATTTTTTAAGGGTATTGCGTATGCTGGAGCCCAGGGTTTGCCTCGGGAGGAGGATTGATTTATCGTTCCAGACAATTCCTTTGATGTTTGCCGCCGGTTATTGACCCGGTCCGCCTTCCATGCAGGGTCTGCTCGGTCGGAGCGAGGGGAGAGGGAAGAGCATGACTACAAACGTCAAAATCGGGCTTGCCGTTTTGCTGCTTGTGCTCCTCGCCGCGGGTGGTTATTGCCTGTGGCGGAACCGGGAGGGGGAGGTGGTCGAGCGCATCGAATACCGGGAAGCGCCCGACCAGGGCGAGTTCGCCTTGTTCGATGATTCCGTGGATGAGAAAAACCCGGTTTATGACGAGAACCTGGTGGATTCCCGGCCGATCGGCGAGTGGGAGATAAACCAGAGCGGCGCGGTCATCCGGCTCGACTGTCCGGCGATTCGGGCGGACAAGGAGAAGGACCTGCTCGAACTCCGCGCTTCTTACTACGATGTCCTCGTGACTGCCAAGCAGCAGGGCCTCAATATCCTTCCCAGCGCGAACATGGCGGACGGCGCGGCCAAGCAATTCGACGACGGGCTCTATGCGGCGCTCGACCTCGCCTGTTTCGAGGGAAGGCTCGGTTTTGCCCCTGCCGTGCCGGATTTTTTGAAAAACGTCCTGGATAAGCTGTCGGGCAATAGCCCGGCCCGGCCTTTCATCGCGGCTGCGCTGGAGCTGGCCGGCAAGGACGCCTCCCTCTCCGCAGAGGAGAAAGAGGCAAAGAAGGAAAAACTCGCCGCCTTCGAGCAAAACGAGGTGCGGAGCAAGCCCATCGGATTTTACACCTGGTCCAGGGAACTTGAGCGGGTCTGGCGGTGTCTAAGGCTTCTCCAGGAGGAGTTCGAGGACGGAAAGCTGGAAATCCCACGCGAGTTGGCAGCCGTGCTCAAGGAGAATCCGGCGCTCCTGAAGGACTACCGGGCGATCAAGGCCTTTTATGATGGCCTGACCAATCCGGCGATATGCATCCCGGTGGACGCGCTCATCGATTCCGAAGAGTCCTTACGGGACCTGGCCGAGCGCCTGGGCGTCGGTCGTGCAGTAGTCTCCATTCTTCCTCCATCGACCAGCCGGGAGACCGAGCTATTCGACCGCCTTTTCGGTGGGGGGCCGGATCCTTCCGTGAATATGATGGCCGAGCTTATGGGGCGAATCCGCGCGGGCGAGGTGGACCTCGCCCCACGCAAACAGGACGGCTGGTACGCCTACCAGGCCTATGCGCTCGAGACCCTCCTTTTGCCCTCCAGGGGAGAAGAGAAAGACAAGCTCCTGCTCACGGCGAAGTACAAAAAGCGCCTGCTCGAAGCCTTCCAGGCGATGCTCACCAAGCATCGGGAAACCCATGTGCGCCAATTAGCTATCGCAGGAGAAGTAACCCCCCTAAAGATCAGTCCAAGGTTGCGCATCGAGCCGTGCGTGACCTTTTATTTGCGCGCTGCGCGCGCGTACGGGTTTCTCGGGAATTTTCTAAGCGCCGTTGTGGGCGAGGAGCGGCTGAAAGAAATGCGCGGTCTGAAACAGGGCGGCATGCGCGAAATGAGCCTTTGGGATGAATGGCAGGCCATGAGGAAGCGCTTTTATGGGTTTTACCTTGTCTCCTGCGAAGACATCGGGTTGCGGCCGCATTTCATGGAAGACGAGCCCGTGGAGGAGACCGAAGCCAGGAAAGCCGGGCTCGATTGGCTCGAGACATGGTACAAGGACCCGGATCTTGCGTGCGACACGCGCGCGATCATTCCCATTTATATCGATCCCAGTAGGCAAATGACCCGTCACTGGGCCGTGCTTGGCGTGCGTCTGGCCAAGCTCCACGCTTCTTATGCGCTGCCTCCCCAGGAGCGGCCCGAGAAGATAGGCGGGCCCTGGCAGGATTGCGAGCCGTATCAATTGGATGCAAGCGATTACGTGATCCCGGTCGACGCCTTTGCCGAGATAGAGCTCAAGGGCAACCGGGCCCTTACGCGCGAGGAATTTCGCGCGGTTTGCGACAGGCACAAGACCCAGGAAGCGATCCAGGAGGCGCTTTCCGCGCGATGAATGCACGGGGCGCGCGGGAAAGCCATTGTCAAGGATGGTGTGATCATGGATTGATTTCATATGAATTTTCACTGGGCCCCGGCCATCCGGTGTAAGGAGATGAATCCATGTCGATCATGCCTTGGGTGGAACTGGTTGCCGCGACCCTGTTGACGCTCTTGGGCTGGTACCTGGGGGACTGGTTTTCCCGCCGCAAGGGCAACGCCTGGGTGGTCGGGTATCTCCTGCCGCTTGCCTTGCTTGTCCTCATCGCCGTGGGGCGGTGGCGGAGCGGGGCATTTTTTTGGCCGGGCTTTTCGTGGATCCTCTCGGGGCGCACGGAGTTCGCGCTTGGCGCCCTGTCGGTGGCCATGATGCTCACCACGCTCTTGCCGCGCCTGAGGAATCATCGCCAGAGGGTGATGATCAGCATCCTGGTCGTCGCGGTTTCGGTTTACATGCTCCTGCCGTTCCTGATGCCCGCCTGCCTCAGTCAGTGTTTGTCCGATCTCCCCATGCGCGTTAACTACCAGGGGGTCTGCCTTCAGGGCACGAATTATACCTCCGGCCCGGCCGCGGCCGTCACCGCGCTCAAGTTCCTCGGCATCAATGCGCAGGAAGGCGAGCTCGCCATTCTTGCCCGCTCCAACTTCATTTCCGACACGGCGCCCGACCTGCTCTGCCGAGCCATCCAGGAAAAATACGGATCGAGCGGCATCCGAAGCGAGTTTCGCTCGTTCCATTCTGTTGCGGAACTACAAGCCATCGAAGGAGTTGTGATTGTTGTGGTGAAATACTCCCCCCTGGTCGACCATTACGTGACCGTATTGGAGGTAAAAGACAAGGAACTCAAGGTTGCCGATCCGCTGGCCGGCCTGACCAAATCCTCTTACCAGGGATTTGATAGCCTTTGGCGCGGATGCGGCATCGTTGTGAGGAAGATCCAACCCGAGCAGGGTAATCCCCCCCGCCGCAAGCCATAAGCGCCATTCTCATCGCCATCCGTCCGGCCCGGCAAAAGGAAGCGTCTTGCTTCCGCTCTTGACTTGCACCTCGGCTTTTTTATACTTCTCATAGATGGCAATTCCGGGAAACGATGCCAAGTTACGGCATAAGCGAAGGCATTCATGATCCCGAGCGTGGGGGGTGCGCATATTGGGATTAGTCTAACCGGATATCGTTTGTCCCTTTGGATGTTTCTCGCCGGGATTAAATCCGGGCTCGGACCATGCGGTATTGCGGCGCATGGACGGAAGGAGGAGGGGGCCGGATTTCGGTTCCCAGGCTCATTTTTTTAAGCTCGATCCCCAAGCGGGGTGCGGTACCATCTGGGCGCCCTGCATGAGACCTTTGGGTACGATGGAGAGACGGGATGAAGAATTGCACGGAAAAGGGGGAAGGCGTGAAGGAGGGGGTCTTCTCGGTGACCGAGATCTTCGGGGAGAACGTCTTCAGCGACGCGGTCATGCGCGAGCGCCTTCCGAAGAACGTCTACAAGGCCCTGCGGCGGAAGATCGAGGAGGGCGTGGAGCTCGACTCCGCCCTCGCCGACGTGGTGGCGAGCGCCATGAAGGACTGGGCCGTGGAGCGGGGCGCGACGCACTACTGCCACTGGTTCCAGCCGATGACCGAGATGACCGCGGAGAAGCACGATTCCTTCATCTCCCCCACCCCCGACGGCCGCACGGTCATGGAGTTCAGCGGCAAGGAGCTCATCCAGGGCGAGCCGGACGCCTCGAGCTTTCCCTCCGGGGGTCTGCGCGCCACCTTCGAGGCGCGCGGTTACACGATCTGGGACTGCACCTCGCCCGTCTTCGTCAAGGGCATGGGCTCGGGCGCCACGCTCTACATCCCGAGCGCCTTCTGCTCCTACCGGGGCGAGGCGCTGGACATGAAGACGCCGCTCCTCAGGTCGATGGACGCCTTGAACCGCGAGGCCTTGCGGGTGCTTCGCGCCCTGGGCGAGGGCGCGCCCAAGCGCGTCACCGCCACGCTCGGCGCCGAGCAGGAGTACTTCCTGATCGACCGGAGATTCATCGAGAAGCGCCTGGACATCGTCCTCACGGGACGGACCCTCTTTGGCGCCCCCTCGCCCAAGGGGCAGGAGATGGAGGACCATTATTTCGGCAGCATCCACGAGCGCGTGGCGGGGTTCATGAGCGAGTTCAACACCGAGCTCTGGCGTCTCGGCGTCGCGGCCAAGACCCAGCACAACGAGGTTGCGCCCGCGCAGTACGAGATCGCCCCGGTCTTCGCCACCATCAACGTGGCCACCGACCACAACCACCTCACCATGGAAACCCTCCAGCGGGTGGCCATCCGGCACGGGTTCGTCTGCCTCCTCCACGAGAAGCCCTTCGCCGGCGTGAACGGCTCGGGCAAGCACAACAACTGGAGTCTCATGACCGACGACGGACGGAACCTCCTCGACCCGGGCAAGACCCCGGCGGAAAACGCCGTCTTTCTCGTCTTCCTCTTCGCCGTAATCCGGGCCGTGGACCGGTATGCCAAGCTGTTGCGCGCGAGCGTCGCGAACGCGGGGAACGACCACCGTCTCGGGGCGAACGAGGCCCCGCCGGCGGTCGTGAGCGTCTTCCTGGGCGACGAGCTCACCGAGATATTCGAATCCCTGGCCAAGGGCGGCGCCAGGAAGTCGCGCGCAAGCGGCCAGATCCGCCTGGGCGTGAGCACCCTCCCCCCCCTCCCCAAGGACTGCACCGACCGGAACCGGACCTCGCCCTTCGCCTTCACCGGCAACAAGTTCGAGTTCCGCATGGTCGGCTCCAGCATGTCCACCGCCGGAAGCAACTTCGTGCTCAACACCATCGTCGCCGATGTCCTGGCCGAGATCGCCGGGGAGCTGGAGAAGGCCGAGGACGTGACGGGCGCCGCGCAGGCGATCCTTCAGCGTTTCGCCCGGGAGCATGAGCGCATCCTCTTCAACGGCGACAACTACACGGCCGAATGGCTCTCCGAGGCGAAAAAGCGTGGTCTCCCGAACCTCTCCAATGCGGTCGACGCCCTGAACAGCCTCGTCGAGCCCGAGGCCGTCGAGCTCTTCCGGCGGCACTCCGTGCTCGCGGAGAGCGAGCTCCGCGCGCGCCACGAGATCCAGCTCGAGACCTACGCCAAGACCATTCACATCGAGGCCCTGACCACGATCCAGATCGCCCGGCGGAGCATCCTGCCGGTTGTGCTGAAGTACGCGGGCGAGGTGGCCGGCGCGGCGGAGAAGATCGAGGCGATCGGGAGCTCCGGGGCGGCTCACAAGCGGGCGGTGGACGAGCTCTGCTCGCTCGTCGATGCGCTGCAGGGGAGCCTCCAGGACTTGGATGCGGTCCTCGCCAAGGTCGTAGCCGTCCGGGGCTCGCACAAGCGCGCGGTTGCCTATCGCGACGAGGTCATCCCCTCCATGGGCAGGGTCCGCAAGGCGGCCGATGCCCTCGAGCGCATCGTGGACGCGAAGGCCTGGCCGCTCCCGACCTACGCGGAGATGCTGTTTCTTCGGTGAGGGCCCCGGCCGTTCGAGCGGGCCTTCCTTGACCGACAAGTGGGGAGATTTCGCCACCGGGGGCCTTGCGGCTCCCGGCTGCTTTTGGGGGCGGACAGCTCCGGGGCGGTTACGCGATCAGCATACCGGCGGTGAGCTTGGCGAGCGCGGGCGGGCCCGCGAGTCGCTTGGCGAGCTCCAGGGCGAAGGCGAGAGCCGTGCCCGGCCCCTGGCTCGTGACGAGGTTCCCGTCCGCCACCACCCGCTCTCGGGAATGCCTGGTCTTGGGGGAGAAGCGGCCCTCCATGCCGGGGTAGCAGGTGGCCGTCCGGCCGTCGAGGACGCCCCAGGGCGCGAGCGCGCAGGCGGGCGCCGCGCAGATCGCGGCGATGAGCCTGCCGGCCTTATGGTGTCGGAGAACGATCTCCTTCACCATGCCGGAACCTCCGAGGGTCTCCGACCCCGGCATGCCGCCGGGAAGGATCACCGCGTCGAAGTTTTTGTCCTTCACGTCCGCCAGGGTCGCGTCCGCCACGACCGGCAGGCCGTGCGAGCCGTCCACGCGCAGACAAGCCACCGCGGCGGCCGTGACCTCCACCCCCGCCCGGCGCAGCACGTCGATGACCGTGACCGCCTCGATCTCTTCGAATCCCGCCGCCAGAACGACCAACGCGCTCTTCGCCATGACTCGCCTCCTTATGTCCCCTTGAAGTCCCGGGTGGACTCTTTGCTCTTGCGTATCGCGCCCTTCATTATAGCGGGCGTTTCCGCTTTTGCACTTTTTTCTATTCCCAAAATCCCGGGACGTTATACACTATGACGAAAAGGAGGCAGGGGAGAGGAACGCGCCCCGCTCCTTGCGGTCAAAAAGTTGGCAAGGCGCTCCGCCCGGAAAAGGGGCGCATGGGAAGAGGAAAGGGAATCGACCATGGCAAAGCTCACGGTGCGCGACATCGACTGCCGGGGCAAGCGCGTGCTCATGCGCGTGGATTTCAACGTTCCCGTCAAGGGCGGCAAGGTCACGGACGACACGCGCATCACCGCGGCGCTCCCCACGATCCGTTACGTCCTCGACCGCGGCGGGCGCCTCATCCTCATGAGCCACCTCGGCCGGCCCGACGGGGAAGCGAAGCCCGAGTATAGCCTCAAGCCCGTGGCTGGGCGCCTCTCCGAGCTTTTGGGGAAACCCGTGCCGCTCGCGCCGGACTGCGTGGGTCCCGAGGTCAAGGCCCTTGTCGACCGGCTCCAAAACGGGGAGGCCCTGCTACTCGAGAATGTCCGATTTCATCCGGAGGAGGAGCTTTTAAACAAGTACAAGAAGCAGGACCCGGCCACCCGGGAGAAGATCGACGCCTTTGTGAGGGATCTCGCGAGCCTCGGCGAGGTCTACGTGAACGACGCCTTCGGCACGGCCCACCGCCAGCACGCCTCGACGTACGGCGTGCCGGACGGGATGAGGAAGGGCACGCGGGCCATCGGGTTCCTCATGGAGAAGGAACTGCGGTTCCTGGGCGAGGCCCTCGATAAACCCGAGCGGCCGTTTGTTGCCGTCCTGGGTGGGGTCAAGGT
>JAZDLH010000207.1:0-2116 GCA_043802275.1 Planctomycetota bacterium
GATCGATTTCGGGTCGATCTTCACCAGCTCTGCCAGGGGATCCATGAGGCGCCGGCCGATGGAGACCGCCCCGCGCACGGTGATGTCCTGCTCCGGGAACTCCTCCCGGGCAACCGCGGAGGCCGAGTAGACGGAGGCGCCACTCTCGTTGACCATGACGATGGCGATGGAGGGGGGCAGGCCGATGCCGCGGACGAAGGCCTCCGTCTCGCGGGATGCGGTGCCGTTGCCGATGGCGATCGCCTCGACCTCGTAGCGGGCGCAAAGGGAGAGGAGGGTGTGGGCCGCCTGCTCCCGCTGGCGCTCCGAGCCCTCCACGTACACCACGTCGTGGTGGAGGAGCTTTCCCTGGCGGTCCAGGCAGACCACCTTGCAGCCGGTCCGGTAGCCGGGGTCGACACCCAGGACGATCTTTTGGCCGAGGGGCGAGGCCAAGAGCAGCTCGCGCAGATTGGCGGTGAAGACGCGAATGGCCTCGGCGTCGGCGCGCTGCTTCAGCTCCAGGCGGGTCTCGGTTTCGATCTGGGCCCCCAGCAAACGCTTGTAGCCGTCCTCGACGGCCGACCGCACCTCGCTCGCCGCCGGGCTCGCGTTCTTCACGAACATGCCGGTCAGGAGGGCGATGGCCTCGTCCTCGGGCGGGGCGATATGGAACGTGAGCATCTTCTCCGCCTCCCCCCGTCGGATGGCGAGGATCCGGTGCGAGGGGGCCTTGGTCGCGGGCTCCTCCCACTCGAAGTAGTCCCGGAACTTCGCCCCCTCGGTTTCCTTGCCGGTCACGACGCAAGAGCGGAGGATGGCCTTGGCCGCGAAGAGGGCTCGAATGGCGGTCCGGGCGGCGGTGTCGTCGCTCGCCCGTTCCGCCAGGATGTCGCGGGCGCCGGCCAGGGCCGCCTCGGCGGACTCGACGCCCGTCTCGGCGTTCACGAACGGCTGGGCCGCCGTGCCGGGGTCCAGCGTCGGCTCCTGCGCCCAGAGGAGGTCCGCCAGCGGGTCGAGCCCCTTCTCCTTGGCGATCATAGCCCGGGTGCGGCGCTTGGGGCGGTAGGGCTGATAGATATCCTCGAGGCCGGCGAGGGTCTCGGCCGCCTCCAGCGCGGCGGTGAGCTCGTCCGTCAAGAGATTCCGCTCCGCCAGCGACTTCAGGATCGCCTCGCGGCGCTCGGCCATGGCCTGGAGCTGCTCCAGTCGGTCGCGGATCGCGGCGACCGCCACCTCGTCCAGCGAGCCCGTGGCCTCCTTGCGGTACCGGGCGATGAAGGGGATGGTGGCTCCCTCCTGGAGGAGGGCTGCCGTGGCGGCAACCTGCGGCGTCGGCAGAGAGAGTTCCTCGGCAATCTTCGAGACAAATCGGTCCGTCATGCGTCCACGACTCCATTGGTTTTTGCGCACTCAGCGCAAAAACCAGAACTGAAAAACATCAGGGAACCCCTTTGGGATTGGCTGGGAGGAAACGAACGACCATCCCGGAAGGCGGTACCCCCGAGGGTGACGCGTGATGGACGGGACCCGAATCGCAGGGGGTACCTCCCATCACGCTTTCGCTTGGTCAGACTATTTGGAAGCTCCGCGCAAAGGATTCTTTGCCTCTCTAGTTTGGTTTTTGCGCTTAGCGCAAAAACCAGGCGGCCGATCGGCGACACAGCGGCCGGAAGTATAGCGCAACCGAACAGCGGTGGACAGTGGTTTCCGCCTTGGTTTTTGCGCGCTCATCGCAAAAACCAAGAAAACTGCCGCTGGGGTTTTGGTCATCCCCGCATTGTTCATGAGCGATGTTCGCAAACGATGCGGGTTAGCCCGGATTAGCAGGATGCTGAAAACCCCGCTTTCGCCCAGGCTGCTCAAAAAGGTCCAGATGCAAGGCGGCGCGCGATGCGAGGCGCGAGGCGTACTTACGCGTACGTCGCAGTGCTGCGCGAGCGCGCCAATCCGCCTGAGGCGGACAGATGGGCCTTTTTCAGCAGCCTGTTAGAGGGCCGCGGTGGTCACGCCGCCGGGCCTCCTGTGCTATACTCCCCAGGCTTCTGTGGAACGCGCGGCAGCCGTCGCGACGGACGCCGCACGCTTCCGCGGATTCGACCGCATGAACGGAAGGGAGACCGGAATGGCGAAGGCG
>JAZDLH010000208.1:0-12453 GCA_043802275.1 Planctomycetota bacterium
GATCCCAACGATCAATACTGCATTTATCCAGTTCATCCACTGGCAGAGCCGCCAGATACATTACGACATGTTTCTGTACAAATCGGATCGCTGGCACCGTGAATGGCATGAGGCACGCTCCTTTCACTTGTTTTCGACCAACCTTTGAAATCAGCGGCGACAGATGATTATCCAACACCGCTTACAATATCCAGTCTTCATATCCTACACTACCAACCTATATAGTGTATTGGAAGGCGTGCTGGTGCTGCACCTTATACATACAGTCCAGCCCAAGGGACGAGCATCTCACAATACTTCATAGTAGTCACATCTTGCGCCCGGTCCCCAAACTTCCACTCCCGAACCGTAGAAAACAACCCTGAAGAAATCGTACGCCTAAACGCTTGGGCGTCAATAGGGTATATGAAAAAACCGAGCGCGCCTGGGTGGCAAATCAGCCGGCCCGGTTTTTTCCGCCGCCGGCTTTGCCTTTGACAGGCCCGGAAGACCGGGCTACAATGCGGCTTCGTTTTATCGAGTTTGCCGTCGATACGATCGGGGAAAATCCCGGGCGGGGGAAGAGGGCGTCTCCCCTTCCACGCCGTGAGCCCTTGCAAAGGAGCGGAGCGTGCCGCAAGCGGTCTTTCTCTTTCCCGGGCAGGGCTCGCAGTTCGTGGGCATGGGCCGGGATTTTTACGAATCCTCCCCGGCCGCGCGGGCGGTCTTTGAGGCGGCCGACGCGGCGTGCGACGCGTCCATCACCGAGCTTGCCTTTGAGGGGCCTGAAGAGACCCTTACGCTCACGCCGAACGCGCAACCGGCCGTGACGGCCGTGAATCTCGCGGTCGCGGCCGCCCTGCGGGAGAAGGGGGTCCTTCCCGTGGCCGTGGCCGGGCACAGCCTGGGCGAATACGCCGCGGATTGCGAGGCGGGGGGTCTTCGACGCCCGGACCGCCCTGCGGCTTACCCGCCGGCGCGGGCTTCTCATGCAGGCGTGCGCGGAGGAGCATCCGGGCAGCATGGCGGCCGTGATCGGCCTCGACGCCCCGGCCGTGGACGACCTGTGCCGGTCGGTTGCGCGCGAGACCGGCGGGATGGTGAGCGTGGCCAACTTCAACTCGCCCGTCCAGGTCGTCATCACGGGCGAGAGCGCCGCGGTCGGAGAGGCCTGCCGGCGACTCAAGGAAGCGGGCGCCGGGCGCATCGTAGCGCTCAAGGTCTCCGGCCCCTGGCACAGCGCGCTCCTCCAATCCGCCCAGGAGGCCTTTGGCCAGGAGCTTTCCTCCACGCCCTTCAAGGCGCCGGCCCTGCCCATCGTCGCGAACGTGGACGCGGAGGTCAAGACGACCGCCGGGGAGGTGCGGGACGCTCTCATGCGGCAGATCACCTCGCCCGTGGAGTGGGTGCGCTCCATCCGGGCCCTGCGGAGGGACCTTCCGCAGGCCGTGTACCTCGAGTGCGGGCCCGGGAGCGTCCTCAAGGGTCTTTTGCGCGCCATCGACCCCGGGGCGGTCGCGTGGAGCGTGAACAGTGTGGAATCGCTCGAGGCCGCGCTGGCCGAGCTGGGGTGAGCCGTGACCGAGATGCCTGCCTCTTCCCTGCCCGTCTCCCTTGTCACCGGCGCCTCGCGCGGAATCGGCCGGGCCATTGCCCTGCGGCTTGCCTCGCGGGGCGACCGGGTGATCGTGCATTATGCCGGGGGCGCAAGGGAGGCGCGGGCGGTCGTGGGGGAGATTCTCGCCCGGGGCGGGGCGGCCGAAAGCGCGGCCGCGGACCTGAGGGACCCCGCGGCGGTGGAGGCGCTCTTCCAAGAAATTCGAAAGACGCACGGCCGCCTCGACGCGCTCGTGAACAACGCCGCCGTGGCGCGCGACCGTCCCCTGACGCGCATGAGCGAGGAGGATTGGAGCGCGGTGCTGGAGACGAACCTCACCGGCGCCTTCCGCATGGCGAAGGGCGCGGTGCGCCTCCTTCGGAAGAGCCCGAACGCGTCGATCGTGCTCGTGGGAAGCTCGGGCGCCCTCCGCGGGACGCCGGGCCAGGCGAACTACGCGGCGAGCAAGGCCGGCTGCCTCGGGCTCATGCGATCGCTCATGCGCGAGCTCGGGAGCTGGGGGATCCGCGTGAACGCGGTCCTTCCGGGCTTTACCCGCGCCACCGGCATGACAAAGAATCTGTCCGACGGGGCGTGGAGGAAAATACTCGAGGAGACCCCGCTCGGCAGGCTCTGCCTTCCCGAGGACGTGGCGCACGCGGTGGCCTTCCTCACAAGCGTGGAGTCCGCGTGTGTCACCGGCCAGACCCTACTCATCGACGGCGGCCGGGCCTAAGCCCGTTCTCCTCTTACTCTTCTCTGCCTCATTCGCCGACGGGGAACGCCATTCGTCCTTTTGCCTCTCTCCAAGTCCCTGCCGATCGAATCGATGGAGGATTCCTAGGCATTCTCCCTGTCCATGGGAAATGCCGCCTCTGGATCATGCGCCGGAACCGGAAAAGAGTCGTATGGGCGGCTTGCTAAGGACACCGACTGAGACGAAGTAACCTCTTAGGGTTGGACGGCGGGGGAAGAGGCCTTCACCTCCAGGCCGAAGACCTGGTAGAGCCCGCCGATCGAGATGCCCACGAGCGCGGGATTTTGGATCACGCGGTCGAGCGCATAGAGAGCCGGGCCGCCGAGCCCGAGCGGCGAATAGACCGTGACGGTAAGGCCGGACGGCTCGTTCGTTACGCCCACGCCGAACCCGAAGAAGTAATCGGCCAACTCCCTCCCCGGCGGGAGGATGCCGGGGTCGACGGCGAGGGGCTTCAGGGCCGTGAGCGCGTTAAGGAAAGGCAGGGCCGCATCGTAGACGCTGACGCACGAGGGGGCGGCCTTCACGTACGCGAGGAGGCTTGACGCACCCGGCAGGCCGGCCGTCGTTCGCAGGAAGTCCGCGTTCTCGAGGAGCGTGAGGCCCCCGGCCTCGCGCAGGTAGCTCTTCAAAACCTGCGGATGCGTAGCCACGAGCACGGTGTTCTCTCCCCGCAGGATCGCGTAGGAGGGGGCCAGGGGCAGAGGATAGCCCGACTGGTTGAAGTAGAAGATCCGGCCCTCGGGGCCGCTCGCGAACGCGCCGCCGAGCTTTTCCTCCATGCGGGCGATCACCCGTTCAAAGGCCGCGGGATCGGCGCGGTCGAAGCGGAGGACCCGGCCGTAGGGACCGCTCTGGAAGATCACGGAATCGCCCAGGGCCGAGAGGACCTCCTCGGCCGGAACGCCCAGGATCGTCCGCTCCCGCGCGAGGCTCGCGAGGCTCACCTCCCGGCCGCTCCGGTTCGCGGAAGGCAGCACCTTCCGCACCGCGTCCACAAGCGGCGGCACCTCGCGGTAGAGGTGCGCCGGGCTCACGCGGGCCGTGAGAAGGATGTCGGTGTCCTGCGGCACGGCCCCGGCGCAGTTCGAGATGCCACCGCCCAGCGCGAAGACCCGAAGAAGGCCGCTCCGCTCCGCCGGGGCGTAGAGGTAGATCGTCTGCCGGAGCCCCTCGTCCTGGAAGTTGGACCCGATCCCCGCGGCCTGGACGCTCGGGAGACCCAGGGCGCTTATGAGGTCCACCACCGCCGGGGAGGTGAGCTCCCGGATTACGGGGATGGCGCGCGCGGTGTTGAGGAATACGAAGGCATCCTCCGGCCGGACCCGCGCTCCCTTCATGACGGCGAGGAAGGCCGGGTCTTTGCCGAGCGAGGGGGCGGCGCCGGGCGATTGGTAATGTCCGATCATCTCCTCGAGCCCCGCCCGGTCGCGCGTCACCACGAGGAGATTTCCGAGGAGCGCAAAGTGGTTTTTTTCCGGCGTGGGAAGGACGAGCACCCTCTTGTCGCTCACCGTAAGCATCTGCGCCGGGATCGTGGGGTTGATGATGCGCTGGATGAGGACGCGCAGGGCCGTGTAGAGCGCTTCCTCCTCGGGCGGATGGGCCAGGGCAAATCCGAGGTCCACCACCGCCCCTCCGCTCTCGGGCGAGAGGCCCCGGAAGCTTAGGGACACCTGCGCGTGGAGGATTTCGTCGAGTACGGGCTGGTATTCCTTGAGGAGGCCGTCCACCACCGCGCCGTAATCGCTGAGCAGCCCTTCGGCTATGGGACGCAGTTCGTTTAAGAATGCCGGCGGGTCGACCGGGGCCGACCTCTCATCGTTGTATTTGCCCAACCGCTTTTCCATCTCCATGTCTTCGCCCTGAAGCAGAGCGGAAAGGCCGGGATACTCCGCATCCACCATCATCCTTACCGGGTTCTCGTTCTTCGTTAGGAGCGTTCGCAAGACCTCGTGGTGCCGCTGCCAGAGGGCCTTTATGGCCGCGTCGTCGCGCCGGAGAACCGCCTCGGCCACCAGGCGCGAGCGCATGGTGCGGTGGAGGAGCGCCTCGATCGATTCACCGCGCCGGAGGTTCAACAACTCGAGGAATTCGGCCACCTCGGGTTGTTTGGCGATCTTCCCCAGGACCGTGCCCTGGAGGCCGCCCTTCAGCCGGTCATAGGTGAAGGCGCGGGCATAGAGAATCGTGTTGGCCGGCAAAACCTCGTCCAGGCCGACCCCTTTCGCCGGGAAGGAGGCCACAGGCTGGCCACCGCACCGGGCCGTTCGAACAATTCCGGCAAAAAGGAGGGAGCATGAAAGAAACGCCAATCCTACTCTGAGATAAAAGGATTTCATACACAGGTCCCTTATGCTGGTAATGCTTCGTCGGAAAAGCGACCGTACCCAGGAGAAGCGTCATGCATCGGACGAAAAGAACTCTTACGGTCGATTGCATAACAGGTTATGTTTCCAGTCGTCCCGATAAAAATGCATGTCAGACAATACAGATTTTCCCCTCGCAAGTCGAGAGAAAATCGGGGCTTCTTGAAGACTGCGCCTCCTTGCCGCTTTCGTTTTTTAAAAGCTGCTGTAAAACCTGCGGAAGGCTTGCCTCACGGCCCATGCAGTGCGAAGTAAGCGTATTTTGCAATAAGCTCTTAAAAAAACATGTCCATGGGCATGCCGGAATCAAAACCGGACCTTTCTATATGAAACGACAGCGCCTTCCATATTGAACCGGCGAGGGATTGCGGTTACAATTTTTGCGGAATCTTGCGCCATGGGCACGGAAACGAGCCGGGCAGGATTGGTCGGCCCATGCGCTCCGATCGGCTCAAAAATCGGTCGTTGCGCCCATGAGGCCGAACGAAGCAGGTGCTTTGTAACGAGTGAAAAAGGAAGGCTGATGTTCAAGCGGATCATGGACATCTCCCTGGCTGCGATGGGGTTGGTTTTTTTTGCTCCCTTGATCGGGGGCGTCGCGCTGGCCGTTTGGATGGATTCGGGAAGACCGGTCTTCTTTCGCCAGGTACGGGTCGGCCGGGGCGGAATAGACTTTTATTTATGGAAATTCCGCACGATGCGGCCAAGCCCCGGCGCGGAGGCGGGTGCCTTTGATGCGGGCGACGCATCGCGCGTCACGAAGATCGGCCGGTTTCTCCGCTCTTGGAAACTCGACGAGCTCCCGCAGTTATGGAACGTGCTCCGGGGCCCTATGTCCCTGGTGGGGCCACGGCCCGAGGTGCGGAAATGGGTGGCGGCCTATCCCGCTCGCTGGGCCTCCATTCACCGGGTGAAGCCCGGACTCACCGATCCGGCCTCCCTTGTCTTCCGCAATGAAGAAGCGCTCTTGCGCCGCGCTCCAGACCCGGAAGCAGCGTATCGGACCGAGATCCTGCCGAAGAAACTTGACTTGTACGAGGCCTATGTATCCAATAGGACCCTGTGGCGCGACATTCGTATCCTCGTTCATACGTTGGGGTTGCTTTTGTTTGACCACTTGCGCCCTTCGGGGTGAGGTCTTCACGGATCCTTTGATGCGATTGAATCTGAGACGCACGGTCCGCATCGCCATTCTCTATTCCCTGGACATGCTGATTGTCACCGGGGCCTTTTACATCGCCTACTGGATTCGCCTGGATATTATCCCCACCCGCGGCGAGGAATGGGACCTCTGGAATTGGGTATTGCTCATCCTCTTGTGCGTCCGGACCTTATGCGGCATTGCCGTGCGGCAGTACCACTGGTCCTTCCGGCATGCGAGCCTGCCGGAAGCGATCGGCCTCATCAAGGGCGGCGTGGCCGGAAGCCTTTTCTTCATCGCGATCTGCCGGTTTCTCGACCTCCGCGGCCTGGGTCCCCCCCGCTCCACGTATTTGATGGAATTCCTCCTGAGCCTCATGGGCATGGGACTCATCCGGTATCTCCCCCGCCATTTCTTTCAGGAGGCCGCGCGCATCGGGCTCTACCGGAAGACGCTCAAGGGCCGCATGCAAAGGACCCTCGTCTACGGCGCCGGCCATACGGGCGAGATGATCCTGCGCGACCTCCTCCGCACGGGCGTCTCGGAATACGACATCATCGGCTTTGTGGACGACAATCCCGACAAAATCGGCGTGGCTTTGCAGGGCTACCGGGTACTGGGGAGCTCCGATGACCTTCCGTATCTGATCCCCAGGCACCGGGTCGAGGCGCTGCTCGTGGCCATCCAGAACATCGAGGCCTCGCGCCTCGACCGGGTCATGAGCCTCTGCGCCGGGCAGCGGGTCGAATGCAAGATCCTGCCCACCTATGCCGAGCTCATGGCCTCGGGCGACGGGCTCATTGCGCGGATGCTGGAGAACACCGAGGGCCGCATCCCCTTCGCGCGGGTCGCTTGCGACGGGACGGAACTCCTCCGGGTGAAGCAGGTGCTGGAGAGCGGGTGGCTCACGAGCGGGCGGCAGGCATTTGAATTCGAGCGGGCCTTTGCCCGGCGGGTGGGCGCCCGCTTCGCCTGCGCCGTGAACTCCTGCACCGCGGCCCTGCATCTCGCGCTCGAAGCGCTGGGCGTGGGGCCGGGCGACAAGGTCTTTGTGCCGACCATGACCTTCACCGCCACGGCCGAGGTCATCCGGTATCTCGGCGCGGACCCCGTCTTTCTGGACGTGGAGTACGGCAGTTTTCTCCTCACCCCTGAAATTGTAAGGCGGGCCATCGAACGCCACGGGGCCGTGAAGGCGCTGGTCGTGGTCCACTACGGCGGCCAGGCGGCCGAGATGCTCGATACGGATCGCGGGCCGGGGATCCTGGGCCTTTGCCGCGCGCGCGGGATCCGGGTCGTGGAGGACGCGGCCCACGCCTTTCCGGCCCGGGCGGGCGGGCGCATGGTGGGGAGCCTGGGCGACGTCACGTGTTTCAGCTTCTACGCGAACAAGACGATCACCACCGGCGAGGGCGGGATGCTCACCACCGACGACGAGGCCGTCGCCCGCCGGGTGAAGGTGATGCGGCTGCACGGGATCGACCGGGACTCCTGGAACCGCTTCGGCACGGAGACGCCCTCGTGGGAGTACGACGTGGTGGCGCCCGGCTTCAAGTACAACCTGCCCGACCTCTGCGCGGCCATCGGCCTCGCGCAGCTCGAGCGGGCCGACCCTCTCCGCCGGGAGCGCGAGCGGTGCGCGCGGCACTATCTCGCCGAGCTCGCCTCGCTCGATGGCCTGGACCTCCCGCGCCTGCACGTCACCCTTGAGGATCACGCCTGGCACCTCTTCCCGATCGTTCTCAAGGAGAGCGCCCGCCTCAGCCGCAACCGTCTGATCGAGCTTCTCGCCGAGGAGGGTATCGGGGTTTCGGTCCATTACAAGCCGCTCCACCGGATGAAGTATTACGAGGAGCGGTACGCGCTCCGGGCGGCGGACTTCCCCAACGCCGAGCGCCTCTGGAGGGGATGCCTGTCGCTCCCCATATATCCCAGCCTGACGACCCAGGAGCTCAAGACCATTACCGGCGCTCTGCGCGACCTTCTGAAATAAAAACGCCCTTGTCCGCCAGTTTGTCCTTCGGTTTTTTAAAGAGAAAAGGCCTTCCATGAGCGAACCGCCGCGCTCCCTGCAAGACTGGGCAGGCGACCTGGGCCCGGGCGACGCCCTGCTCCATGCCGGCGGGCCCGTACCCGGGCGCCTGGCGGCGTCCGCGCCGGCCGGGATGCGGGTCTTCTACATCCGCGAGGGAGAAATTCGGAGCGCCGCCGTCCCCTGGGCCGACGACACGGAGCCTTCGGACCGGTCCGTCACGGCGTGGAGCGAGGAAGCCGATCTCTTAAACGCGCTGCTGGAAGAGCTGCGGAGCGCCGGTGTGCGGCGGCTTTTTCTGCCTCCCCAGCGCACGGCCGAGGATGCCCGGATTCTCGAAAAAGCTCTCAAGCAAGCAGGCGTGGAGCCGATCCGTCTCGCCGAGGCGGGCGTTCCCGCTTCGGAAGACTACCTCCCGGAAGAAGAGGCCGGGGAGGTGGCGGAGCGCCTGCGCGAGCTCGGGTATCTGTAGGAATGGAAGCCGTGGGCGCTTGGCCGCTCCGCGGGGACGGGTTTTTGGGGAGAAAGGCATGGGCCGCCTCGTAATCCTCGGCTTGGACGGACTCTCCACCCGGGCGTGGCAGGACCTCGTGGGGCAAGGGGTCATGCCCCACAGCGAGGAGCTCTTCTACCGAGGGAACCTTTTCTCCATGCGATCCTCCATTCCCGAGGTCTCCTCGGTCGCCTGGACGTCGATCGTCACCGGCCAAAACCCCGGCGGGCACAACGTCTACGGATTTACCGACCTGCTCGACGGAAGCTACACGCTCGGCTTTACCTCCTCGCGCACCGTGAAGGCGCGCGCCTTCTGGCGGCAGGACGACGGCCTCCGGAACCTCGTCATGAACGTGCCGCAGACCTACCCGGCGTCTCCCATGAACGGCGTCCTCGTGGCCGGGTACGTGGCGCTCGACCTCGCGAAGGCCGTGCAACCCCCGGAGGTGCTGCCGCTCCTCGAGGCGTGCGGCTATGCCGTGGACGCGGAGATGGGGCTCGCGCGGGAGTCCAGGGACCGTTTCTACGGAGAGCTCGTGCGCGTGCTCCGCGCCCGGGCCGAGGCGCTCGATCGGCTCTGGGCGCGCGAGGCGTGGGACCGCGTGATGTTCGTCGTGACCGGCGGCGACCGGCTGAATCACCACTGCTTTGACGATTACGAAAATGCGGATTCGCTCCACCACTCGGCGTACCTCGACTTCTGGCGCGAGGCGGACGCGGTCATCGGCCGCGTCGCCGGCCGCTTGACAAGGGAGGACGCGCTCGTCATCCTCTCCGATCACGGCTTCGAGCGGCAGCGAAGGATTGTGAACGTGAACCGGGTACTTTCCGAGCACGGCTACCTTCGCCTCGAAGAGGGCGAGCGCCCGGCCTATGGGAGTATGCGGCCGGAGACGAGGGCCTTTGCCATGGACCCGGGCCGGATTTATTTCCATCGGCAGGGCCGCTATCCCCGCGGAAGCGTGGGCGAGGGGGAGGCGGCCGCGCTCGAGGCGGAGCTCGTGCGCCTCTTTCTCGACCTCGAGGCGGAGGGCTCGGCCGTGGCGCGGCAGGTCCTGCGCGGCCGGGAGATCTACCGCGGCCCCTACGCCCGCCGCGCGCCGGACCTCGTGCTCGTTCCCGAAGCGGGCGTCGGCCTATCCGCGCGCCTCGACGAGGGGGAGGAGGATGAGCCCCCCCTCGCCGGAAAACACACGCCAGACGACGCGGTCTTTTTTTACCTGGGGCCCCGGGGGATCGAAGTCCCCCAAAACCTCGCGGTGGAAGACGTGCTGGAGGTGCTGGTGAACGCCGGGGCGCTCTCGTCCCTGCCCGGTTGAAGTCGCTTGGGAGGCATCCATGCCCGACCCGTCGGTCTCGCACAACGCGAAGAAGACCTGCTGGAACTGCCCGGCCGTCCAGTTCAAGGGGCACGTGGACTTCCGCGCCTGCGGCCAGGCCGCCTTCCGCAAGGCCGCGCGCGGCGAGCTCGTGGTCGAGTGCAAGCGCCGGCCCGAAATCGGCTACTACGATCCCATGAGCGTGACCTACGACGCCTGCCCGGAGTACCGGCCGAGCGACTGCGGCCATCTCCTCCGGGGCATGCGGGTGCTGATCCTCGGGGTCGACGGCTACCTCGGCTGGCCGCTCGCGCTCACCCTCGGGAAGCTGGGCTGCCGCGTGGCGGGCATCGACAGCCTGCTCCGCCGGCGCCTCGTGGCCGAGAAGGGCGCCGCGTCCGTCCTCCCCATCGGCAGCCTCGAGGAGCGCGCCCGCGCCGCGCGCGACCACTTGGGCATCGACCTCGACCTCCGGGAGACGGACCTCCTCGACCGGGAGAACTTCTTCGCCTGCGTCCGGGACTTTGAGCCCGAGGCCGTGGTCCAGTACGCCGAGATCCCGAGCGCCCCCTACAGCATGGCGGACGTGGACCGCGCCGCGCACACCCTGTACAACAACGTGATCGGCACCCTGCACCTCGCCTTCGCCCTGCGCGACTTCGCCCCCGAGGCGTCCCTCATCAAGCTCGGCACCATGGGGGAGTACGGAAGCCCGCTCACCGGCCGGCCGCTCTTCGAGGGGCTCTTCCCCGGCGAGGCGGTGCTTCGGTACGGGGGGAAGGAGTGGAGCCTCGGCGGCGAGCTCGCCCCGCGCGACCCGGTGAGCTTCTACCACGTGAGCAAGGTCCAGGGCACCTTCGCGGTGTACGAGGCGTGCAAGTACTGGTGGCTTCGCGCCTACGACGTGATGCAGGGCGTGGTCTACGGTCTTTGCACCCCCGCCCTGGAGGCGCACCCGAGCCTCAACACCCGCTTCGACATCGACGAGTGGTGGGGCACGGTGGTGAACCGGTTCGTGGCCCAGGCCGCCGTGGGCGAGCCCCTCACGATCTACGGGTCCGGCAACCAGGTGCGCGGCTACATCACCATCGCCGACGCCATGCAGTGCATGGTGCGCATGCTCGCGAGCCCGCCGGAGCCGGGACAGTACGACGTGGTGAACCAGGTGACGGATCTCTTCACCGTGCGCCAGATCGCCGACACGGTCGCGCGCATCGGCCGGAGGGAGTTCGGCCTCGACCCCTACGTCCGGCGCCTGGAGAATCCCCGCGTGGAGGCCGAGGAGCACCCGTACGAGGTGTTGCACTCGAAGCTCGCGGAGCGGTTCGGATTCCGCTCCGCCTCCACGCTCGAGCAGGAGGTGCACGGCATGTTCCGGCGGCTCCTCGAGCCCGAGGCGCGCGCGCGGATCGAGTCCATGAAGGAGGCGCTCGTCCCCCGCACGCGCTGGTCGGGCGTCGACAAGCCCCTTGCGGTACTGGAGACCTTCCGCGCCGGCGAATGAACCCCGGAATCGACGCGGAGGACGCGGAGGTTAGGCCCAGGGAAAGGGAAACAAGGAAACGGCATGGAGATCACCGATCCAACTTTTGCGCGCGAGGTCCTCTCTTCGCGCGCGCCGGTGCTCGTGGACTTCTGGGCCTCGTGGTGCCCGCCGTGCAAGATGATGGAGCCCCTAATGGAGCGCCTGGCCGGGGAATACGAGGGCCGCGCGCGCGTGGTGAAGCTGAACATCGACCGGAACCCCGCGGCGGCCGGCCGGTTTGCGATCCAGGGGGTGCCGACCTTTATCCTCTTCCGAGGGGGAGAGGTCAGGGCGCGCCTCGTGGGCGCCCAGACCGAGAGCGCGCTCCGCGCCCTCCTCGAGGAGGCCCTCGCCCCGCCGGGAGGCGGAGCGGGAACGGGCGGGTGATTTTCATCCGGTCAGGGGAAAAGCGAGGCCGAACGTGGCAACAGGAAAAATCCCCTTCGGGGCGGGCCGGACCGTCACCATCGTCTCGGGGCTCCCGCGCTCCGGGACCTCCATGATGATGCGCATGCTCGAGGCGGGAGGTCTCCCCCTCCTCGTGGACCGCGTCCGCGCGGCGGACGAAGACAACCCCGCGGGCTACTACGAGTTCGAGCGGGTGAAATCCCTGCCGGAGGATGCGGGGTGGCTAAACGATGCCG
Source organism: Planctomycetota bacterium (assembly GCA_043802275.1). Classification (GTDB taxonomy): domain Bacteria; phylum Planctomycetota; class SZUA-567; order SZUA-567; family JAFGNG01; genus JAZDLH01. The sequence goes on from JAZDLH010000208.1 coordinate 11,859, forward strand.
AGGGCAGGGCCGTGAAGATGGTCTCCCTCCTCCTCTACCGCCTTCCGCCGGACCGTTTTTACAAGATCATTTTTTTGCGACGGAAGCTCGGAGAGATTCTTGCCTCGCAGGAGAAGATGCTCGCGCGCTCGGGCCGCGCCTCCGCCGTGTCGAGCGAGGCCTTGCGGGAGAGGTTCGAGGAGCACCTTGCGAAGCTCGAAACGTGGCTTTCCACGCAGAAGAACATCTCGGTCTTCCACGCGGACTATAACGCGATTCTCGTGGATCCGCGGCCCCGGCTCGAAGCCTTGAACGTGTTTTTGGGCGGGCGGCTGGACGTGGGCCGCATGGCCGCGGTGGTCGACCCCTCGCTCTACCGCGCGCGCGGGTGAATATCGGGGCAGCATAGCAACAAAAGAAAATAATAATACGCATTATATTTTTAGAAAAAGGGAATACAAATGAATAAATCGATTGCCTATGATAATCAAAAAGCTTTTGAAGCATTTAAGAAAGCAAGAAACCGCATTCAAAAGTATTGTAGATATGACATTGTATTTTCTGCTATAAATAAATTAACAGATACAAGCTCTTTCACAAGAAAACATTATCCTCC
>JAZDLH010000209.1:0-6361 GCA_043802275.1 Planctomycetota bacterium
GTCCGGCCGGACGATGGTGAGGCCCTTGAAGTCCTTGTTGAAGTCCGCGATGAAGTAGAGCCCCTTGAAAATGGTGTGCCACTGGGTGCGGCGGTTGCCCTTGCTGTCGGTGGTCTCGGTCTTGTACTCCGCGTGAATTTCGGAGAAGAGGATCGCGGTCTTCTCGAGCGTGCCCGAGACGAAGTCCTCGCCCCGGTAGCGGTCGATGCGCCTCTGGAAGAGCCGGCTCCGCTCGAACTCGACCTGGGGGATAAAGCGCTCGGGCCTGTAGTCGAGGCCGGGGTCCACGAACTTCACGATCGGGAGGATCACCTTCTTCTTGAACTCGCGGGTGTAAGCCTCGGTGAGGAAGTAATGCCCGAGGCCGATCGCCACCGCGGCCAGGACGATGGGGACAATCACGGACTGGGGGTTCTGCCAGCGGGTGTAGAGGAAAACGCCCGCCGCGGCCGCGCACGCGGCGGAGGCGGCGGCTATGACGAGGACCTTTTTAAGGATCCCCTTGCGCTGCGCTTCGAACGCCTCGATCACCGGGCGAAGCTCGGTCTCGTAAAAGACCTCGAGCGTCTTCTTGAGCGCCATGCGTCTCTACCCCCTCCCTAATGCCCGGGGCGGAGGGGCGCTTCCGCGGCCTCCGCCATGAGGCGCGCGTCAGCTCTGGAAGAGGGCCTTGACGTTCGGGGCCTGTCGCTCGGATTCCGGGATATCGAAGAGGCGCCGCCGCTCGTACCCCATGAGGGAGGCGAGAAGATTCGTGGGGAACATCTCGACGGCGTTGTTGAGGTCCGTGACCCAGGCGTTGTAGTTCCGGCGCGCGGCGGAAATCTGCTCCTCGACCTCGTTCAGGGACGCCTGGAGATGGAGGAAGCTCGCGTTCGCCTTGAGATCGGGGTACTGCTCGACCGCGACCAGGATGCCGCCGAGGGCCTTGCCGAGGAGGTTGTTCGCCTCCACCTTCTCGTCGGTCGTGGCGTTGGGGTTCATGGCCCTGGCGCGGAGCGCGGTCACGTCCTTCAATACCCCCGCCTCGTGCCGCATGTACCTCTGCACCGCGGAGACGAGGTTGGGGATTAGGTCGTAGCGCTTCTTGAGGAGCGCGTCCATGCCGGCGAAGGCGTTCTCGACCTGGTTCTTCTTGCCCACGAGGCTGTTGTAGAGCAGGGCCACGACCAGGATGGCCAGGACCACGAGCCCCACGATAAGATAGACCGGCGTCATCATCCCTTCTCCTCCTCTTCCTGCGGCGGATCATCCATCCGGCCGCCGAAAACGAACGGGTTTACGCGAAATGCTCCGGCAAGTCGGCGGGGGTACAATGGTTCCCCGCTCCTTCACGCGTCCCCGCGCCTTGGGTTCTTCCACCGGGCATTGTACGCGGCCTTGGCGACGCGGTCAAATGCCAAACAGGGCCTCCCCCCTTTTCCGCAAGAGGAATCGAGCCGGGGAGAGAAGGGACGCGCCGGGTTGCGGCGGGCGTAGCCTGGAAAAACGACGAGGGGCGCACGCGTGCGCGCCCCTCGCTTGTATGGGAAACGGGGCCGCCGCGGATTGCGCGGGGGCCTCGCGCAGGGATCACATCATCCCGCCCATGCCGCCCATCCCGCCCATCCCTCCCATGCCGCCGCCGCCGTGCATGTGGGGCGCGGACTTCTTATCCTCGGGGATATCGGAGATGACGCAGTTCGTGGTAAGGAGCAGGCTCGAGATGGAGGCCGCGTTCACGAGCGCGATGCGCGCCACCTTGGTGGGGTCGATAACGCCGGCCTTCTCGAGGTCCTCGAAGACGTCGGTCGCGGCGTTGTAGCCGAAGGCGCCCTTGCCCTCGAGCACCTTCTGAAGCACGACCGCGCCCTCCTTGCCGGCGTTCTCCGCGATCTGCCTGAGAGGCGCGGTGAGGGAGCGGCGGACGATGTCCACGCCCACGGCCTCGTCGGCGCCGACCTTGAGGCCGTCGAGGGAGGCGAGGCTGCGCACGAGCGCCACGCCGCCGCCGGGGAGGATGCCCTCCTCCACGGCCGCGCGCGTGGCGTGGAGCGCGTCCTCCACGCGGGCCTTCTTCTCCTTCATCTCGACCTCGGTGGCGGCGCCGACGTTCACCTGGGCCACGCCCCCCGCAAGCTTGGCCAGGCGCTCCTGGAGCTTTTCGCGGTCGTAGTCGCTCTTGGTGTCCTCGATCTCGCGGCGGATCTGCTCGATGCGGCCGCGGATGGCGTCGGTCCGTCCCTTGCCCTCGATGAGGGTGGTGTTCTCCTTGTCCACGACGACCTTCTTGGCCGTGCCGAGGTCGGCCTCGGTCACGTTCTCGAGCTTGACGCCCAGGTCCTCGAAGAGGGCCCGGCCGCCCGTGAGGGTGGCGATGTCATCGAGCATGGCCTTGCGCCGGTCGCCGTAGCCCGGGGCCTTGACCGCGCAGACGTTCAGGGTTCCGCGGAGCTTGTTCACCACGAGCGTGGCGAGCGCCTCGCCCTCCACGTCCTCGGCGATGATGAGGAGGGGCTTGCGGTTCCGGGCGATGGTCTCGAGCAGCGGGATCATGTCCTTGACGTTCGAGATCTTCTTCTCGTGGACGAGGACCGAGGCGTTCTCGAGCTCGCAGGTCATCTCCTCGAGGTTCGTCACGAAGTGGGGCGAGAGGTAGCCGCGGTCGAACTGCATGCCCTCGACGAACTCGATGGTGGTCTCGAGGGTCTTGCCCTCCTCCACGGTGATGACGCCGTCCTTGCCGACCTTCTCCATGGCTTCGCTGATCTTCTGGCCGATCTCGGTGTCGCCGTTCGCGGCGATGGTGGCGACGTCGGCGATCTCCTTCTTGCCCTTGATGGGCTTGCTCATCTTTCGGAGCGACGCCACCACGGCCGCCACGGCCTTGTCGATGCCGCGCTTGAGGGCCATGGCGTTGGCGCCGGCCGCCACGTTCTTGAGGCCCTCCTCGAAGATGGCCTCGGCCAGGATCGTGGCGGTGGTGGTGCCGTCGCCGGCGTCGTCCGAGGACTTGCTCGCCACGGCCTTGACCATCTGCGCGCCCATGTTGGCCCAGGCGTCCTCGAGCTCGATCTCCTTGGCCACGGTCACGCCGTCCTTGGTGATGGTGGGGGCGCCGTAGCTCTTTTCGATGACCACGTTGCGGCCGCGGGGGCCCAGCGTCACCCGCACGGCGCGCGTGAGGGTCTTCACCCCCGCGCGAATGCCTTCGCGGGCATCCATGTCAAAGGCAAGTTTCTTGGCAGGCATGGGGCTCTTTCTCCTTTTCCATCTTCCAAAGGTTCCGGTTGCGCTAAAGGTTTCCCGGTCACGCCTCCACGATGGCGAGCACGTCGTCCTCGCCGAGGATGAGGTATTCCTCGCCGTCGATCTTGATCTCCGTGCCGGCATACGAGGTGAAGAGGACACGGTCGCCGCGCTTCACGGTCATCTTGCCGCGGGTGCCGTCCTCCAGTACCTTGCCCGGACCCAGGGCCTCCACGCGGCCTTCCTTGGGCTTCTCCTTGGCCGTGTCCGGAAGCAAAATGCCGCCCTTTGTGACCTCCTGGGCCTCCAGGCGCTTGACCAGGATCTTGTCGCGCAAGGGTTTTACCGCCATGGCACGCTCTCCTTTTCCCGTTCGAGTTTTTTCCTGTACGGTCCCGTCCGATCCATCCGATAAAAGCCGATAATTCCCAAGAACCGGGCACCCCCAGGCAAGGCGTCCGCCTAATGCTTTATGTCCTAAGCTGCTTTACGTATCCCTTGAGTTCCGTCTCAATTTGTTCGCCTTTATGCCCCATTTTTAATCAGCGGGCAAAATACGGGAAAAATTAGGACACAGTATCTATTTCTTCCCGTTTTTTGACGGGCAGAGTAATGAGTAAGATATAATACAAGAAATATGCCAAGCAGGCAAGCTTTTCCGATTTTTGTATAACCTAATTTACTGCAATAGGTTGTAGAATAAGTGCCCATGCGGAGTGCATAGGTTTATTATCAATGGCCGTGTCATTTTGACCTTGTGGGAAAAGCTACGTGGGTGTTGGGCCTGTAGAATTCAACAAGGGTACCCTCGGTTTTTTACAGGCCCGAGGCGAAGTCTTCCTTGTCTTCGGTATCTTCAGAGGGTATAGCAGCTTCACCCTCTTCAACCGGGCACACCTTGGTCGCCTCCGGCCCCTTTCGGCCCTGGCCGATTTCGTAGGAAACTCCCTGGCCGTCGCGCAGGGTCTTGACGCCCTCCATGGTGATGTTGGATCGATGCACGAAGATGTCCTTCCCCCCGTCGTCCGGGACGATGAAACCATATCCCTTGTCGTCGCTGAACCATTTTATCTTACCCGTAGCCACCGCGCACCTCCTTGAGGCCCCTTCTTCCGCACTCTTCCCGAATGCCCTCCCTCGTCCTTGACTTAGGGCGTCCGCCGAGGGAAGAAGACGCACGCCCTTGACACTTCCTTAATAAAACAGCTTACCCTCCGCCCGTCAATACGATATCGCCCTTTTTTGTCAACTTCTTCCATATTTCCGATACCGGGGCGGTCCACGGATGCGTGCCTGGTCGGGCAGTGTCCCCCCGGGGCGCTGCCGCGCGTCATGCGGGCCGCGCCGGTGTCGCGTCGGCGAAACACCTTCCGGCCGCGCGTCTTGCGCCCGGGAGGGGCGTGGCGGCGCGGCAGTTCCCGGGACGGACACGATTCCGGGCACGAAAAGCCCCTGGAATTGCGACCCCCGTCGGGTGTTTCATGGGCCGGGGGGCGGGGAAATTCCTGTAAAATTGTGCTCAAACACAAGCCAAGAAAAGATACAATGAGTCCCGGAGGAACCGGCCCTCGGAACCTCCGCGATCGGGAGGGAGCCGTCCATGAACCGGCAGGCGATTCTGATCGTCGAGGACGAAGAAGACATCACGGAGCTCGTGGGCTACCATCTTTCCAGGGCGGGTTTCCAGGCGATCCGGTCCGCTTCGGGCGAGGAGGGACTGAGGCTGGCCCGCGAAAAGCGGCCCGCCCTCGTGCTGCTCGACCTCATGCTCCCCGGCATGGACGGCCTCGATGTCTGCAAGGCCCTCCGGAGCGATCCGGCCACGCGGGAGACGGCGATCGTCATGCTCACGGCCAAGGGCGAGGAGGCCGACATCGTGGTGGGTCTGGAGATGGGCGCGGACGATTACGTCACCAAGCCCTTCAGCCCCCGGGTGCTCGTGTCCCGGGTCAAGGCGGTTCTGCGCCGCCGGGCGAGCCCCCCGGCGGAAAGCGATGCCGACGTCCTCCGGGTCCACGATCTCGCGATCCACCCGGGCAGGCGCGAGGTGCTTCACAAGAACAAGCCGATCGAGCTCACCTCCACCGAGTTCAACATCCTTCGCCTCCTGGCCCGCCGTCCGGGCTGGGTCTTCACCCGCAACCAGATCCTGGACGCGGCCCGCGGAGGCGACGCCCTGGCCACGGACCGGGCGGTGGACGTGCAGATCGTGGGTCTGCGGAGAAAGCTCGGACCGGCGGCGCGGTATATTGAAACGGTGCGCGGCGTCGGGTACCGGATGAAGGAGTGAGCCATGGCGCGGAAGCGGCTCCTGTGGCGGCTTTTTTTCTCCCACCTTCTCATCCTGGGCATTGCCCTCGCAACGGCGATGGGGTACGCGGGCCGCGAGCTCGGCAAGTTCTACCGCCGCCGGATGGTGGAAACGCTCACCACTCGGGCTCGTTTGTTGCGGCGGGGCCTGGGCGACGCCGCCTGGGCGGGGAATTCGGCGCGTATCGACGAGCTCTGCAAGCAGATGGGCCGCGACTCCGCCACGCGCTTTACGGCGATCCTCCCCGGCGGGAGGGTTCTGGGCGACTCGGAGAAGAATCCCGCCGACATGGACGAACACGCCGACCGGCCCGAGGTGCTGGCGGCCCTGCGGGGCGAGGTCGGCTCCTCGGTCCGGCGGAGCGACACCCTGCAGCAGGAGATGATGTACGTGGCCTTGCCCGTCGAGGAGGAGGGGCGGATCGTGGGGGTGGTGCGCGCCTCGCTTCCCCTCCTGGGATTGGAGACGGCGCTGAGCGGGCTTTATCGAGAGATCGCGCTCGGGGGTGCGGCCGTTGCGCTCCTGGCGGCGGGCGCGAGTTTCGCCCTCGCCAAGCGGATCACCCGGCCGCTGGAGGAGTTGAACCAAGGCCTCAAGCGGTTCGGCCGGGGCGAGCTCGGGCACAAGCTCCTCCTCCCGAATTCGGAGGAACTGGGCGCTCTCGCGGAATCCGCGAACGCCATGGCCGCGGACTTGAATGCCCGGCTGGAGGCGGTGGTGCGCCAGCGGAACGAGCGGCAGGCCGTGTTCGACAGCATGGGCGAGGGGCTCCTTGCCGTCGATTGCGACGAACGCATCCTCTACCTCAACCGGGCCGCCGAG
>JAZDLH010000210.1:0-11708 GCA_043802275.1 Planctomycetota bacterium
GGAAAACAAGGCGTGGAAGAGAAAAATCGAGGTTAGTTCTCTTTTGGTAAAGAGGGAAGGGCCGTTCCCTTGCTCAATGCTTCCCAAGAATGGCTTGCAGGATAGTTTGGCCGTAACACGTTAACATGAGCGGTGTTACGAAGATCCAAGTAGAGGTTTTGGGTCAAGTCCTCACGCTCCTTGGCCTTTATTTTTTCGAAAATATCGGTTTGCGCCTGTTCAAACGATATGTGGAGGCCGGGTATCTTCTCGCTCACCATGATCAAGTGGCAGCCGAACTCGCTTATGAGCGGCGGCCCGATCTCATTCACGGGCAAGTCCGTTGTGGCCGTGGAGAGCTCCGATAGCCACGCGAGGCGCGTGCTGTCCAAAGATTCCGGCGTATGAGCCTCTTTGGGAAGGGGTTCCATCCCACCAAAAGGGGCGCTGGCCGCGTCTTCGGAATACTCTCTTGCAGCCTCTTCAAAGGAAAGCGCGCCCTTGCGGATCCTCTGGTAGATATCGCTCGCGAGGGAGCGGGCCTCCTCCTCCCCCTTATGCCGGCTGAAAGAAATAAATATGTGGCGGAAGACGACCTCGCCGGAACGGACGAACTCCTCCGGGTGTTCCTCGTAATACGCTCGGATGTCGCTTGGTCTCGGCTCGGCGAGCTTCTCCAGGGGGAAAACATCGTTCAAGTAGGCCTGGACCTCTATCTTGCGGCGGAGGCGATCCTTCCACTCCTTCCACGTGAGGCCCTGCTGGGTGAGGACGCGGTGGGCCTCCCCGATGCCGCCCACCCTCTTGACGTGGCGCTCCACCGCATCGTCCAGGATCTTCTGGATCTGGCGCTCGTAATGCTGCTTGACTTCCTCTCGTATAGCGGCCAGGGTTTTTTGCGCCTCCATGCTTCGAGGCCCGGGTTGCGCGTGGTAGAGGTTTTGCGCGATTCGCTCGATTTCTTCCTGCCTTTCGCTCCGGGCTTTCTCATAAAAAAGCTCGTCCCGCACCGCGATCTCGATCGCCTCTTCCCATGCCTCCTGGAGATGCGCGTCGGACGCCGCATTGTCGAGCTCCCCCCGCCGGCAGCGAAGGATGGTTCGCTCCCATTCCGGGCCCCAGATTTCCAAGACATCGGAAAGATCGATCCGGCCGATGCCCACCTCGGCCACGATCACCTTTTCGCGCCCGGAGGAACCATCTTCCTCCCCGAGCTCCGGCCCGGCCTCCATGCCATGCGCGCTTGCGCCGGCCGCAAGGCCAAGGGCGACCACCCCTAACACCGCCTTCCACGGGGCGGACGCAATCCAAGAGCGTTTCATATGCATAAAGCTCTTCTTTTGTAAAAAAAAACGGTTTTCCCATGCGCCATGGGAAGGACGGTAGAACTCCTACCGCCCGCTCCCCGCCCGGATCGGGACGATTGTATGAGCGCGGCTCCTTCCTGTCAAAAAGAATGATCCGCAGAACGCCGGGCCGGATCCTTGCCGCGCCTTCATTTCTCTCCGCATCGTCACCCGGCGCACGGCCGCAACGCAAGAGCAACCGGCAAGTGTTTTTCCCCTTGCAACAATTCGCCGGAGAAATATGTTTTGTATCACTTTAATACCCTTGCAACGGCGGCATTCCCATGGGTGATTGGTAGGCATGAGGCATAGGCAAAAGATGCGACGGCAGAGTGGAGGAGGCGAAGCCCCTCGCCGAGCGAACGACGCGCTCATCCTCTTCTCGCTTCTATTGGTTCTGGCGGAGGGGTGCGCAGTCGCACCTTTGATTTCGGAGTCCGCTCCTCTTAACACGTTCGGCGTGATCGCGGACATACAATACGCGGACCGCGAGGACATCGGCGCCGTGCAGTTCCGCGCTTCCCTGAAACGCCTGCCCCTTTGCATCGAGGCGCTGAAAAAGGAGCAACCGGACTTTCTTATCCAGATGGGCGACATGATCGGGGGCTCTCCGTCGGATCCGCCCAAAAACCACCTGGCCTGCCTTCGCGCCGTCAATTCCCGCCTGGACGGATATCCGGGCAGGCGCTGGAATGTCATCGGGAACCACGACCGGGTCTTGAGCGGCCGCGTTCTGAGACGGGAGTTTCGCATGCGCTCGTTTTATTACGCGCTCGAGTACCCGGGGTGGCTGCTCATTATCCTCGACACGACCGAGGCGGGCGCCGGGGTCTTGAGCAAGCGGCAGATCGCCTGGCTCCGGCGCGAGCTCGCCCGGGCCCGGGGCACGGGCCGGCGCGTCCTGGTCTTCGGACACCACCCCCTGATCGTCGAGGCGACCTGCTCCTTCTGGGCGGCCGATCCGCAGCCCGTGATCGACGCCATGCTGGAGGCCGGGTGCGTGGTCGCCTACTTCGCCGGCCACTCGCACCGGGGAGGGTATGAGGAGAAGGACGGGATCCACCACTTTTCCTTCGAGGGGCTGGTGGAATCCGCGACCGACGTTTCCTGCGCCATCGTGGAGATCCACGAGGACCGGCTCGAAGTCCGCGGCCTCGGCTCGCACGGAAGCCGGACACTTCGGCTGGATGGGAAGAATCCGGAGAACCCGGACCGGTGACCGACCCCGCCTTTCCTCACCGGGCCGGGGAGGAACCCGGCTGGGGTTTCGGCCGATCTTTCTCCGACAGCCACCTTCCCTGCCGGCCGAAGGGGAGGACCAGGCTCGGTTGCTCGCCGAGGCCGATGATCTCCACCCGATCCTCGTATACCGACACGACAGCGCCGGCGCCTTCCGGCCCGCTTTCCAGAAGGGCCTGGAGGGTGACATGGTGGATCCCGTTCTTGTAAAAGTACCCGCCGATATGCTCGTGGCCTGCGAAGTACACGGCCTCGTGAGCGACGTCCCTGAGTATCCGGTGGACCGGAAGCGGATCCGAAAAGTAGGTCCACTTCCGAGCGGCGCCCGGCACGGGCAGGAAGGGATGATGGCCGAAGATGAGCACCTTCTCGCGGTTTTCCCCGGCCTCCCGGACCTCTCGCCGGAACCAGGACAACTGCCGTTCGCTCAACACGCCGTCCCCTTCTTCGGTCGTGTCGAGGATCAGGAACCGAGTCCCCTGTTGCACGAACGAATAATAGAAATACCATCCCCCAAACCGCTCGCGCAAAAGACGCCGAATGCCCGAGTCGTGGTTCCCCTGCACATGGCGCCACTCCCCCTGGTAGCGGTCGATCAGGGGAAAAATAACACCGAGGTCGCGGACCCCGTTCTGATAGATCTCGGCCTTGCTTAACGTGGGCAAAAGAAAGAGGTTGGGATTGGACATCTCCCGGCTGGAAGAGAACTCTCCGCTCTCCGCAAGCATGAGGAGCTGCCTTTCCATTTCCTCGGTGATCCCGGAGTTCGCAATTATATCCCCCATCTCGATCACAAAGGGGAGGGACTCCCGGTTGAACCGTTCGATGCACGCGGCCAGTTTTTCCGGGACCTCCCGGAAGCGCATGGACCTGAAGGTGTCACGGTCGGAGTACTGGATGTCGGCCACCAGGCCGAAGCGGAAGAGGGGCTCTTCCCGCGGCTTTTCTCCTGCGCGCGCCGAGAGGAAGGCGGAAGCGATCAGGATGACGGCGAGAAGGCCTGTTATCGCCGGCGATTTCGAATGCATGAGATGTATTCCGCGCGCCATGTTGTTCGTCGCCTGCCTACGGTGCTGTTCTTCTTGTGATTCTTTTCACGGGGCCGAGAAGGAACGATTAAGGCCCTTGCCGCGCGGCTCATGCCCCGGCGCGGCGCCTAATAAGCCTCCTCCAGAGGGCCGCGCCGAGGAGCACGGCGAAGTAGGCCGCGCCCGCCAGGACGATGGTCGTGGCGCCCGGCGGAAGGTCCGGGCCGTAGCTCAGCGCCAGGCCCGCGACCGTGACCGCCATGCTGCATAGAACCGCGAGGACCATCATCTGGCGCAAAGTCCTCGCAAAGTAACCGGCCACGGCCACGGGAAGCGTGAGGAGCGCGATCACCATGACGAGCCCGACCACCGTGACGAGCAGGACCACCGTGAGCGCCGTGAGGCACAAGAGCAGCAGGTAATACGCCTCCACGCGGAGACCCCGCAGGCGCGCGAACTCCTCGTCGAAGCAGACCGCCAGGAGCTGCTGGTGGAAGACGACCCCGACCCCGACCACGAGGACGTTGAGGCCGAGGATCAGCCACAGGTCCTCCGCCGAGACCATGAGGATGTTGCCGAAGAGGTAGCTCATGAGGTCCTTGTTGTAGCCGGGCGTTTGGGAGATGAAGAGGATCCCCGCGGCCATGCCGATGGCCCAGAGGGCGCCGATGATCGTGTCCTCGCGCTCGCGGGAGCGGAGGCTCACGACCCCGATGACGACCGCGGCGAGGAGCGCGGCCGCCACGGCCCCGTGCAGGGGATGGAGCCACTCCCAGCCGCGCACCGAGGCGAGGTAGCGCGCGGCCCCCATGCCGCCCAGGGTGCAGTGCGCGATGCCGCCGGCGAGATAGGTGATCCGCCTCACCACGACGTAGGTCCCCACCACGCCGCAGGCCACGCTCGCCAGGATCCCGGCGAGGAGCGCGTGCTGGAGAAAGCCGTGCGCCCGGAGATCGGCGAAGAAGAGCCCGAGCCCGCCCAATAGACCCGCCCCGAAGCCGCTCACCGCGTCGAACACTCGTGCCCTCCTTCCGCGCAGCGGTGGTCGTGGCGGACGAGCCGCACGTCGCCTCCGTAGAGGTCGCGGATGAGCGCGCCGTCGATGTCGCTCGTGGGATGGACGACCACGCTGCGGTTGACGCAGATCACGGTCTTCACGAAGGAGGAGACGAAGCCGAGGTCGTGCGAGACCATGACGATGGTGAGGGTCTCGTTCAAGTCCCGCAGGAAGTCGTGCAGGTTCTGCTCCGCGAGGGCGTCGACGTTCGAGGTGGGCTCGTCGAGGAGCAGGATCTCGGGGTCGGAGACGAGCGCCCGCGCGAGGAGCACGCGCTGCCGCTCCCCGCCGGAGAGGTCGGCGAAGGAATGGCCCCGCAGGGCGAGGATCCCCACCCGCTCGAGCGCGGCGCACGCCGCGCGGCGGTCGCCTTTGCGGTAGGGCCACAGCCACCGGCGGCCCTGCCGTCCCATGAGGGCCACGTCCAGGACCGTGACCGGGAACTCCGGGTCGAAGAGAACGTGCTGGGGCATGTACCCGAGGCGCGCGCGGGCCTTCTCCGGCGGGCCGCCGAAGACGCGCACCCGCCCCCGCGTGGGCTCGAGGAGCCCGAGCATGAGCTTGAGGAGCGTGGTCTTGCCCCCGCCGTTCGGCCCCACGAGCGAGACGAGGTCCCGCCGGCAGATCATGAAGTCCGCATCCCGCAGGACCGTCGCGCCGTTGTAGGCGAAGGAGAGGTGTTCGATGGCGATGACCGCATCGTGCTGCAAGGCGGATTCCTCCTTCGGATCGGTCGTCTCCCGGGGGGCGGTCTTCACGGCTCCCGGCCGAGGGCCGCGGAGACCTTGGAGGCGATCTCCTCGAGGTTCTGGAGATAGTTCCCCGCGAGCGGATCCATGGGAACGACCGCGCCGCCGACGGCCTCGGCCACGGTCTCGGCGCTCTTCTCGGAAAACTGCGGCTGGATAAAGATCACCTTCACCCCGTCGGCCCGGGCGCTTTCGATAAACCGGGCGAGCTCCTGGGCGCTCGGATCGTGCCCGGCGGTCTCGACCGCGATTTGCTCAAGTCCGTAACGGTCGGCGAAGTAGCCGAACGCGGGATGGAAGACGTAGAGCTTCCGGCCCCGGATCGGGGCGAGGGCCTGGGCGAGGCGCTCGTTCGTCCGGTCGAGCTTCTCCGCGAAGGCGTGCAAGTTCGCGCGGAACTCGGTCTCGTGCAGCGGGGCCGCTCGGACGAGCGCCTCGCAGGCGTTTTCGGCCAGGGTCTTCACGAGGACCGGGTCGAGCCAGACGTGGGGGTCCCGCTCGCCCGCTGCGTGATGGTGCCCCTCTTCATGCGCCTCTTTATGCTCTTCGGCTGCCGCGGGCTCCTCAGCATGGGGAGCGGGTCGTCCGAGGGCCGCGTGGACGCGATCCATCATGCCCGCCACATCGGTGCCGGTCGCGGCGTGCTCGGCGTGCTCGGCGTGCCCGGCTTCGTGAGCCTCCGCCTCTTCCCCGTGCTCCGCTTCCGCTTCCGTCATCGCGCGAAAGGGTATGCCCGCGGCCATGTCGACCACGCGCAAGTGGGGGAACATGGATTCCACCTTGCGGAGGAAGCCCTCTTCAAAGCCCACGCCGATGGAGAAATAAAGCGCAGCCCCTTCGAGGGCGGCGATCTGCCGGGGTGTGGGCTCGTAGGTGTGCGGGGACTGGCCCGGCCCCACGAGGACGCTCACCTCCACGAACCGGCCGCCGACCGCCTCCACGAACGCCGCCTGTGGCAGGATGCTCACGAAGACCGTGACCTTCTTCACGGCCGGAGGAGCCTCCTCGGCCCCTCGCGCGGGATAGAGCCCCAAGCCGGCCGTTATGGCCGCGAGGATTACCGCGCACAAGACGCGCCCAGGGCCGTTCACGCGCCGCTCCTTAAAAAAGACGCCTCTCGCTTCCCCGCCAAGCCGCTCCACCGCCTTGCGTCTGGAATATCTTTTTTCATAAGGCTTTTCGCCACGCATGGGCAATCTCCTGTTTTTGTACTCCATTGGAGGTCTCCTGTCAACCGCGAGGAGGAGAGGGATACCGTCAATATCTCCGTCCCAGTGGGAAAGGGGAATATAGAGTGCGTCCCGCGTTCCTTCGTGTCTTTGCCTATCGAGGCAGCCGCTCCGCTCCCGGTTCCGGCGCTCTCCCGGACGGACAGAAGGCTCGGGATTCGCCTCGTGATGCGCCCCGAGATGGGCGGCTCCTCCGCAGTCCTTCGGCCGAGTCAAAAGACCAGCTTGATGGTCGCGAGATAGGTCGTGGCACGCTCCGCGTTCCGGCCCCAGAGGCCCTGCTGCACGCCCAGGTTCACCTGGAAGCGCTCGTTCACCGGCAGGAGGAAACCGACCGTGGCGGCGAGCACGTCGGCATCGGATTCATGGCCGACGAACTCATGCGCGTAATTCAACTCCACCTCGGGCTGGAGCCATGAAAACACCTGGCGGCCCAGGGCGAGGTCGGCGGAGAGCACGCCCCGTCCATCCCCGCGTTTTCCCCCAAAGGGTAGGGAATAACCGATGTCGGCGTTCACCGCCCAGCGGCCCCAGCTCTTGGTGGCGATGAGGGCCTGGTTCAGGCTCCAGGACTCCTGGCTCGTGCCGATCTCGCTCTCGTCCGCGTCGTGGCCGATGGGCGCGATCAGACCGGCCTTGTAGGCAAGATAGAGATGGCGGTCCTCGTTCTCATAGAATCTGTAGCGGAGGGAGAGGTCGAGGTCGCCCAAGCCTCTCCCGGTTTCGGGACCCATGAGGTCGTCGGCGTCGAAGTCGTTCCCCTCGTCTCGAAGCCAGAGGTAGGGGATACCCAGGCAAAAGTCCAGGTTCTCGCAGAGCCCCATGCCCACCGATAGACCGAGCGACCGGTCGTGCTCAGGGCGGCGGGAATGCGCCTTGCCGTCGTCGTCCCATTCGCGCCGGACCTTATCGAGACCGAAGGCGAACTCGATCTCCGCGTGACCCGGGTCCACCGGGCAGGCGTCCGGAGTGTTGAGCTTCCCGGTGCAGACGCGAAAGTCCTTGTCCCCCTCTTCCGCCGCTTCCGCACCCGTGCCCGCGATCCACCAAAAGGCGAGCAGGATCGCCGCCAGTACCATTCCAATCGGTCGACTGTTCATGCAACATGTCCTCCCTTTCCCGTATTCATTTCCTTCCGCACGGCGCCGGCTTCCAAAATCCGGGCAAGTCACGTTGAATCTTGCTAATGCAATTGCTTTTGCATTAGTAATATTATTGCAAATTCATTTGCATGTCAATCCGGAATCGGGTATTTTTTTAGAGTGCGCTCGAGTAAAATCCGCTAACCGTCGATGGGAAAGGGAGATAGGATGCCCAGAAAAACCGCGCAGCGCGAGGCCCTTAGCCGGGTCTTTATAGAGCATTCGAGACCGCTCCGAGTCGAGGAGGTGCTTGAGTACGGTCGCCGGGAGATCGCTTCGCTTGACCAGGCAACCGTATACCGGAACCTGAAACGCCTGACCCAAGAGGGCTGGATCCTAAAGCTCCGACACCCGGACCTCGGAACCCTCTACGAGCGCTCGGGCAAGGGGCACCACCACCATTTTTATTGCCGCGTATGCGACCGATTGTTGGAACTGCCCGGGTGCGCGCTGGACGAGAAGCGCGAAATACCCCCCGGCTTTTCGTGCGAGGGGCACGAGCTTGTTCTGCACGGGGTTTGCGACGCCTGTTCGAGTCGAAAGTCCAAGGCCGAGCGTAAATCTCCCGCGCGAAAATCCTCTCCTCCCCACATGTAAAAAACGACGCGTCAAGACCCGCCACACAATGAATCCGCCGCGAGAAAGCCCGGCGCAACGCGCTGATAGGCATCGGGGAATGAAGACGCCTTGCTGACTTCCCCCATGAAAGCGGGAATGCGCGGGTTGTATTGACACGCCGGACAGCGATCATAGAATAGGATGGACTTTGCTGCCGGCGTCTTGGAAAAAGGGAGGGGTACCATCGGTCGCGTCCGCAAGAAGAGGAACAACGGCCTCGTTGCCAAAAGCAACCCGCTCCACCCCGCCCCGAGAGGAGAGCCATGGCCCGCTTCAAGCACTACCAGCCCGAGGCCTTCCTCGCCCAGGACGGCCGGCGCGGGCTGGAAGGCAAGGTGGCCACGCATCATGCGAAGCTCGCCCGGCTCGTGGGCCGGTTCGAGCGTCCGGTGGTCCTCGAGCTCGGCACGGCCAGGGGGCTCTCGACCGCTCTTCTTTTGAGCGCCTGCGAGCGCGCGGGGGGGCGAATGGTCTCGGTGGACATCGAGGACTGCTCGGACGTGGCGGAGTCCCCGGCCTGGCGGTTCATTCAAGCCGACGACCTCGACGTCGAAGCGATCCTCGAGAAGGCTCCCTTTCTCCGGGAAGGGATCTCGCTCCTCCACGTGGACAGCCTCCACGCCTACGAGCACGTGGCCGGGTTGCTCCTCGCGTGGTACCCCTACGTCGTGGAGGGGGGATTCATCACCTTCCACGACATCGACCCGGCCGCCTGCGGTCCGAGGGGCTTCAAGCCCAGCCCCTCCACCTACCAGGACCTCCTGGGCGACGCCCGCGCGGCCAAGGACTTTTTTTACGCGAACGAGAACGACCTCTTCCTCGCCTTCCACTTCGGCGCCACGGGCATGGGGGTGATGCAGAAGCTCTCCCCCCTCGGCGCGCGGCCCCGACCGCCCGCGCCCACTCTGAAATTCGTGAAGAAGGTAGGCATCCGCCGGACCCTCGGCCTTCTCGCGCGGGCTGTTCGAAACTTGCTCCGCGACCGCCTCCATACAGCCCGGGGACATGAGGACTGGCGGGATCGCTACGACGTGGAGAGGGCGGATTGATCCGCTCCCCCCGCTCGGCGGAAGGCTCTTTCAAAGCGTAGGCAGCGGAACCATGCCGGACATCGCTTGCATTGCCACACGGCTTAAAGGGTGGCTCAAGGCTTTTCTCGGCCGTTGCGAGCCGGGCCTTGTTCCCTTCACCGCAAACTCCGACCGCATTCCGCCCTCGGCAGGGACCGGCCTCTCCCCCTCGGTCCTGGGACTCAAGGCCGCGATGCAAACCGGCCTCTGGGCCGGCTTTCCTCCGGATGTGCGGGAGGCGTGGATCGACCGCATCCTCTCCTTTCAGAGTCAAAAGACCTTTCCCGAGCACGGATTCTTCGTGGACCGGCCCGTGGAGGCGCTGTTGGACAAGCCGCCCCTCTGGCCGCGCGTTCTCTTTCACCCTTGGCGGCTGCCCCTCTGGCTCTGGCGCATGGGGACGTTGCGACAAACCTGGGCGGCGCTGTCCGCGGCGGGGGCGGGCGGCCGGGTGGCCACGCCCGTGGCGCTTCAGGACGAGCGCTTCGTGCGGCGTTGGTGGCGGGGCATCAACCGCATGCCCGATCTCTGGGCACGCTACGCCCACGTATCGGCCGCGGTCACCATTTTGTGGCTCGCCCGGCGCTACGGCGCGCCGCTCCCTGTTTCTCCCGAGGAGGCGCTGGGGAACTTCGACTGGGAAGGCGCGCTGAAGGGTCTTTCCCAGGCGCCGCCCAAGACGGCGGTAAGCGGGGCGATGAAGCTCGTCACGCTCTCCGACCTCGTGGGGAAGCCCCTCCCGTGGCCCGAGCGGATGATCGACCTCGCCCTCGCCGTGCCCCGGGCGGAGCACGTCTGCTATCTCTTGAATCCCCTCTGCGTGCTCGATCGGGCCGCGCGTCTGTCCCATCACCGGAGCGCCGAGGTGGCGGCCTTCCGGCAAGAGCGCTCCGGGAGGCTCCAGGACTTTCTCGCCCCGGACGGCGGGGCCATGACCACGACCCGGGGTTCCATCGTCCGGTATAATCATCTCAAGGTGGGCCGGGGCGCCCGGGAGGGCGACGTCCACGGAGCGCACATGGTCGCGTGGGCCCTGACGCTCCTCGCGCGCGCCGAAGGGATCGAGCTCGGATGGACCGAGCCGCCCACGTAGGAGAGGACTTTTCACGGATGTCGAGGCCCATGAAACGTAAGGTATACGTAAATCGGAAGTTGCGACCGGACATTAACAACCGTTCAACCGAGGGGACTTGAAAAGGATCATGCCATGCACGACCTCATCATCATCGGCGGCGGACCGGCCGGGTGCTCGGCCGCGGAGTGCGCGGGCGGGTTGGGCAAGTCCGTGCTGCTCGTGGAGAAAGAGGAGCACCTGGGCGGAGTCTGCCTCAATACCGGCTGCATCCCCACCAAGGCCCTGCTCCATTCGGCCAGGCTCTATGACCACGCCCGCCACGGCGAGGCCTTCGGCGTAAAAGCCTCGGGCCTCGCCTTTGACTATGCCGTGGCGAAAAAACGGGCCGGCAAGGTCATCGAATCCCTACGGGAGGGGCTGCGGGCGATTCTGAAGCGGAACAAGGCGCAGGCAATACGGGGCGAGGCCGCCCTGGTCGGTCCGGAAAAGGTTTCCGTAAATGGCGAAATCCACGAAGGAAGGCACATCCTCATCGCCACGGGCGCGCGGCCGTCCCTTCCCCCCGTCGAGGGGCTTGAGGACAACGACCGCGTGCTCACGAACGAGGGGATCCTCGCGCTCGACAAGATGCCGGAAGAGCTTGCCGTCATCGGCGCGGGCGTGATCGGCATCGAGTTCGCCTGTCTCTACGCCATGGCGGGGTCTCGCGTGACGGTGTTGGAGATGCTCCCGCAGATCTGCGGAGGCGTGGAGCCCGAGCTCGCCCGGCTCCTCCAGCGGAAACTCGAGAAGAGCGGGGTGCGTTTTCATTTAAGCGCCACGGTCGAGCGCCTGGATGGGGATCGCTTACACTTCCGCGCCAGGGGAGGCGCCCGAGAGAGCCTTGTTGCCGACCGCATCCTCGTGGCCACGGGCCGCCGGCCGAACGTGGAAGGCCTTGGCCTCGAAAAAGCGGGCGTGTCCTTCGACCGGAAGGGCATCCCTGTGAACGACCGCGCCGAGACGAACGCGCCGGGCATCTATGCGGCCGGGGACGTGACCGGGAAGTGGCTCCTCGCGCACTTCGCCGCGCGTCAGGCGCGCGTGGCGGTCCGCAACATGTTCGGTGAAAAGGACTTCTGCCGGGAGGACACTATTCCGGCGGTCGTCTACGCCGACCCGGAGATCGCCGGCGCC
>JAZDLH010000211.1:0-3859 GCA_043802275.1 Planctomycetota bacterium
GACGCCTCTTCAAGCGCTGAAGAAGCTGGAGAGGCTGGACCTGACCGGGACCCCGGTGCAGGATGTCGCCCCTCTCAAGGAGCTGCCTCTTTTAAAAACAATTGTTCGATGATGTGACAACGTTATTTTTACTGAAATCAATATCGGTCAGCATATGTTCTGAGGAAATAATGGAGAGTTGTAGCCTTGTAGCAAAAACCAGTGATGTGCGTTTGATGAAAAGAGTAAGGGTTACAACAGAAGTGCACGAAGATAAGTTTTATTGGGAGGGAGAATCCGATGACGACAAGAAATAAAGATTTTACTTTTATCGAGCTATTGACGGTAATAGCGGTTCTGGCAACGCTGGCCGGTATCCTTTTACCGCTATTGGCGCAGGCAGCTGAGGAAGCGAAACAGGTGACCTGCTCAGGCAACCTGAAGGAGATCGGCGCGGGGGTTCTGCTCTACGAGGCGGACTGGGACGGGGTCATTCCGTACAACGGCCGGGGCAAAACGCCCGACGACAACAACTGGGGCCTGTGGCTCTGGGAGGACCGGGTGGCGCTCGCGCTCGGAGTAACGCCCTGGAACAGGCAGAAAACCGACTTCGGCACGGTCTTCGACTGCCCCGACGCTAACCCGCGCCTTGAGACTTCAAATAGTCCGCGACTGCGCACGCGAAGTCCATGTCCGCATCCTTATCGTTCGGGAGGACCGCCGTCTTTCGGCCGCGATCGTTTGCGCCCCAGATCCTCGGCGTACTACGCGCCTTTTCAGAGGATCCGGAACCTTTCCCTGCCGCCTGTTTTACTCTTTGCTTTCGCATCCGGCCCTAAGGAGTGGAAGCTGGCCGTTCCTTCCTCTGGAGGGCGAGGAAGTAAACCGAGTGCGCCTGGCAGGTGAAGGTCAGGGCCGTTTCGGTTTTTTTACGAAACACCACGGGCTCGATCGCCTCCGACTCTTCTGTCACGAGCGCCGGGGCGTCGAGACTCTTCTGGAAGAGCCGCCGGCCGTCCGCCTGCGCGATGGGAAAGTTCTTCACCGCGACCTCGCAAGGGAGATCGGACTTGCCCGTGCCGTTGGCGAGGACGAGAAAAAGCGTCCTCCCGTCTCCCGAGAGCGTGGCCAGGGCCGTCGCCACGGGCCCGCCGTACTTGTCGCCCGGGCGGTAATACGGCGCGGTGCCGGAGAGGTCCAGCACCTCGGCGCCCACGTAGCGGGAGAAGAGCAGGTTTAAATAATAGAGGAGGAAGCGCCGGTCGTCGTCCTTGGCCACGATGCCGAAGCCCGGGTACTTGGCCGGCGCGAGGAGCTGCCACTGCGCCATGCCCTCGACGAGCCCCTCCCGAAGGCAGTAGATGAGCCTCACGGCGCGGTGGACCGCGCCCACGATGTTGCCGTTGCGGTTCACGTCGTCGGGCTCCCCCGAGCCGCCGCTCGCGGCCAGGCCCCACTCGCTGTCCAGGATCGCCACGCGCCGGCCGGGATTGTACCGGTCGAGGAGCGCGCGCATCCGCACGGCTTTCCTGAGCTCCGCAAAGTTCGCCGCGAGCGCGACATCCTCCACCGGCGCCTTGTTGATGTTGCTTTCCGCGAGTTCGTCCGGGATCTCGGCGTAGAGGTGCGGGCAGACGAAGTCGTAGCTCCCGGCCGCCTGCTTGAGGACAAACACCCCCCAGCCGGGGGAATCCGGGTCCACCGCCAGGCCGATGCGGGCGCCCGGCTGCACGGCCTTGATCGCGGCGCTCACCTCCCTCACGTGCCCGGCGTAGGTTTCCGGAGTGAAGAAGCCGCTGTAAAACGGCTCGTTCGCGACCTCCCAGAGAAAGAAGCCGTAGCCCCGGTCCACGGAGTGGCGCACGGCCCCGGACCACTCTTCCGGCGTCATGGCGGTTCGGGCATGGCCTTCCTCAAGCTCCAGGATGAAGGCGGAGGCCGGAATCCCCACGCGCTGGGCCAGAAAAGCCGTCTTGTCGAGGCTGTCGTTCAGGGGCCAGGGCTCCGCGGCGAGGGTGTTGAGCCGCGTGAGGGGAATCTGGAGAGACCGGATGGCCTCCTCGGCGGACGGGCGCAGGCAGTACTCGCCGGTCTTGAGGTTGAAGGCTCCGGCATAGCGGTCCCCCACCATGTGGAAGGCAATGCCGAGCAACCGGCGGTTGGCCTTGTGCAAGGGTTGGTTTGCGTCCACCCGGATCGTGAGGCCTGGGCCCGGCGAGAGCCGGTGCTCAAGCGGCGCGCGCTCTTCCAGGCGAAGATCCTCGCGGTCCGCGTTTTCGTAGGGAGAGGAAGAGAGTTGAAGCGTTGCGTCATCCACCCAGAGGGTCTGGTCTTCGCGCGTCGAGTTACGGATCTGGATGTTGAGCATGAGGCACGTGTTCAAACCCCGCGCCAGGGAATAGGCGGGAATGGAGACCACGACCTTCTGCCATTCCCTCTCGACCGTGCACCGCGCGGAGGCGACCATGACGTAATCCGTGTACTTCGCCGGGTCGCTGTAGCTGTGCACGCGGATAGTGACCTCGGTCTTTTTCTCGGCGTAGAGGTAGACCGTATACAGGTAGTTGGTCCGCGGCTGGAAGCGCGCGGAGAGCGCGGGCGTTGTGATGACATATCCCCGCGTCCCCCTGGGCTGGCGATAGCAAAGGCCGGCCTCGCCCGAGCGCTTGATCCGCGTATCGCGCGTGAAATCCTCCTTGACCTTCGGCGTCCCCCACATGGACCAGCCGTAGGGGATGCCGCTCTCGTTTTTCCTTGGGGATTCGAAGCCGCCGTTCACGATCTCCTGAAAACCCCCGTCGGCCGGGAGGATGACCTCGGCCGAACGCGCGACACCGGCGAGGCCAAGGAGCGCAGCCGCCAGGATCCCCGCTTGCTTCGTCCCTATCATGGTCATCTCCTTTTGCCTCAAGTCAAAGTATCCTCGCCACCGGTCTTTTCTTATTTTCAATCCGGCCGGTCCGGCCTATCGCCGGAAATTAAAAAAGCGGTTGCAAAACCAACGCAAGTCCTTTCTCCAACGCGCCGGGGTGCATTTTGGGCCGGTTTTGAAACAGTTCTTAAGCGCCTATTGCAAAACCCGCTTATTAGCCCTGTATGGGCCGCGGAGCAGGTCTTCCGCAGGGGTTTTGCAACGGCTTTTAAAACCTCTATCCCCGGCTTATGTCTGTCGCTCGTTCGGCCCGGCGGACAGCCTTCTCCCCTCGGGTATCCGGTTCACAACAGATACCCCCTGCATCTATATCAAATCCAAGGCCGACTTGCCAGCCAAAACCTTGGCGAAGATCGGTAGGAGAGGCCGGCCCTCGTTCGAACCGTACCGGGCCAACCTTGCGCCATTCATGGTGCCGTTCCTGAGCGCCCCAAATCCGCATCTTCTCACCGTTGAACGCCTTGCGCGTGTTTCGGCATAGCCTCGTCGCCATGTGTCAGGCCAAGCCAGATTCGCCAGGCTCATTCCGGGGCTCATGGAGGCTCATTCCAGGCTCACGGTCAGGCTCACCATCGGCTATGCCGACTCACTGGATTCCGACTGTTGCACCTCAGACCATAGGCTCAGGGGACCTTCCTGGAATAGTTATCGGACATTGCCAAGTGGTGTTAGGCAGAAAACCTGTGGCTCGCCTTTGGATTTTTGGATTTAACTTGATCATTTTTGCCGACCGGCAGACTGTCAATTCGAAAAAAAAACAGAAGAAAAATATTTTTCCCCACAAAAAAATCTTGACATTTTTCTACAGTTGTAGTATCTTCCTGCTACGGCCGTAGAAGCTGAAAGGGGATTTCAATGAAACTTACCCGTGCGGAATGGCAGATCATGAACGCGCTGTGGAAAAAGCATCCCGCAAGTGCGCGCGAGGTCGCAGGGCGCCTACCCCAG
>JAZDLH010000212.1:0-6958 GCA_043802275.1 Planctomycetota bacterium
GCTCTCCTTGCGCTTCAGGGCCGCCTCGATGTAGATAAGAAGGTTCTCCTTCACGCGGTCCTGGCCGGGAAAGTCCTCGAACCGCCTGGGCCGCAGGCGGTTCTCCATCACCCGGTCCGTGTCGGACGGGCTCGCGTTGAAAGGCTTGGGCTGGGGAGTGGCGGTCATGCTGGCGGCGCCTTTCCATGCCATGAAAAAGCAATTAAGAGACACAAATTGCTAATTGCGAGACAATTTTTATGCAAAACGCATGAAATTGCCTTTTATGCCTTTACCTTCAATCCGGCAAGGAGCGATCAGGTAGAAGGATAATCGTAACTCCTTTTTTCCCAAGGGATTCCTTTTGTCATTGCAGGGCCGAGCGGATCGTTTCCTCCAAAGAGAGGTCGGGCCGGGCGGCCAGGGTCTTGTCCACGCGCGCGGCAGCCTCGCGGCTCGTCAATCCCAGGGCTTCGAGCGCCTGGCGAGCCGCGGTCGCGACTTGGGAGGCCCTGATCGTTCCGGACATCGGCGCCCCTTCGCTTGCCACGAGGTAAAGGGCCGAAGCGTCCTTGAGCTCCAAAATGATGCGCCGGGCCGTCTTTTCGCCGATCCCCTTGATTTTCTTGAGAAAGGAGTGATCCTGGCCGCGGATGGCCGCTACCAGCGCCTCGGGGGTCGATCCGCTTAGAATCTGGATGGCCGTGGCGGGGCCGATTCCCGTAACGCTCAGGAGGGCGCGGAATAGGGCCCGCTCGGCCTCTGTGGCGAAACCGTAAAGAAGTAGCGCGTCGTCCCGCACCGCGAGGTGCACGAGGAAGCTGCACAAGGCTCCCACCGGAGGCAGTGCCCGGAAGGTGGTGAGGGAGATGGTGAGCCGGTACCCCACGCCCCCGGCCTCGAGCACCGCCTGGGCGGGGCTTAGGTGGGTGAGCTTACCCTGGAGGTGGTGGTACATACGACCTCCGCCTTCGGAAAGGCCTTTTCTCGCGGTGCCGAGCCGCACGCTGCCATGGTACCGAATGGGGGGAAGCGTGTCAACGGAAAGCGGAAGGGCGCTTCTCCTGAAGAAAACCGGGCGGCCGGACGATAGTTTTCACGTGGGTCGCGCCGGGGGAAGCCCTCCCTGCGCCCGCGGAGGAGACGAGCCATGACCAGGGCGGACGCCATCCGGCTGAAGGAAGAGCTCCAGAAGATCCGGTCCCTCCTTCAGGACGCGGCCGACGACGCGGTCCTCGCCATGGCGGGCGCGGACCTCGCCCTCCGCGACGAGGAAATGCGAAAGGCCCTGGCCGAGCACGTCCTCGGCTACCTCGTGCACCTCGACCTCGCGATCGAAAGCCTCCAACGCACGCGCGGCCGCCTGCTCCAATCCCACTGGCATATCCTGGCTCACGCGAATTAGCCGGTCACCCCTCCCCCGCTCCCTTCCATTCCCAGAAGCGCAAAGACACGCGCGCGGGCCTCGGCCGGGGACGTGTACGTAAAAGCCTCCATGCCCGCGAGACGCGCGCCCCGGACGTTCCCCTCCCGGTCGTCGAGAAAGACGCACGCCTCGGGCCGGACGCCCA
The DNA here is from genome assembly GCA_043802275.1 of Planctomycetota bacterium. GTDB lineage: Bacteria > Planctomycetota > SZUA-567 > SZUA-567 > JAFGNG01 > JAZDLH01. The sequence continues at coordinate 1,551 of JAZDLH010000212.1, forward strand.
GGCCTTGCGCCGCGGCGAGGTAATTTTTGGCGCAGGGCTTGCGCGAGCCGATCTCGTAGGAGAGGCCGAGAAAGTCGGGCCGGGCGAGGGGCGGGGCGAACTCCCGGATGCGCTCCCAGTGGAGGGGGCACGTGTCGCTCAAAATCGCCACCGGCGCCAGGCGCCGCACCTCCAGGAAGAGGGTCTCCATCTCGGGCCGCCGCGCGAAGATGTCGTTCCAGTCGCGGACGAACTCCTCCGTCGTAGCGCTGAGCTTCAGGGCCTTTCTCATGCGGACGCAGAACTCCCCCGTGGAGAGGCGGCCCTCCTCGTAGGGCTCGACGAGGCCGGACGCCTCCACGGCCGGGAGGATCGCCTCGCGCGGAAGCGGGGTGGACCGGCTCATACGCTCGAGGCTCGCGCTCCAGTCGAGGCCGATCAGCACGGCCCCGAGGTCGAAGATCACGGCACGGAACCGGGACGGGGGCATTGGACGTCTCGCTCCTTTTTTAGCCGTCAGGGAAGGATGCGCTCGGTCCGCGCGCCGTCGGCGGCGCGGCAGATCGCCAGGGCCGGCTCCGCTCCCACAACGCGTTGGTATCGGAGCGAGAGCGCCTCGGCGAAGGGAGCGGCCTCCAGCGCCGAGACGAGGTGGATCGTGGCCCCGCCGAATCCCGCGCCCGTGAGGCGGGAGCCGTAACAGCCGGGGATTTTTACGGCCAGTTCGACCAGCAAATCGAGCTCGGGGGTGGAATTTTTGAAACGTTCGCGGCTCGAGGCGTGGCTTTCGCTCATGAGCCGCCCCAGGAGTTCGGGGTCGTTTTTCCGGAGCGCCTCCGCGCCGCGGAGCACGCGCTCGTTCTCAAGTATCACGTGCCGGGCAAGGGGGCGGAGGTCGGGCGGAAGATGCGCCTCGAGGCGGTTGAGCTCTTCTCCCGTGAAGTCGCAAAGGTGCGCGGCGCCGCTCTTGCGGGAACAAAGGATTTCGGCCGCGCGAAGGCACGCGGCGCGGCGAACGTTGTACGGGCTTTCCACGAGGCTGTGGCCCGTCCGGGTGTCGGCCACGACGAGCGAGAGGCTTTCGCTTAAAGGGAGCATTTCGTGCGAGAGCCGGCGGCAGTCGAGGAGGAGGAGCGCGTTTGCGCGGCCGTGGACGCTCGTCCACGGGTCGAGGATGCCGCAGGGAGCGCCGACGAAGCGGTTCTCCGCCCGCCGGCAGAGGAGCGCGAGTTCCCTGTCCGGGAGGGGGAAGGGACGGAGCCCCAGGAGGAATTTCGCGGTCGCCACCTCGATCGCGGCCGAGCTCGATAGCCCCGCGCCGAGGGGCACGTCCCCCACGATCGCGGCCTCGAAGCCGGGGAGGCGCGCGCCGGTTTCTTGGAGCTCCTTCGCCACGCCCTTTACATAATCGCACCAAGGCGCGGAAGAGTCGCGCTCCATGGCCGCGAGGGAGAAGCGCGCCTCGGCGTTGTGGGCCGCGCTGTAGATCCGCGCCGTTGGCCCGGGGGCGGGCGTTTCTTTTCCCCCGGCCGGGCGCGTGCCTCCCGATACGGCACGACCGGCCACGACCACGTGGCGGTCGACAGCCGCGGCGAGCACGAAGCCCCGGTTGTAATCCGTGTGGTTCCCCAGAATCTCCACCCGGCCGGGCGCCACGCCCGCGACCTCGGCCCACGCGCCGAAGCGCTCGGAAAATAGGCCTTGCGCGCGTTCCACGAGCTCCGTGAGGGACATGGGAGATTCGCCTTTTTTAAAAGTCGGTTTTTCCCATGCGCCCGCGCCGGGGCAAGATTCGATCGGGCCGATAGGCGCTCGGCGCTATTATCCAACGCTGCCGCGTTGGCAAAGGCGAAAGAAATATGCGCCCTACGCCACGGCCTCGGCCACGAGGTCGCCCACCTCGCTCGTGGAATAGCCCATCCGCTTCGCGGCGAGGCTCTTGAGCTTCTGGGCGGTGACGTGTTTCACGCCGTTCTCCACGGCGCGCGCGGCCTTCTCTTCGCCGAGGGACTCGAGCATCATGGCGCCGGCGCAGATCGCGGCGAGGGGATTGATGACGCCGAGCCCCGTGTACTTCGGGGCGGAGCCGCCGATCGGCTCGAACATGCTCACGCCCTCGGGATTGATGTTCCCGCCCGCGGCGATGCCCATGCCGCCCTGGGTGATGGCCCCGAGGTCGGTGATGATGTCGCCGAACATGTTGCCCGTGACGAGCACGTCGAACCACTCGGGGCTCTTGACCATCCACATGCAGGTGGCGTCCACGTGGTAGTATTCCCGCGCCACGTCGGGGAACTCTTTCTCCCCCATCTCGTGGAAGGCCCGCTCCCACAGGTCGTAGACATAGGTGAGAACGTTCGTCTTTCCCACGAGGCCGAGGGTGTTGGCCTTGCCCTTGCCGCGGGCCTTCCGGCCGTAGCGCCGGGCGTATTGGAAGGCGTACCGGAGGCACCGGTCGACCTGGAAACGGGTGTAGACCATGTTCTGGATGGCCACCTCGTCAGGCGTTCCCTTCATGGAGACGCCGCCGATGCCGGTGTAGAGGTCGCCGGTGTTCTCGCGCACCACGCAGTAATCGATCTCCTCCGGGCCCTTGCCCTTCAAGGGGCATTCCACGCCGGGGTAGAGGCGCACGGGCCGGAGGTTTATGTACTGGTCGAGCTCGAAGCGGATCTTTAGGAGGAGGCCCTTCTCGAGGATGCCGGGTTTCACGTCCGGGTGGCCGATCGCGCCGAGGAGGATGGCGTCGGCCCGGCGGAGCTCCGCGAGGAAGGAGTCCGGGCAGATCTCGCCCGTGCGCTTGTAGCGCTCCCCGCCGAAGTCGTAGGAGGTTTTCTCGAGCGCGAACCGGTGCTTGGCCGCGGCGGCGTCCAGGACCTTCACCGCCTCGGCTGTGACCTCGGGGCCGGTGCCGTCGCCGGGGATCACGGCGATGTGGTACGTCTTTGCCATGCGGGTCTCCTTGGGTGGTGGAACGAGGGACCTGGCGCGCCTTTCAAGCGGCGCCGGGCGTCACGCGGTCTTCTTGTCTTCCTCCGTTTCTTCCGTGAAGAAATAGCCGCACGGAAGGAGGGGCATAAGCTCGTCCCGCTCCCGGAGATCCCGCTCGTCGAGCGGAAAGACCCGGCAGTTGCCCGGCCGGCGCCGGTGGATGCGGCAGGAGGTCGTGCCGTCCGGGTGCTCCTTGAGGAGGGGGCACTTGAAGAGGAGCCGGCAGCACGCCCCGCAGCGCAGGCAATGGCCCCGGCGGCGCTTGAGCTGCTGTTTCACGTGCTTGTTACGCAAGGCGTTGGTGGTCAAGCGCCGCATCTTGCCCACGCCCAGGGAGAAGCGGGCCGCCATCTTCCGGATCGTCCTGACCATGCATGCCTCTCGTCGTTTTCCGCCTTGCGGCGGTCCCCTCGGGAGGGCTTTTCAACGCCCGCCCATGGCCGCCACGATGCGGTCCAGGATCACCTCGGCCTTTTCGTAGGTGTCGGGGGCGAGCACCCCGACGACCCAGGTGCGGTGCTGCGTGCAGATGACCCGCCCCTGCTTCATGTCCCGGCCCCACCAGACGAACCGCCGGTTCGCCATGCGCTTGAAGGCGTAGTCCAGGCCGTTCCTCTCGAGAAAGTAGCGGTGGTCATGGGCGGTGCGCTCGGCCTCGGCCTCGTCGAAGTGGCCGATGAGGAAGACCTTGGCGATCTTGCCGGCGCCGGGCGCGTCGCAGAAGATGGCGGGCGGGAGGAAGTCGTAATCAAAGGTGTAGCCGGGCGTGACGGCGGACTGCTGGGGATTCACGCCCTCGACGTTCAGGTATTCAAACCCGCGGGGCGGGTGGCCCTGCCCCGGAATCTTGTCGGCGATGGCGAGCCCCACGGCCTTGAGGTCGGGCTCCGAGGCGGGGTCGCCGGTGTAGATCACCTTGAAGAAATACAACCCCTTGTAGAAGTACAGGACCCCCGGCGCCCGGACCCCCTCTGCGCCCACGTCCAAGAGGATCCCTTGGTCGCGGAGCTTGCGGCCGCGGTGGTCGTGGTAGATGCCGCTCGCGGCCAGGGGGTTCTCCATCTCGTAGCTCTCGATGGTGAGCACGGGCTCGGGGTCCTCGCCGCGCGCGTAATCCGCGGCGCAGAGGATGGAGAAGCCGTAGCTCCGGTAGCGTTCGGCCTGGCGGCCGATGTATTCCGAGAGTCGGCTGCCCGAAAAGCGCTTCACGCCGCCGACCTCGCGCCAGCCGGGGAGCGTCCCCTCCTCGGGAAGATACCCCCGCGACTGGAAGGTGGGAAGGAGCGGGATATCGGGCAGGCCGCAGCCCGAAACCGAGAGCGCGGCCCCGAGGAGGCAGCACGAGAGGAGGGCGAGGGGGGCGCGGCGCATCGGGGAGTCCCTTTTCAGCTCTTCGACCGATAGATGAGGGAGAGGGCCTCGCTCCGGGTGGCGGGGTTGTTCCGGAAGATCCCCCGCACCGCGCTCGTGACCGTCATGGCGCCGGGGGCCTTGACGCCCCGCATGGTCATGCAGAGGTGCTCGGCCTCCACCACCACCATCACCCCCTGGGGTTTCAGCGTCTTCATGATGACGTCCGCGATCTCGGTGGTGAGCCGCTCCTGGATCTGGAGGCGGCGGGCGACGACCTCCACCACGCGCGCAAGCTTGCTTAAGCCGGAGATAAAGCCGTCCGGCAGGTATGCCACGTGCGCCCGTCCGTGGAAGGGCAGGAGATGATGCTCGCAGACCGAGTAGAAGGGGATGTCGCGCACGAGCACGATCTCGTCGTGCGTCTCCCCCGGCACCGTCTCGAGGATGCGGGCCGGGTCCCGGCCCATGCCGCCGAAGATCTCCTCGCAGAGGCGCACGAGGCGTTCGGGCGTCCTCGCGAGGCACGGGCGGGCCGGGTCCTCCCCGATCGCCTCGAGGAAGAGGCGCGTGGCCTGGCGGATCTTTTCCGGGTCCATGGAGCGTCTCCCCCGGGCGCCTTCCGGAAAGGGCCGGCGCTACGCCTTCGCCTCGGGCTTCTGCTCGGGCTTCTGCAGGAGCGCCTTGCGGCTGAGCTTGATCCGGCCCTGGTCGTCTATGGCGATGATCTTGACGTCGATCTTGTCGCCGACCTTGACGACGTCGCTCACGTTCTTCACGTACCCGAAGTCGAGCTCCGAGATGTGCACGAGCCCGTCCTGGCCGGGCGAGAGCTCCACGAAGCAGCCGAAGTCGCGGATGGTCCGCACCGCGGCGGCCTTGTAGACGGCGCCGACCTCGGGCTCGCGGGTGAGGGCCTCCACGCGCGCGATCGCCTTGGCGAGGCTCTCGTTGTCGGGGCAGGCGATCATGACCTCGCCCGAGTCGTCGATGTCGATCTTGGCGTGGGTCTCCTCCTGGATGGCGCGGATGGTCTTGCCGCCCGGGCCGATGATCTTGCCGATGAGCTCGGGGTCGACCTGCATGAC
>JAZDLH010000213.1:0-17087 GCA_043802275.1 Planctomycetota bacterium
TCCACATGGTCGGTGATGGCGAGGGCGCGGTACCCGGCCACCTCGGCCCGCCGGATGAGCTCCGCGGGCCCGAGCTCCCCGTCGGACAGGATCGTGTGCGTGTGCAGGTCGATCATGCGGACTCCTCGCCGGTCAAGGCTCTTCCGCGCGGGGCGCCGCCGCCCCCCGGGCGGGCGCCTTCCGCTCGCGCCCGGCATTATACAACACAGCCGCGGCCTTGCGCACCAGGCTTTTTCCGTTTTTTCTCCGCCCTGGAATCGGCCATCCAAGACCCGGAGGGACGTCGGCCCTCAGACCTCCCAGGCGGCGCTCTCCAGGGGCGGGCGCTCGTCCTTGCGCAGGCCCGCCAGGGTTTTGGCGGCGTCCCCTTCCTCCGAGTCCTCGTAGGTTTCGAAGGTTCCGTCTTCTCCTTCGCCCTCGCCGCGGAAGCGGGCCTCGTATTCCTCGAGGGTCATGAGGATGGCCCGGGCCTTGCCCTCCCGGAAGGGGCCCAGAATCCCGGCCTCGGCCATCCGGTCGATGATGCGGCTCGCGCGGCCGTAGCCCACGCCGAACTTGCGCTGGAGGAGCGAGACGCTCCCGCGCCGGTTCTCGAGCACGGCCCGGACCGCGCCGTCGAAGAGGGGATCGCGCTCCGCGTTGTCCGGGGCCTCGCCCGCGAGGATCGCCTCGCCCTCGAGCTCCTCGTGGTACTCCGGCTCGCACTGCGCGCGGCAGTGCCGGACCACGGCGGCGATCTCCGCGTCGTCCACGAAGATGCCCTGCGCGCGGATGAGCTTGGAGCTGCGGGGAGCCACGTAGAGCATGTCGCCCGCCCCGAGGAGGCTCTCGGCGCCGTTCCCGTCGAGGATGGTGCGGCTGTCCACCTTGCTCGCCACCTGGAAGGCGATGCGGCTGGGCATGTTCGCCTTGATGAGCCCGGTGATGACGTCGACCGACGGCCGCTGGGTGGCGAGGATCACGTGGATGCCGACCGCGCGGCTCTTGGAGGCGAGGCGGATGATGGACTTTTCCACGTCCTTCCCGGCCACGAGCATGAGGTCCGCGAGCTCGTCCATCACGATGACGAGGTACGGGATGCGCTTCGGAAAGAGCTCCGCCTCCTCTTCGGAGAGGATCCCCGCGAGGCGCCGGCCGATCTCCTCCTCGCCCAGGGCGTTGAACTTGCCGATGTTGTTCACCCGCATGAGGGAGAGGCACTCGTAGCGCTCGTCCATCTTGGCGCAGGCCCACTCGAGGATCCCCGAGGCGCGCTTCATGTCGGTCACGACCGGGCAGAGGAGGTGCGGCACGTCGCGGAAGCGCGAGAGCTCCACCATCTTGGGGTCCACGAGGATGAGCTTGAGCTCGTCCGGCCGCCGGGTCATGAGGAAGGAGAGGAGGATCGCGTTCAGGCAGACGCTCTTGCCCGAGCCGGTGGCGCCCGCGATCAAGAGGTGCGGCATGTCCTCCAGGTTCGAGATGATGGGCCCGCCCGCGAGGTCCATCCCCAGGAAGATCGGAAGCTCATAGGGATTCTTCTTGAGGTCGTAATGCGGCAGCACGTCGCGCATATAAACCATCCGGTCGTCCATGTTGGGGATCTCGATGCCCACGGTGTCCTTGCCCGGGATGGGCGCGACGATCCGGACGTTGTAGGCCTTGAGGGCCATGGTGATGTTGTTCGCGAGCGAAAAGATGCGCTCCACGCGGATGCCGGGGGCGAGCGCCACCTCGAACATGGTGACGCGCGGCCCGCACTCCACGCCCACCACCTTGCCGTCGATCTTGAAGTCGGCGAGCGTCTTTTCGAGGATCTCGGCGCGCTTCTCGGTCGTGCCGCGGTGCTCGCCGCCTTCCGAGTCCGACTCCTCGAGGAGGCTCATGGGCGGGAGGACGTAGCTCCCGGCCCGGCCGAGGATCCGGCCGTCCTTCTTGGATTTCGGAAGCGCGCGCGTGCGCTTCTCCCGCCGGGTGACGAGGGGCAGGCGCGTCTGGATGATTTCGGAGGAGGGTCCTTCGGCCGCCTCCCCCTCCACCGCTCCCTCCGCGGAAGAGGCCGGCGCCACCGCGGCTGCCTGCATCGCGGAGAGGGCCCGGCGACGGCTGATCCGGTCGGAGACAACCCCGGCACATCGCCCGCCGAGCCGCGCAAGCCACCGGAGGGTGGCGAGTGCAATCGCCGCTCCCTTGCGCAGGAAGGCGTACGCCGCTCGGAAAAACGTCGCGAGTGCCGGCCCAAGGACAAGATGCGCGCCGAGCAGGAACAAAAGCCCGGTCGCGCCCGCCACGCCGAGCGATCCCAAAAGCTCCCGGCCGAGCGGCTCGAGCCTCACGCCCACGAGCCCGCCCGTCAAGGGATCGGTCTCGCCGGTGGCAAGGAGGGTGAAAAAGAGGCTCAGGGAACCCACCACAAGGGCCCCGCCTAGGATCTGGCGCCAGCCGCCAAAGAAGCGCTTCTTCCCGAGAACCGAGATGCCCCACAGCGCCACCAGGATGGCCAACACCTTGGCCGGCGTTTCGCCCACCGAGTACGCGGAATAAAAGGCCGCATAGGCCCCGGCGAGCCCGGTCTTGCACTCTACGGCCGAGGACCGGAGCTCCAGCCGAACATCCGCCGAGTACAGGCTGAGAATTAAAAAAATCCCGCACGCGATGAGAAATAAGCCCAGGAATCGTAGCCCGTTTCTTTCCGCCTCGGGTCGAGTCGCACCCCGCATGATCCTGCCCCCTTGGCACAGCCTAAAGTCCCAGGCCGCCCGGAAACGCGCAGCGAACGCGCAGCCGCCATTTCACGCAACCGGAATGCGGCGCGATGCCCGCCGAAAGTAGAGAGACACGGAATCCATGTTCTCAAGCACGGATTCCGTGCCTTACTCATAGAATCTCATTAAGTTATATCGACCCAAACGCATCCCCCCCTTCACACGAAAGGGACCTCAAGGCTCCAAGTCGAATGGAACCTCTTTTCGTGCAATAAGTTGCGGCAACAAGCCTTCAGGGAAATCCCTTGTTTTTGCTTGACAGGCTATCAAGATTGGGGCAAATATATATAATCGGATCCTTTGGGATTTTAAAAGAGCTTTTGGGTGGAGCGGTTCTTGGCCCCCTGAACACTGCCCATTGGGGAAGAATGTTTACCCTGCTTCTGTGGAAGGAACGTGTGAAACACACGCGCCTTTCTGGTGCCTAAGTTGCGACAAGGGGATGGCTCATGGTCTCGAAGAGAACGACCCGGATCTTCAATCCCGCCACGTTGCTCGCCAAGACGCTCGCCACGCTTCAGAGCCTTCACAAGGGCGTTTTGAGCAAGGAGCTCACGCCCGTGGAGGAGCTCGTGTGCGCGGTCTTGCGCGAGGGGGGACTGAGCGAGACCGCCGCGCAGGAGGCGACCGCACGCCTGCGCGCCCGATACACGGACTGGAACGAAGTGCGGGTGGAGCGGGCGGCCGACCTCGCGCGGCTCATCGGGCCGGCGGAGGGAGAGGAAGAGCTCGCGCGGCGGTTGCGCGGAATGCTCGGCCGACTCTTCGACCGGTGCGGCCAGGTGAGCCTCGCGTTCCTGCGAAAGCTCAAGACGAACGAGGCGCGCCGCATGGTTCTCGAGATCGAGCCGGTCGAGCGCGCGGTGGCGGACCGGATCCTCCTCCAGGAGATCCGGGGAACGAACCTGCCCTTCTCGCCCGAGGCCGTGAAGCTTGCCCGGAAGCTCCGGATCATCCCCAAGAGCGGCACGCGCCTGCACTTAAGCAAGCTCGTGGGCGAGGCGCTCACGCACGAGGAGGCGGTGGCGTTCTTCACGCTTCTCCAGCGCCATCTCGAATCGGGCTGCGCCAAGAGCCGCTGCCCGCTGTGCAAGAATTGACGTCGCAGCAAGAAGCATTTGATGTTCAGGGGGATATTTGGGGAAAAATACGGTTTTGGCTTAAAAAAAGTTGACAAATGACGATGACAGGATATAGAAATACAGCCAATAACTTTCTCCCCGTCCGGCTGCTAAGGGCGCGCAAGCGTACCGACCCCCCGGCGGGGTTTTTTTATAGCCCACCATAGAGATACCGTCGTGGCGGGTTTTTTAGGGATCGCCGTTATGGGCGGAGTGAATTCCGGCAAACGCGCAATCGCTTTTTTCGACGGACAGAATCTTTATTTCGCAGCCAAAGATGCGTTTGGCCTCGAATATTCTTATCCAAACTATGAACCGCGGCGGCTGGCCGAACCGGTTTGTAAACGTTATGAATGGACGCTGATCGGGATACGGTTTTATACGGGCGTACCGGCTCTTGACAAGGATCCATTTTGGCATGAATTCTGGAACAATAAATTGCGCAACATGCAGTCGTCCGGCATAGAAGTATTTAGACGGGAATTGCGATATTCGGAAGAAACAACTATGCTGAGCGGTATCGAAGTGCAAAGAAAACCGATTCCCAAGGAAAAAGGAATCGATGTTCGAATTGCTTTGGACCTCATGATGTATTTTTTGGAAGATCGCTACGATGCGGGCGTTATTTTCAGTCAAGATCAGGATTTATCGGAAGCTGTCGCCGACATTCAAAAGCTGGCGGAGCAAAAAGGGAAAGACATTATCCTCGCTTCCGCGTTTCCTGTAGGGAAAGGGACAAAAAACTCTCACGGCATTAACGGGACGATTCCCATTCGAACTACAAAAATCGAATATGCGCAATGTACGGACAGGAGAGATTACAGGCCCAAGATTCGCCGTGGAACAACGCCGGCGGATTTATAGAAAATGCGGTCGGAAAAGTTCCCGGGCCATTCGTGACGGACGTTTTATTGGAGAAACCCCCATGCCCACGCTCAAGATCGGACTCCCCAAGGGGAGCCTGCAGGACTCGACCTTCGACCTCCTCGAAAAGGCCGGCTGGGCCTTTGCCGTCTCCTCGCGGAGCTACTATCCCCGCTCGGACGACCCCGAGCTCGAGGCCATGCTTGCCCGGCCGCAGGAGATGAGCCGCTACGTGGAGCGCGGCGTCATGGACGCGGCCGTCACCGGCCTCGACTGGACCGAGGAAAACGGCTCGGACGTGGAGGTCGTCGCGCGCCTCGTCTACGCCAAGGCGAGCCGCCGGCCCGTGCGCTGGGTCCTGGCCGTGCCCGAGGACTCGCCCGTCCGGTCGGTGAAAGACCTCGAGGGCAAGGTCATCAGCACCGAGATCGTGAACCTCGTGACGCGGTACCTCAAGAAAAACAAGGTCAAGGCCCGGGTGGAGTTCTCCCACGGCGCGACCGAGGTGAAGGTCCCCCACCTCGCCGACGCGATCGTGGACGTGACCGAGACGGGCTCGAGCCTCCGCGCGAACCGCCTCCGCGTCGTGGAGACCGTGGCCGAGTCCGTGACCGTGATGATCGCCAACAGGGCCGCCTACCGGGACGGGTGGAAGCGCGGGAAGATCGACGCGCTCGTCCTCATGCTCACGGGCGCGCTCGCCGCCAAGGAGAAGGTCCTTCTCAAGATGAACGTGGCGAGGGCCAACCTCGACGCGGTGGTGAAGGCGCTTCCGAGCCTCCACAGCCCCACGGTGAACCCCCTCGCCGAGGGGAACTGGGCCGCGGTCGAGACGATCGTGGACGAGATCGAGGTGCGCCGGCTCATCCCCCTCCTCAAGGAACGGGGCGCCGAGGGGATCATCGAGCTGGCGCTCAACAAGATCATCCCGTGAGGAAAGGCCATGCGCGTCGAGAGCGAGGCCTTTTGCTTTGCACCAAGGGAGTTTTCCCGCAAAAAGGAGCAGATGGGCATCGTGCGGGAGGCGGTCGAACACGGGCGGGAAATCTCTTGAAAAACCGGGCGGGAGCCCTGGCTAGGGCCCCCCGGTGGAAGGGCGCTGGAAGGGTTAGCGGAGGGCCGGCCATGAAGCGATGCGCCTCCTGCGGCGCGGAATGGACGGAAAAGCACACCCCCGGCCGGCGCGACCTCTGCGCGGGCTGCGGCGCCGCGCTTTGCGCGTGTAGAAACTGCCGCTTCTTTTCGCCCGACGCAGCCGGCTCGCGGGCCTGGTGCCGCGAGCCCATGGCCCGGGACGAGAGACCGCGCACGCCCGAGGAGGCCAACACCTGCGGCTATTTCCTCTTTGCCGACGCGAAGGGCCGGGCAGGCGCGCGGGACCGCTCCTCCCGGGCCCGCGCCGAGCTCGAGCGGCTCTTCAAGCCGCCCGACGCCTGAGGCGGAAGAACGGGACGCATCCGCGTCAGGCCGTTGTGCGCCTGTTGAAAATCCCCTGTCGTTGCAAAGGAACACGCCCATGTCTGGACACTCCCACTGGTCCGGGATCAAGCACAAGAAGGCCCTGAACGACGCAAAGAGGGGCAAGGTCTTCAGCAAGCTCGCCGCGCTCATCGCGAGCGCGGTCAAGGAGGGCGGCGGGCCCGACCCGGACATGAATCCCCGCCTGCGCCTCGTGCTCGACAAGGCCCGCGCGTCCAACATGCCCAAGGACAACGTCCGGCGCGCCGTCGAAAAGGGCGCGGGCACGGGCGGCGCCGCCTACGAGCAGTTGCTCTACGAGGGCTACGCGCCGGGCGGCGTGGCGCTCATGATCGAGACCCTCACCGACAAGCGGCAGCGGACCTATCCCGAGATCAAGAAGATCGTGGAGCAGCGCCACGGCTCCCTGGGAAGCCCGGGGTGCGTGGCGTATCTCTTCCACCGGAAGGGCCTCATCACCGTGAACGCCGCGGACGCGGGGGAGGAGGCGCTTCTCGAGGCGGCGCTCGATGCGGGCGCCGAGGACCTCGCCGCCGAGGGGGATCTCTATCAGGTCACCACGCCGCCCGAGGCGCTCCTGGCCGTGAAGGCCGCCCTGGAGGAGAGGCGGATCCCGATCCAGAGCGCGGAGATCGCCATGATCCCCGGCGCGACCGTGCGCGTGGAGGGGGAAGAGGCCCGCAAGGTGCTCGCGCTCGTGGAGGCGCTTGATGACCACGAGGATGTGCAGAACGTCTACACGAACTTCGACATCCCCGACGAGATTTTGAGCGAGAGCGGAAACTGACCCAGGCGCCGCGGGGCGCCACCCGGGCGCGGGGCGCCATCCGGGGCGAGCAAGGCAAGGAGGGGATTGCATGAAGCGGCTGTCGAACCTCTTCTTCAAGGGGCTCCTGGCGATCCTGCCCATCAGCATCAGCCTGTATGCCATCTACTGGGCGGGGAGCTCCGCCGAGCACTTCCTTGGGAAGGCCATCCAGTACGTGATCCCCCCGGAGAAATACTTTCCCGGCGCGGGCGTGGTGATGGGGCTGGCGATCGTGCTGTTTTTGGGGGTACTCCTCGAGTTCTGGATATTCCGCAAGCTCTTCACCTTCACCGAGGTCCTCATGCAGCGGATCCCGCTCGTGAAGATCATCTACGGGAGCGTCCGCGACCTCTTGAGCTTCTTCGGCGAGTCGAAGAAGCGGGGCCTTCAGCAGGTGGTGATCGTGCGCCTCGACAGCGGCATGCGGGTCCTGGGCTTTGTCACGCGCACCGAGTTCGAGGATCTCCCGGCCAGGCTCACCGCCCCGGGCGAGGTGGCGGTCTACATCCCGCTTAGCTACCAGATCGGCGGGTACACGGTCTTCATGCCCGCCGACCGGCTCGAGCCGGTCGCGCTCTCGGTCGAGCAGGCCATGCGCTTCGCCGTGACCGCGGGCATGTCCTCGGAAAAGTCGGAGGAGGGAACGGGTGCGCTCCTCCAGAAGGAAAAGCCGGAGCCAGACACGCCTCCCGCACCGGCATCCAAGGAAGGCGTCTCCTCCTGACGCGGCCGGGCGGTTCAAGAAGTATCTAGAAAAAAAGATCGGCATCGTTCAAGCGGACGGTTTCGTCTCCAATTTTACAAACAGGAGAAAGGAGCATGGAATGGGGAAGGGGATTAAAGCCTGTCTCTTTGCCGCGGCCGCGCTTTTTCTCTTTGGCTGCGGCCACAAAGTGTACGAGATCGACATGAAGCCGGACGGGGATCGCATGGAGCGCAGGCTTGTCTGCTTTCATGCGGGCGATTCCGGTTCCATGACCATGCCGGCGGAGGAGCTCGCGCGCATTGCAGAGGCGTACGGCCGGCCGGCGCCTTCCGAGGCGGAACAAAAATCCGCCTTCCAGGGCTCTTTCACGGAAAAGATGCCGCAGGACGTGGGCGGCGCGGGGTATTTCCTGTGCCTCTCCACGCCCCTCGGCGACTCCTCGTTTTACGGAGAGCGCTTCCGGGGGGATGACAATATCGCCCGCGCCCTCGTTTCGGGCATGCAGGCCGCGGACCGGCTGATCGATCTCGTGAGTGGATGGCTCCAAACCCATCCCGGCGAGGAGAAGGACTGCGAAACGCTGCGGGCCTTTTGCGACGCCGCGCTACGGGAGGATCTGAAAAACGCGGCTCTCTACCTGTGGGCCGGGATGATCGCTTTGGATCCTTGGGCCAAGGAAGGCGGAGCGGCAGAAGAAAAAACCGGAGCGGATCTTGCGACGCGCCTCCTCTTATACTTTTCGGAACATGGATATTTTACTCCGTCCGAAATTCCGGTCATTGCGCGACGGTTCGAGGCGAGCGTGGAGAGCGAGCTCCCCCTCCTGGTCCAGGAGACGCTCGCCCAAAAAACGGGATTGCCTAAGGATTCCCAGGCGCTAAGGTCCCTCTCGCGCGTCCTGGCAGGGGAGGAGGAGGCGTCCTTTGCCGAACACATCCGCACCACGGACGCCTGGAAGGAGCGCTTGAAGAGGTGGGAAGAGGAGAAGGCGGCGAATCCGGAAGCCGAGGAGCCCACGCCCAGGGACCTGGCGGGAGAGCTGGCAGTACAGGCGTTCTTTCCCTTTTCGGCGCTTTTCAGCGAGGACGATCAAATCGCCATGCGGATCGAGTGCCCGGCAAAGCCCTGGGCCACGAACGGAACATGGGACGGGGAGAAGAGCCTCGTCAGCTGGTCCGGACCGATCCGGGGCGAGGGGACCCTGCCCACCCTGGCCTATGCCGCCTGGAGCCTGCCCAACGAGGCCTTCCAGCAAGAGCGCTTCGGCCGGACGGTTCTTGAGGACGAGGCCCTGGCAAAATACGCAATCTGGTACAAGGGGCTGGACCCGGAAGAGACCGCGGAGTGGGACATGTTTCTTGGCGCGCTCCGGCCGGAGGGCGACCCTGCCGGAGAGATCGCCGCGTTTCTCTTTGCCGGGGAGCGCGGAGAAGGATTGCCCGACGAAGAGAGCCTGGGCAAAAGCCTGGCGCGCGAGGCGCGCGCGCTCCTCTTGAATGCGCTCTCTCCCCTCCCGGCGGGAACTCCTTCCACCGGGGAGGCGGCGCAGCCGTAAAAAAAGAAAAGCCTCCCCCTATCCCGGCGGAGGCATTTCTACGGTTCCTTTCCCGTCGGGCCGGCGCCTGTTTCGAATTTTTTAAAAGCCTTGCAAAACCGACGCGAGTTCTTGTTCCAGCGCGCCGGGGCGCATTTTGGGCCGGTTTTGAAAGAATCTTTTAAGCGCTGTTGCAAATCCATCGCGTCGCCGTATTCCACTTCATTGGGGCGACATGGGGCCCGGCTTTGCAACGGTGCCTTAAGGATTCCCTTCCGGCGTCGGCGACTCGATCGAGAGGAGCTCGATTTCGAAGATGAGCGTGGCGCCGGGCGGGATATGGTCGCCCGCGCCCCTGTCGCCGTAGGCGAGTTCGGATGGGATGTAAACCTCCCACTTGGCCCCTTCCTGCATGAGCTGCAGGGCCTCGGCCCAGCCCGGGATGATCTGGTTCACCCGGAAGCGCGCGGGCTGGCCGCGCGTGTAGGAGCTGTCGAATTCCTCGCCGTTCAGCAGGCGGCCGCGGTAGTGGACGACCGCGAGGTCCTGCGCCCCGGGCTTGCGGCCCGCGCCGGGCGCGAGCGCCTTGTACTGCAGGCCGCTCGGCAGCGCCACCACGCCCTCCTTCTTCTTGTTTTCCTCGAGGAACGCCGCGCCCTCCAGGCGATTCGTCTCGTCCAGGCGCGCCGTCTCTTGGCGCTCGCGGGCCATCAATTTCTGCCGGAGGTCCATCATGCGCATGCCGAACTCGTTGCGGGGGATTTTGGGCTCCTCGTCGCTCAGCGCGGCCCGGGCCCCCTCCAGGAAGGGATCGACCTCGACCTGGATGCCCTGGATCTTCGCTCCCATGGCGGCGCTGAAGCCGAGGCAGTAGCTTACATCCTTGTCCGCGACGATGGGCGCCGTCGGGGCGGGCTCCTGGGCCGCCGGCGTGGCGGACTCCTGGGGGGCAGGGACCTCTTCTTCGGCGGCGAGCGCGGCCGCGCTTCCACAGAGAAGGACGGCGGCGGTCCATCCCCACAAGCGTGTCATGGCGTTCTCCTCGTTCTATGCCCGGCAGGGGGAGAGGACGGCCCTCTCCGTTTGCCGGGCAAGAGACCCTTGGGTCCCATGGCAAAACGCGCCGGGTGCGCGCCGCTCCTGCGGCGCGTCGCCGACGCTCGGGTGCAACCAAATATTTCTACAAAAAACGCGCCGAGTTGTAAAGACCCAAGTTCCCGCTCCGCGTTTCTCCGGGGGCCTCGGCCGGGTCGCTCACGGGGCGTGGTAGTATCCGTCCGGGTTGTACAGGAAGTAAAAATCGCAGGGCCCGAGCCGCGGGAGCCGCAGGAAGGGCTTTCCGCGCTCGTCGCGCTCCTCCTTGTACTGGGCCCACCACCACCACGGCTTGGGGGCCTCCCCTTCGGGTTTCTGGGTGTATCCGTGCTCCCGGACCTCGGCGATGACGGTGTTCACCCACTTGAGCTCCCGGGCCTTGTCCGCGAATTCCTTCCAGTCGCCCTCGGAGTTGTGCTCGTACATCTTTTTGACGAACTGCTCGACGGTGAGCCCCATTTTTTCGGCCACGGGGCCGTGGATCCGCTTCTCCCATTCCTTCAGGAACACGAGCTCTTCCGCAAGCTGCGTCTGCGTGCCCCAGGTGATCCCATACATCTGGTGGTGGAGGATGATCGCGTTCGGGAAGGCGTAGGAGTGGTCCGCCATGGCCACGATCACCGCGCCCATGCTGGCGGCGAAGCTCTTCACCACCACGTGAATCGGCGCGGCGCTCGATTGCATGGCCTTGATGATGGCGTAGCCCTCCATGACCGACCCGCCGGGGCAGTCGTCGATCACAAGGAAGATGGGCTGCGCCTCGGACTGGTTGTTGTAGAACTGAATCCGCTCGGCGATGTACTTGGCCGTGCCGGGGAAGATGGGGCCGTCCAGGTCCACGCGGCGGTCGGTGAGATGGAGGCGGCCCTCCGCGACGAGCGGATCGGCGGCGTAGGGGATGTCGGCCTCGACCCTCTTCTTCCACTCCTCCTTCTTTTCGTGGAGATCGAGCTGGAGGTTCAGGGCCTCGAGGGCCTCTTCGACCCGGAAGCGCTCGTGGCGGAGCTTTTCGCGCTCAAAGGACCACCGGGCCTCCTCGAAGCTCTGCCGGGCGAGCTCGGCCTCGCGCTCGTTCTCCTCGGCGCCGCGCTTCAATTTCTCCGTCTCGAGAAGGGCGGACTGCCTTTGGTTCTCCTGGTTCACGCGCTCGGTCTCCGCCTGCAGGGCCGCGAGCGCCCGTTGATTCTCCATCTCGCGGAGGGCGTTTTCCGCCTCGATCCGGCTCTTCTTCGCATCGAGGTCGGCCAGGGCCTTGCGGTTTTCCGCCTCCCGCACCTCCTGATCGAGGGCGAGCTCGTTCTTGAGCATCTCCCGCTCGACGAGCTTCATCCGCTGCTTCTGGAGGAGGGACTCGTACTCGAGGTCGAGCCGGGTCTTCTCCCCTTCCAGGGCGGCCATGTCCTTTTCGCGCTGCCCCTGCCGGCGCTCGTTCTCGATGGCGAGGCGCTTCGTTTCCAGGATGATCTCGGCCATGTCGCGGTTCTGCTCTTCCTCCTTGAGCTCCCTCTCGAGCGCGAGCCGCTCCTTCTCCAGGCGGAGCCGTTCGAGCGCCGCTTCTTCGGGGGAGACCTCCTCCTCCTCGGGGGAGCTCTCCTCGATCATCGCTTCCACCTCATCGAGGAGGCCGTTTTCCTCCCCGGCCGCCAGGGCGGCCGGCGCCGGCGCCGTCTCCTCGCCGGCCTCGACCGCGGGATAGAGCGCCAGGCACAGTGCGACCATACAGCCGGCTGCGGCCCATTGCCATCGTGCCATGTCTCGAACTCCTTCCTCTTTTATCCGCCCCAAGAGAAGCAATCCAATTCAAACAAATATTGCCTCGATTCTCTCCACACCAGATAAAAAGCTCTATCCTTGAAGAGGGCGCTCCTTGCCTACTTTTTCTTCTTTCGACTCCCCACCGGTTTCCGTGCGGAACTTTTCTCCGCCGCCGCGCGGGCTAGGAGCACGTGGCGGTTCAGGATCGGGCCGCCGCGGTGCATGAGGGGCCAGGGGTCCTGCCTCGCGTAATCGTAGTAATAGATCGTCTCGAGGACCTGCATCACCGCCTCCCAGAAGTCGTTGCTGCGGCCGATCGCCCTGGGGTCCTGGTAGTCCGACCCGAGGACGCCCACCTCGTAGGGCGGCGGGAAGGGGAGCTTGTACGGCCGGATCTCCTTCAGGCGGCGGAGCGCGCGCGCCACGCCCGAGCGGATGAGCGCCCGCGCCTTTTGGGGCGCGAGGGTCTTGGAGTAATAGGGAGTCAGGGCCTCCTTCACGGCGGCGTATTCGAGGTTCGGCACGAGGGCCTTGAGCTGCCCGCCGAGCGTCGCGTCGCCGCTCGCAAAGACAAAGGGCACGCCCAGCCAGCCGGCGAGCGCCGCGGTCATGTGAAACTCGCCGAGCTTCAGGCGGCCGTTCACCAGGAACAGGGTGTGCGGGGTGATGCCGTTCGTGTCCTTCATGACGTGCCCGCCCACCGCGAGGACCGCGTCGAAGGTTCGGTCGAGCCCGGCCTGCCAGTTCGGCGCGTAGGCCGAGAGCCCGTGGCAGATGCCGACCTCTACGGGAAGCTCCTCGAGGAGAATGTTGTACCCGAGGCCGTGGCCGTCGTGGACCACGATCTCCTCGGCCCCGGCCTCCCGCGCCCCTTCCACGGCCGCTTTCACCTCCTCGGTGAGAAGGCGCGAGATCGTGCGGCGGTACTCGTCCTGGCGGAGCGGTTCGGCGATGCGGGTCGCCTCGAAGCAGAAGCCCGCCACCCCTTCGATGTCCGTTTCGATAAAGACCTTCATTTTCGTCTCTCCCTGGCTGACATGGGGATGCGGTTAAAAACCCTTCCCAGTCTATGGAAATCCCCGGAGGGGGCAAGGAGGAAAAAAGGAAAAGGGAGGGGCGAAAAGACGGAGTGGCGCGCAACCGAAAAACGTCCCGCCGGCCCAAAGTCAAAGAGGCGCCTGGGGGATCGTGTTCATCCCGAGACCGGGCGGATGCCTGGGCGGAATGGCGGGCGCATTCGCCGCAGGAGGTTATTCTTTCTTGTCCGGCGGCTGAACGCCGAAGGCCTCGTCGATGGCGCGGTCGAGCGCAAGGTCCAGCTTCTCCGGCGTGAGGTAGGTGCCTTCGCGGAGGGCCTTCCGCACATCGAGGACCTTTTCGAGGCGCACGTCCTTGGCCTCGCGGAGCGCCTGAAGCTCTTGGGAAACCTCGACCGCGTCCGGCTCGCGCGGCTCCGGCGCGTGCGGGGGATGCGCCCGGCGCGGGCCCTGCGCCGGTTCCCCGCCCCCCAGGGGACCTACGCCCTGTACATGCTCTACCATGTCAACCCCTCCTCAAGAACTCCCTCGTTTAGGATCCGCTCGGATGTTGCGGCGCATCCCGGACATTTCCCCCGGGGGATGCGGCCGCTTCTTGGGTTTGGAGAGCCCCGAGCAATCAACTCCTGTCGGAAACGCGCTTAAAAAAAATCACGCCGCCTCTTCCTGCGCGAGGTCGATCAGGAGGGACAGGCTCTCCAATCCCAGGGTCGGAGGCTCGGCCTCGCTCTGCAGCACGAGCTCGAGGTCTTCCACCTCCATGCGGCCCTTTTGGACCTCCGCCTCTTTCAGGGAAGGAACGCCTTTCCCCTCTTCGGGTTGTGCCTGTCTCGCACGCTTTCGCCGGGAAGAGGGCCCCATGACCGCGCTCCTTTCGGCTCTTCCGCGCCCCCTCGCGCGGGTAGAACCATCCGATTCGTATATCGTCCATTTGGGGCGTTGCTTTTGAATTAAATTCCAATTTTTTTTAAATTTTTTTGTATGCGCACCACCATCTCCGCGTGGAGCTGCGAAACGCGGCTCTCGGATACGCCCATAAGGGCCCCGATTTCCTTCAGGGTAAGCTCCTCCTGGTAATAGAGCACCACGAGCACCCGCTCGCGCTCCGAAAGCATCCCGCCCACGAGATCAAGTATTTCCCGGTCCTCGAGCGAGAGGCGGCCCGATGTAACTCCTTGTTTTGCAAGGAGATCGGCCAGCGGCTGGTCCGTGTCGCCGAGGGACACGGGCTCGGAGAGGCTGATCATGCGCGAGGCGCGTTCGCCGACCATGGCGTCTCGGTAGGTGTTTAAAGTTAGCCCCGCGGCCTGGGCGACCTCCTCGGCCGTGGGATTGATCCCCTCGGCGCGGAAGGAGTCCTCGACCTCGCGGATGCGGGTGACGCGGTCCCGGGTCACGCGGCCGAGCAGGTCGTGCTGGCGGAGTTCGTCGATCACCGCGCCGCGGATGCGCGTGATGGCGTAGGTGGTGAACTGCGCCTCGCGCGAGGGGTCATAACCCTTGATCGCAGCGATAAGCCCCATGCAGCCGGTGGAGTAGAGCTCCTCGTAGTCGACAAAGCTCGGGAGGTTCATGGCCATGCGGCCGACCGTGATTTTCACGAGCGGGAGGTAGGCCTCGGTAAGCGCTTCGTAGGCCTCGCGGCTTCCCTTGCGGTACCCCTCCCAGAGCGTTTCGTCGACTTCGATCACAGCAAAGCCTCGCCGCAAACCCACCCCATGAGCCAAACATCGGGGTCTTGGGACCCGTAGAAAAATGAATACCGCGCGTGGAACGCTATCACCAAGGGGTCATCCCTGACCTTGCTTTTTTTACCCGAGCCGGGGGCACTCGTGCTTAAAAGGCTGTTTCAAAACCGGCCTCAAATGCGTCCCAGTGCGCTGGAGCAAGAAGTTGCGTAGGTTTTCAACAGCTTTTAAAGCTCCTTGCGAAGGGACCGGCCGAGCCGCATGCGGCGGGCCTTTTTCCTCCGCCGGGCCGGGAGCCGGCCTCCCAGGGCCTTGAGCACCGCGGCCGGGAGCGTCTTCGGGCCCTGCTGAGGACAGGGGGCGCGGTCGCGGTACAGGTGGCAGATTGCGAGCGCCAGGGCGTCGGACTCGTGGTCGCTTGGGGGGAGCTTTTCGAGCGAGAGGAGGGCGCGCACGGTCTTCTGCACCTGGCTCTTGCCCGCGCGGCCGTTGCCGCACAGGGCGCGCTTGACGAGCGTGGGCTCGTAGCCCGTCACGGGCACGCCCGCCTCGGCCGCGGAGAGGAGCGCCACGCCCCGGCCCTCGCCGATCTTGATGGCGGCCTGGGAGTCCCGGCCGAAGAAGACCTTCTCCACCGCGGCGGCCTCGGGCGCCCACTCGCGCATCACGACCTGGAGCGCGCGGTGGATGGCCGCGAGGCGGCGCGCGAGGTCCTTTTCGCCCGGGCAGGCGATGGTGCCGGAGTCGCGGTAGCAAAGCTTCCCGTCCAGGGAATCCACCACGCCGTAGCCCACCTCCCGGGTGCCGGGGTCGATGCCGATTGCGCGCATGGGGAAGGCCTTTCCGCGGCAAACGCCGCCACGTTTCACGTAAAACATGGTACCGCTTCTCGGCCGCGTGTCCAAGGGTTTTTCCGCGCGATCAAGGCGGTGGATATCCGATGCCGGGGAATTGGATAGCCCGCTTTTTTCTCAAACTCCGGGCGGAGACAAGCCGTTAAGAACCTGCGCCCGGCCGGTCCGGCAACTGTTTATATGCGCAGGGAGAGAGTGGGGAAGTGCGAATCCTTAGGGAACCCACATCGATAGGCACACAAAAGCTCTCGCGTTGAGCAGGGGCCTTTGAAGGACAGGAAAGAGGAGAATTACGGCGCTCGGCTCCAATTTTCAAGAACGAGGCCCGGGACATTTCGGAAGTGGGCGGTGTTGTTGGTGACGAGGGTGTAGTTGAGATGCATCGCGGTCGAGGCGATCAGGAGGTCAAAGTCATCCAAGCGGGTTCCCCGTCCCTCCAGTTCGGCTTTGATGTGGGCGAAGGACTCGATGACGGCGCTCGAGATTTCCACAACGGGCAAAAGTTCTCCCAATCGGCGCACCCTGGCCGCGTTCTCCACCGGCTGCGCGGACTTGTACGCTCCATAAAGCAGCTCGCCGTAGGTGACGACGGAAAGCGCCTTGGGCGAGGTTTCGTGCAGACGAAAGCACCCGACAACATGCGCATGACCGCGCAGGTAGAAGATTAGGGTGTCGGTGTCAAGCAAATACATCGGCATCCGCCCCGAAGCGCCGCCGACCGCGGCGCGCCCTGCGCAGGGATTTGGCTGCGGCCGCGGCGGAGCGTTTGTCCTCCCACGCCCCGGCAAGGTCCCTGAGGCCAAGGGAGGTCTTTGCCGATGCGCCGGACGAGAGGGCGAGGCATTCCTGGATCATGACCACAACCTCTTGGCTGATGGAACGGTTGTCGAGTTTCGCCCGTTGTCCGAGCGCCCGGTAGAGGCCGTCGTCCATGCCCTTGACCTGCAGATTCGCCACGGCGCGTGTATCCTCCGCGAGGGAATATTCTCCCGCCTAACTCCCAGCGGGCCCTCTTTGTCCCACCATACCCCACCATTCATGAAAAAGCAAGCATTTTTCATGAAAATAACCGAACAAAATACCAAATAAAAAACGGCAAGGATTATCCTTCGCCGTCTACCTTTCCACTCCTTTTTTAACCGACACGAACACCTCGGCAGGCCCGAGCAACGGCCCGTTTTTATTTCTTTGGAGGACTCGGTTTTGCTGGGGGACGTGGCGGAATAGCGCCACGTTCCTCTGTTCCATGTGACTTTTTAATAAGGGGCTGTACCAGATAACGTGAGAAAAAGTTATACTGGACGCCATGCGCAAGAGCCGATTGGCTTTTAAAACACAGGCTCGACTGATCGAGCATTTTGTTGCCGGCACGACGGCACGAACGGCGGCATCGCTTGTGGGC
>JAZDLH010000214.1:0-32117 GCA_043802275.1 Planctomycetota bacterium
CACCCCACGCGTACCCCGCCGCCGCGAGGAGCGCTCCCGCCGCGGAGAGCGAGACCCAGGCGAGCGCAATCTCCACGAGGAATCCCTTTCGGCGCGCGGGCCCCGCACGACCCAGGGCGAAAAAGGCGGCGAGCTCGGCCGCCTTGGCCGCGAGCGCGCCGGCCAGGCTTCCGGTGTAAAGGAGCGCGATCGTGCCCCCCGTGGCCACGCCGAGCAGAAGCCACGCCCCTCTCCGTTCCCTCCCCCCCCCTCTTCCCCGCCAGGCGGAGAGGGCCAGCGACCATACGAAGGGGAGAAAGAGGAGGAGCACCCCCGCCAGGGCATTGGCATAGCCGTACGGCCCGTAGATCCGGTCGCTCTGCACGCGGAATTCGAAACTCTCCTGAACGGCGGGATCCCCCCCGACGACCTGCGCCACCAGGGCCTTGTCCCCGGCGATGACCTGGCGGAAATACTGGAGGCCGTAGGAGCGCTGGTAGAGGGAATACAGGACGACGACGGTCGCGGCTGCCGCCAGGAGCGAGAGAAGGAAGGCCCTCCGCTGTCTCGTGGCGGCGTGTTGGAGAATGAGAAAAAGGAGCGCCCCGTCCATGATCCAGTGGCGGAAGAGGCTCCAGGCCCGGAGGGCGTCGCCTCCGGAGGCTGCGGTGCGGGCCGCCAGGCCCGCGGCCGCGAGGAAGAGGGCGAGAGGCAAAAGAATCGCGGGCAGGCGAAGCGCAAGCTCCCGCGCCGAGAGCGCCCGCAGGAACCACAGAAAGGCCGAGAACCAGATGAGCACCTCCAAAAACGCGGTTCCCGTGGACTCGGGATCGAGGCCGCCCTCCATGAGTCGGAAGGTGATCACGAACCCGAGGAGAAGGAGAAGGGCGAGGTCCAGGATCCGGAGCAGGGACTCTTCCCGGCCGGAAGCGCTCATGGGCGCCTCCTGTGCGCGGCGCGTTCGAGAAGCCCGATCACGAGCAGAATTGCGCCGGTGTGGAAGAGAACGAGGACTCCGCCCCGGGTGTCGAGGCGCGCCAGGAGCGTCGCCGAGAGCCCGAGCGCCGCGGTCAGCAGGTAAATGGTGAGCACCGCCTCCCGCGTCGTCATGCCCAGGCGCACCAGCCGATGGGAGAAGTGGTTCTTGTCTCCCACCATGAGCGGCGCGCCGGTCTTCCAGCGTATGAGCATGACGGAGATCGTGTCGAAGATGGGGATGGCCAGGATCACGACCGGCATGACCACCGTCAGGAAAGTCCCCTCCCCCTTGTAATACTCCCCGCCCATGGAGAGCGCGGCGAGGAGGTAGCCGAGGAAGAGCGCGCCCGCGTCTCCCATGAAGATCGAGGCGGGCGAGAAGTTAAAGAGGAGAAACCCCAAAAGCGTCCCGACCAGCACCGCCAGGACCGCCGCGACAAACACCTGCCCGTTCTGGAAGGCCACCACGAAGAGGATCGTGGAGGCGATCGCGCCCACGCCCGCGGAGAGGCCGTCCATGTTGTCGAGGAGATTCATGGCGTTGGTGATGCCCACCACCCAGACGACGGTGAAAAAAAGGCTCACCGCGCCGTGACTCTCCACGAAGAGCGTGATGCGCACGCCCGTCGCGTAGAGGAGCGTCGCCGCCACGACCTGCAAAAAGATCTTGAGGCGCGGATGCATGCCGCGCCGGTCGTCGAAGAAGCCCAAAAGGAACATCATGGACGCGCCCAGGAGAAGCGCCCCGAGCTTGGCGATCGTGCCGGCGAGCAGAAGGCCGTTCAGATAATCCTGTACCTCCGCGCGGAATTTCGCCATGAACCCGGGCGCGAGGTCGGAAGTGGCCGCGACGTAGGCCGCCCCCAGGACGAGGAGAAACGCGAAATACATGGCCACGCCGCCGCCGTAGGGGATGATCCTCGCATGGACCTTGCGCGCGCCCGGCCGGTCCACGAGCCCGATCTTTAGCGCGACCCACCGCGCCAGGGGCATGAGGGCGGCCGTGACGATCACGCCCCCCATGAAAAGGCTGAGAAACACCAGGATCCAGTTGGGATTCATGGAATTCCCCTCCTCTCCCCTGCGGCGCCTTAGAACGGGGAAAACCGCTGTTTCGCCGGTGGTGGGGCGGCGGGGGGAAGCGCCTGGGTCCCCGGCGCCGGCTCCGGCTCAAAGAAAGGCCCCCATTTCGACCTCTCTTCCTGGCGATGGGTCTTCTGGTAGACCTGGACGCCGAGCTCGGGTGGCTCGTAGAAATCCGTCGGCTCGAGCCGGCTGCGCCTGATGGTGATGGAATCGAAGCGGCCCTTGCCGTCCTCCTTGGGCTGCCATTCCACGAAGGGCGTCACGATGTACCAGCACTCGAGCGCGAAGGTCATGAGCTTGCGGTCATAAACGCCCAGAAAATAAATCTGGTCCCCCTCCGCATTGGGGTAGAGCACGTTCGGCCTGAGGTTGCGGAAGCTCTTCAGGGACTGGGGATCGCTCTTCATTTCATCGAACCGGAGGGGCACGATCTCGTGCTTTTCCAGGTTCTTGAGAAACGGCCGGCGCCCGGTCTCATTCTGGAGCAGAAAGGAGAATTTCCCCTTGTCCTGAACCTCGCACGCGGCGCAGCAGAGCAGGGCCAGGCACGCGGCGACCGCCGCCTTCCTTCGACTCATCCTAAGGCTCCTTTCCGTGCACGATCGTCCGCGGTCGGTCCGGACCGCCCGGCAAACCCCTCGTCCCAAGGAGGCGCCCACCCCCCGATCCTTCAGCCAATCGCCCCGGCCGGAAAGGCCAAAGCCTCCACGAAAAGCTCTTGAAAGTCCGGACGCCCGGAGAGCTCGAGATACCGGATGGACCGGGCGAGTGGCTCCGCGTCCCCCCGCCGGCGGCGGCTGAGGAGCGCCGCGCGCGCGCCGGCGAGGGCGCCGTTCCCCACGGATTCCACCCGCCCGAGCGGCACGCCCCGCGGGATGAGCCCCACCCGCCGGGCGCTCTCGGGGCGGAGGAAGGAGCCGAATGCGCCGGCCAGGAGGATCTTTGAGAGGTCGCCCTCCGAAAGGCCCGCCTCTGCAAGGAGCACGTGCACGCCCGCCGCGATCGCCCCCTTGGCGAGCTGGAGCTCCCGCACGTCCCGCTGCGTGAGCGCGACCTCCACCGTCCCGGCCGGACCGCGCGGACTCAGCCGCAAGGCGGGCTCGGGCCCCTTCCGTACGAGCCGCCGGCGGACGGCCGGCGGAAGAGACGTCGGGCATTCCGCCGCGTCCAGCAGGCGGCCGGTCGCGTCGACCACCCCCAGCTCGCAAAGCACGCGGATCGCATCGAGGAGCCCGGTGCCGCACAGGCCCCTCGGCGCCTCCCGGCCCAGGGTTTCGATCCGAAGATCGCCGTCCTCAAGGCCCACGTGGGCGATGGCGCCGCTCGCCGCGCGCATGCCGCAGGAGATCCGCGCCCCTTCGAACGCCGGTCCCGCCGCGGTGCTGCAGGCATACAGGCGGCCGCCCGTCCAAAGGGCGATCTCGCCGTTCGTGCCGATGTCGATGTAAAGAAGGGGCTTGTTTCCCTCTCGGACCGCATGGGCGAGGAGACCCGCGACCACGTCGCCCCCCACGTATCCCGATACATTGGGCATGACAAAGAGAGGCGCCTCCGGCGCGAGATGAATCCCCGCCTCGACCGCCCGCAGGCTTTGCGCGCCGGTCCAGGCGGGCACGAACGGGCTCGTGCCGACGGCCTCGGGCGAGACGCCCAGCAAGAGGTGCTCCATGATGGTGTTGCCCGCGGCCACGACCTCGTAGATCCGATCCGCCGGGAGGCCCACGGCTTTGGCGCATTCCTGCGCGATCTCGTTAATGGCGCCGGCCACCAGGCGCTGGAGAATCACCACCGCCTCCGGACCCTGGGAGGCGTGCTCGATGCGCGAGAGGACGTCCTCGCCGTACAAGGCCTGCGGATTCGTCCGGGCGGCCGTGGCCAGATTCTCTCCCGTGGCGAGATCCACCAAAACCCCCGCCAGGGTGGTGGTGCCCACATCCACGGCCAGCCCCACGGCCATTCGACCCCGAGGCCGGCCCACGTCCAAAAGCTCGTCGCCTCGCACGACCGCCTCCACGTGCCAGCGTTCCTGGCGCAGGCGCTGCGGCAGGGCGCGCAAGAAGGAAAGCGACGCCGAAAGGGGCCGCGTTCTTCCGAGCGCTCGGGTGAGGCGATCGAGGTCCGAGGCCTGGTCGGTTAAAGAGGGCGGATCGAGCTCGAGCGTCCGCACCTGGAAAGCATTGTCGGGCTCGACCGGCACAGAGCCGAACTCCGTGAGGATCGCGGTCTCGGGCGGCGCTTCAGGCACCTCCACGACGAGATCCCTTTCGACCGTCACGCGGCAAGCCAGGCGCCATCCGCTCTCGAGCTCCGCGGGGGAGAGCGCATGCTCGTGGCCGGGATCGCCAGGGATCTCGTCCCCGATGACGCGAACGCGACACTTGCCGCAAAGCGCTTTGCCGCCGCAGGTTGCGGCGATGGGCACCCCGGCAAGACGGGCCGCTTCGAGCAGGGTCTTTCCGGCAGGGACGATTCCGGATATTTTGCTTGGCAGGAAGGTGATCCGAGGCATGACCAGCCCTTTCTATCGAGGTTCAGGGGCTTATAGAAGGATCGTGTATGTCGGTTCGAACGTCTGTTTTCCAAGCAATAATATAATCTTCATGGCTTCCAAGGAGAAACCCGGTGCATTTTTCTTTCGATGCCGCAAACAACACGGAACTCATCCGCCAGTCAAGACTTGATAAAAAACCCCCATGCCGAGGCCGCAAACAAAAGCCAAACCGAAGACCAGGAGCCCTTCGAGCGCAAGCCGCCAGACCGGGATGTCCAGCCGCCAGCGGCCGTCGGCAGCATGGCGATCCTGATAGGTTTTAATGGTGCGCAGCGCCTGCTGCAGATCCTGTGCGCTCTGTTTCCGGGTCATCAAGCCGTCTCTTCAGGGAAAAGACCGTCGAATCTTTTGAAAACGGGCATTCCGCGCAATAAAAATGCCTTGTATTCCCGATTATCAAGAGAATCCGCGGAAAGTCAAGTAGAGCGGGCGGAAACGGGAACGCCGGGCTGTTTTAAAAAATGAGAACTAACCCTGTCTCCTCATCTCCTGACTTGAGGGAGAATGCCTTTGATCGACAGGACGGCGCAGAAGTCCTGCCTTGCTCCTCCACTCGATCGCATGTCTCTCTTCGCAGAAGAGAGGCCGTTACCATAAGCCTAAGGGATTCCGGGCGCGTGAAAAACCTTTCCCGCCGATCGTAATGCTTTTCCCTTGACGGAATCCCTTGATTCTTCTATAGATGATGCCGGATGCGGCACGGAGGGAGGGATCCTTTCCCTGCCGGGCGCACGGGATTCCGAAAAGGAGACCCCCACATGCCGGCCGCCCTCACGCCGAGAGAGCGCGTGCTCCGCGCCATCAGGCACGAGGAGGTGGACCGGGTGCCCACCTTCTTCCGGGCCGAGCCCTCCATCATCCAGAAGCTCTGCAATCACTTCCAGGTGCGGGACAAGATCTGCATCAGCGCCGCGTTGGACGTGGACGCAGTGCGCCCACGCGTTCGGTACCGGCCGCGGGCCGCCCCGCTCGAACCGGGCCTCGATATCGACGTATTCGGCGTGAAGAGCAAGACCGTCCGATACGCGAGCCTCGTCTCCGAGCAGGTGGTGGGGCATGTTTTTTCCGAGGCCTCCACGATCGAGGAGATCGAGGCCTACGCCTGGCCGGGCCGGGACGCGGTGGACCTCGACGCGAGCGAGCACGAGGCCGCGCGCGCGCGGGCCACGGGCCGGGCCGTGTACGGCGGCGTCTGGGCGAGCCTCTTCACCGAGTCCCGGGAGATGATGGGCGAGGAGGACTTTCTCGTCTCCCTCATCGCGAATCCCGACCTTGCCGAGCGCCTCGTGGCGCGCCTCGCGGACGCCTACCTCGAGATGAACGAGGCCTACCTCGACCGCTGCCGGCACTGCCTCGACGTCTTCTACATGGGCAGCGACCTCGGCACGCAGAACTCGCTCTTCATCAGCCGCGAGATGTTCCAGCGCTTCTTCGCGCCGCACTTCGCCCGGATCGCCGCCCAGGCGAAGCGCCGGGGACTGCCGGTCATGATGCACACCTGCGGGGCGGTCGGCGAGATCATCCCGGACCTCATCGCGTGCGGCGTGGACGTGCTGGACCCGGTGCAGGTCTCCGCCGCGGGCATGGACCCCGCCTCCCTCGCCCGCGCCTTCAAGGGCAAGATCGCCTTTCACGGCGCAATCAGCACGCAGAAGACCCTCCCCTGCAAAACGCCCGAGGCGATCCGCGCCGAGGTTTTCGAGACGATCGAGACGCTGGGGCCCCTCGGGCTCATCGCCGCGCCCGACCAGAACATGACGGACGAGACGCCCCTCGAGAACATCTTCGCCATGTACCGGGCCATCCGCGAGTACCGGATGCCCTGAAAAAAGGGACCGGCCGACGGCCGATCCCGCGCGATGTCCTTCGCGTGCGCCGTTTTCTCAGATCTCCATGATCTCGACGGTCTTCTTGGCGACCTCGTCGTCGACCTTTTTCTCGTATTTCTTCGTGAGGTCGGTCGTCTCTTCCTTGAGGCGCTTCAAATCGTCCTCGGTGAGGGCCTTGTTCTTCTCGAGGCGCTCGAGCTCCTTGATCCCGTCGCGGCGGGCGTTGCGGATGGCGACCTTGCCCTCCTCGCCCTGGTTCTTGACTTGGGCGGCGAGAAGCTTGCGACGCTCCTCGGTGAGGGGGGGAAACTGGAGGCGGATGAGCTTGCCGTCGTTCAAGGGAGTGACCCCGAGGTCCGAGGCGAGGATGGCCTTTTCGATCTCGCCGAGGATCGAGGGGTCAAAGGGCTTGATCACGAGCATCCGCGCCTCGGGCACGGAGATGTTGCCGCACTGCTTCATGATCATCTCGCTCTGGTAGGCCTTGACGCGGATGTTCTCCACGAGCGCCGGGGTCGCGCGGCCCGTGCGGATGGTGCGAAAGGCCCGCGCAAGGTGCGCGACGGCCTTTTCCATGGCCTCCTCGGCCTCGAGCATCACGAGATCCTGGGGGTTGTCCTCGGACATGGCGATCTCCTTTTCTCCTCCTTCTTTCCCTGATCCCGGGCAAGGCCCGGCGAACCAGCCAAGCAGTTGCCGTGCGGCGCGTCTCCGCCTTCCCGCGCGCCTCGCGGAAGGGGCTACTCCGCCAGGACGTGGGTCCCGAGGTTCGCCTCGCCCTGCACGGCGCGGAGGATGTTGCCCGGCTCCTGGATGGAAAAGACGATGATGGGCAGCCGGTTCTCCCGGCAGAGCGAAAAGGCGGTCTGGTCCATGACGCGCAGGTTTTTTCTCAGGCACTCCTCGAAGGTGATCCGCTCGTAGCGCCTCGCCGAGGGGTCCTTCCGGGGGTCCGAAGAGTAGACGCCGTCGACCTTGGTGGCCTTGAGGAGCACCTCGCACTGAAGCTCGCTCGCGCGCAGGGCTGCGGCGGTGTCGGTGGTGAAGAAGGGATTGCCCGTGCCCCCGGCGAGGATGACCACCCGCCGCTTCTCCATGTGGCGGATGGCGCGGCGGCGGATGAAGGGCTCGCACACCTCGCGCGTCTCGATCGCGGAGAGGACGCGGCAGGGCTGCCCCTGGGCCTCGACCGCGCCCTGGAGAGCCACGGCGTTGATGATCGTGGCGAGCATGCCCATGTAGTCGGCCGTGGCGCGCTCGATGCCGAGGCCGTTCTCCGCCCCGCGCAGGATGTTGCCGCCGCCCACGACCACGGCGAGCTCTACGCCCTGCTCGGTTACGGCCTTGAGCTCCGTGGCGAGCCGCCCCAGCGCCGTGGGATCGAGCCCCGCGCCGGCCTCTCCCCCCAGGACCTCGCCCGAGAGCTTTAGCATGACGCGCGCATAGCGGGGCATGGGCCCCTCCTTTCCCCGTTTCCCAATCCCCTCCCCTGCCCGGACGGCGCGCGAAGGCGGCCCTCCAGGCGCCCGCGGCGGCTCCCGTTTACGCGGCGCCCTCTTTGGCGCCCACGGAGGCCGAGGGGCTTCCGAGCTCGAAGCGGACAAAACCGGCCGGCGCCCCGCCGCCGCCGACCGCCTGAAGCGCGGCGGCGACGAAGTCTTTCACCTTGACGGACTCGTCCTTGACGTAGTTCTGCTCGGCGAGACAGCGCGTGGCGAAGAACTTCGCGAGCTTGCCGGCGACAATCTTCTCCCGGATCTCCGGGGGCTTGTTCTTCACTTCGTCCAGGTACACCTCGCGCTCCCGGGCGAGAATCTTCTCCGGGATGTCCTCGCGCGCGAGCCCAAGCGGCCGGCAGGAGGTGATGTGCATGCAGAGCTCGCGCGCCAGGTCCTGGACCGCGGCGCTCTCGGGCGCGAGGCCCTCAAGCGACAGGGAGACGAGACTCGCGGCCTTCCGGGTGAAATGGCGATAGAACCCGACCGCGCCGCCCGCAGGCGCCTCCAGAACCGCGGCGCGGGCGAGACGGATGTTCTCTCCCGTCGTGGCGACCGCCTCGTGGATCGCGCGCTCGACCGTCCGGCCGTCCGGGGTGGCGAGGGCCGTAAGCTCGTCGATCGCCGGTGCACGGTCGACCGCGTCGAGAAGAAGCTCTCCCAGCGCCTGGAACTGCTCGTTCCGGGCCACAAAGTCGGTTTCGCAGGCGATCTCCACGAGCATGCCGCGCGTGCAGGCATCGTTTTGCCGGACGAAGACCGCGCCTTCGCCGGTGGCGCGCTGCGACTTCTTGGCGGCGCTCTCCTTGTCCTTCTTGCGGAGGTACAGCTCCGCCTCCTCGAAGTCGCCCCGCGCGGAGACGAGCGCTTCCTTGCACAGGGCGATGCCGCTGCCGGTCTTTTCGCGAAGACGCCTGACCATGTCCACGGTGATCTCAACCATGAAAAGCCCTTTCCTCCTGACCGGCCGCCAAGGGCGGTCCGGGGGTCAATCCTTCCCGCCGAAGGTGACCGCCCCGGCGCTCGCGTCGATCTCGGCGGCCAGGCCCGGGCCCGCGGACGAGAGGTCGCCTCCCCGGGCCGCGATCATCGCCATCTCGCTCATCCGGGACGTGCCGGCGAGGCACGCGTCGGCGAGGACCCGGACGAGGACCTCGACGGACCGGATGGCGTCGTCGTTGGCGGGAATGACGAAATCGATCGGCTCCGGATCGCAGTCCGTGTCGGCCACGGCCACGATGGATATCCCCACCTTCAAGGCCTCGGCGAGGGCGATGTGCTCCTCCTTGGGATCGACGAGGATCACGGCCCCGGGCATCTTGGTCATCTCGCGGATGCCCTCGAAGTTGCGGCTGATCTTGCGGCGCTCGCGGTTGATGGTCGAGATCATCTTCTTGGAAAATCGCTGGATCTCGCCGCTCGCCTCCAGGGCCTCGAGCTCCTCGAGGCGGGCGACCCGCTCCCGGATCGTGCGGAGATTGGTCAGGGTCCCTCCGAGCCAGCGCTGCGCCACGAAGAACTGCCCCGCGCGCCGGGCCTCGGAGCGGACGGTCTCCTGGGCGGGGCGCTTGGTGCCCACGAAGATCACCTTCTCTCCTCGGGCGGCGACGCTTTCGATAAACTTGCAGGCGCGGACGAGGCCCCGCAGGGTCTGCCGCACATCGATGATGTGGATCTTGCTGCGCTTGCCGTAGATGTACGGCGTCATCTTGGGGTTCCACTGGCTCGTCCGCGAACCGAAATGAACCCCGGCCTCCAAAAGTTCCCGGACCTTCACAAGGGCCATCGTCCTCTCCTTTCGTGCGGTCTTCGCCCCGGATGTGGGAGAGTTTCGGCACCCTCCCGGGCCAAGCCGCCTGAATGCGCGCCGGAATGCCTCCGGCGCAAGGTTTCGTATCCCTCGCGTCCCACGCGGGCGCAAGTCTCTGATTTTTATAGCGGTTCGGCCCTTCTGTCAAGGAAAACCCCGCGCAATCGCCCATTTTTATCCCTCATTTTCCGCGATCAACCGCCCCCCGAAGTCCGTTTCCCGCCCCTCCCGAAGCGTTCGTGTCTTGACAAAACCGCTTTCTTCGGTATAAACATACTGCTTCTGTTCGTTCCATCGCTCGCAAGGGTGGAATTCAGCGCCGTTAACCAAGCATGGGACTTGCGGCGGACGGGCCCTGGTGTGGAGGAGTTTTTGTGGTCAAAACACAAACGGCATCCAAAGCGATGAGGATCCTGCTGGCGGAACCTCTGGACACGGAGGAAATTCTCTCGCTCCGCCACGTCGCGGAACAGAGCACGGCCGAGCGCAAGGAGCTCGAATCCATGCGGGAGAAGGCGCCCGCGTCCCTGGCGGACCGGACGGAGGCGGACCTCCGCGAGGCCGTCCTGCGCTGGGCGATCGGGGAGGACCCGGTCGCGCTCCCCGGCCGGCATCACCCCTTGGTCTACATGCTCCAGGGGCACATGGCTCTGGAGCGGGGCAAGAAGGAAGCGGCGCTCGCCGCCTTCGAGAAGGCGGCCAGGGCGGCGCCCACCGAGGCGGCGTGCGTCCTCGCGGAGGTGGAGGCCCTGCGCGAGCTCGGCCGCCTGGACGCGGCACTCGAGCGCATCGCGGCACTCGAGCGGGAATTCTCCGATCGGTCGGAATTCCACTTCCAGAAGGGCCGGGTCCTCGAGGCGCTCTTCCGGCACGAGGAGGCGACGGCCTCCTACGAGAAGGCCCTGGAGCTCGAACCCAACCACTTTCGCGCCATCTTCCGGCTGGCCAATCTCCTCGACCTCCGCGGGAACGACGAAGAGGCCCTCGCCCTCTACCAGCGGATCGGCCCGGGCCGGAACCACGCCTTTATCAACGCCTCCCTGAACATGGCGCTCATCCACGAAGACCGGACCGACTACGAAGCGGCCATCAACTGCTGCCTGGCGGTGTTGCGCGTGGACCCGAACAACCACCGGGCGCGCCTCTTCCGCCGGGACACCGAGGAGAGCATCCGGATGTACTATTCGCCCGAGGAGGCCAAGGAGACCGAGCGCCTCGAGGCGGTGCTCCGGGTCCCGGTCTCGGATTTCGAGCTCTCCGTCCGCAGCCGGAACTGCCTCACCAAGATGAACATCCGCACGCTCGGGGACCTGGTGCGCAAGACCGAGCAGGAGATGCTCGGCTACAAGAATTTCGGCGAGACGAGCCTGCGCGAAATCAAGGAGATGCTCGTGAGCCGCGGCTTGCGCCTCGGCATGATGCGGGAGGACGCCATCGGCCGCGTGACCATCGAGCGCAGCCGGCCCCCCGTGCAGGCGTCCTACGAGGCCATGCCCATCGACGAGCTCGAGCTCTCCGTCCGCAGCCGCAAGTGCATGGACCGGCTCGGCATCAAGACCATCGGCGAGCTCTTGAAAAGGACCGAGAGCGATCTCATCGGCGCCAAGAACTTCGGCCGCGTCTCCTTGCAGGAGCTCAAGAACAAGCTCACGGAAAAGGGGCTCTCGCTCCCGTGAGGCCGCCGTCACCGGCCGCCCCCTTGGCCGGCGAGATGCCCCTTCGACCCCTTCCCAGGGGGGAGCGGAAGAGACGCCATCGTGGCGGACCGCGAACATGGGTCTGAAGAGGTCGCCCGCTCCGGAGAAGCCCATGGGCCGCCGGCAGAGCCTTTCCGTCCGAAACTTCCTCCGCCCCTTCGCGGGGGGGCTTGCCCTCCTCCTCTTCGCCGCCACGCTTCTTGCCGCGGGTCCTTCGACATCGGAGGCGGCGCTCGATTTCGCCCGCCGACTCCGCGCCGGCGAGGCCCTGACCGGGGAGGAAGAGGGATACGTCCGGATCATCGAGGAGAAACACAAGGTCACCCGCATCGAGCTCGCCGAGGCGGTCGAGAGCGCGGTCGAGATGGTCGGCAGGGGGGGTATGCCCGATTACATCGGCCTCTTGAAAAAGGCTGCGGAGCGCGAATCCTTCGAGGAGCCGTCCGAAGCGCCCCTTCCCCCCCGGCAGAAGAGAAGCGCGATCCTGTCCGCGGCCGCGGCCGTGGGGCTTCTCCTCATCGTCTTCTTCTGGCGGCTCCGCGTCCAGATGCGAAAGGCCTCGGCCCTGGACCTCTCGAGCCGGCCGGAGGACTCGGACGCCGGAGTCCATCTCCCTTCCGAAGACGCGCCCGGTCCCCGTGATGCCTCGTCCCGCCGGGGCGGTTAAGAGACGAGATTCGAAGGCCGGGGGATGAGGAACGGGGAGGCCGACGGGCCCCCGCGTCGAGCTGCCCTCACGCCTTGCCGGCGCTGTTCAACACGTCCACGCACTTGTGGATGTAGAGCTTCTTCAGGGCCTCGCGCGCGGGCCCGAGGTACTTGCGCGGGTCGAACTCCTCCGGGTGCTCCTTCATCGCCTTGCGGATAGCCGCGGTCATGGCGAGGCGGCCGTCCGAGTCGATGTTCACCTTGCAGACCGCGCTCTTCACGGCCTCGCGGATCTGCGATTCACTGATGCCCACCGCGTCCTTGAGCCGGCCGCCGTTGTCGTTGATGATCTTCACCAACTCCTGCGGCACGGACGAGGAGCCGTGCATGACGATCGGGAACCCCGGGATGCGACGCTCGATCTCGCGGAGGATGTCGAGGCGGATCTCGGGCGTTTGTCCCGGCTTGAACTTGAAGGCGCCGTGGCTCGTGCCGATGGAGATGGCGAGCGAGTCCACGCCCGTCTTTTGGACGAAGTCCTCCACCTCCTCGGGCCGGGTATAGGTGTGCTTCTCGGCCGAGACCTCGTCCTCCACGCCCGCCAGGACCCCGAGCTCGCCTTCCACGGTCACGTCGTGGGGACGCGCGTACTCGACCACCTTGCGGGTCAGGGCCGCGTTCTCCTCGTATGGGAGGTGCGAGCCGTCGATCATGACATTCGAGAAGCCGAGCTCCACGCAGCTTTGGCAAAGCTCGAAGGAGTCGCCGTGGTCGAGGTTGAGCGCGATGGGGACGCCTTTCCCGTCCTTGGAGAGCTCCTTCGCGTAGGCGACCGCGCCCTGGGCGAGGTAGCGGAGGAGCGTCTGGTTGGCGTACTGGCGCGCGCCCTTGGAGACCTGGAGGATGACGGGGCTCCTTACCTCCACGCAGGCCTGGAGGATGGCCTGGAGCTGCTCCATGTTGTTGAAGTTGTACGCGGGCACGGCAAAGCCGCCCCTGACCGCCCTGGCGAACATCTCGCGCGTGTTCACCAGGCCCAACTCTTTGTAGCTAATCATGCGTCTCTCCTTATGTCTCGGCCTTGTTCCGGTTTTCCGACGGTTGATTGCCTCGTTGCTAACCCCAGAGCGGGTGATCCCAAGTAATATTTATATTCGGCAACGCCTTTTCCAGCTTGTTAACCCCCGCGCTCGTGATGTGCGGGCACTCCAAGAGATAGAGAGTTCGGAGCGATTTCAACCCCTCGAGGTGCGCGAGATCGGCATCCTGTGATGAAAAAGGCAGCCCGAGCCCGGGAATCCCCCTGGCCCGGACCTCGGCCGCGACCTGCTCCATGTCCACCGGGTCGAGAGGCAGC
This sequence comes from Planctomycetota bacterium, assembly GCA_043802275.1. Taxonomy (GTDB): domain Bacteria; phylum Planctomycetota; class SZUA-567; order SZUA-567; family JAFGNG01; genus JAZDLH01. The sequence continues at coordinate 13,432 of JAZDLH010000214.1, forward strand.
ACAACCCAGTACCGGCACGCCGGAATCTCGAGCGGCTTGACCGCCGGCGTTCGGCCGATACAGCCCGGACGTTCTTCATTACCTGCATACACTTCAAACGCCACGTCGGAGTTGAAAAAAAGCTTCTCTCCCGCGAGCGGAGGCGCCTCCTCTGGAAGGGGCTTTTCCCCTCCGGCGGGCGCGACATCCCTTCCGGCGGGCGTGACATCCCCTCCGGCAGGCGCTACCTTCTTCCCGGCGAACAGTCTTTCATCTCCTCCGAAGCCCGAAAGCGCAAGCACCAGCGCAAGCGTAAGCGCCAGCGACAATCCGAGCGCCGCCCTTACGTCCAAAACCCATGTTTTTGCTTTCATCGCCTTCCCCTTTTTTTTACCAAACTTAGGACAAATCCTCCACCCGGTGCGGTCCGCGCCGGGAGCGCTCGTCCCCGACGGCAACCGCCGCCGGAAAAGAAGTGTAGCGATTCCCTCGGAAGCTAACAAGGGATTTTTAAGCACCGCCCCGTCCCGTTACGATCCAATCCTATTCTTGCTCCCCCCGCTTCCTACAATACGCCCGACCCCCCCCGTGCACCTCCCACGCGCCCGCCCATGCGCCCTTTTACAGCGCCCGCCCATGTCCCCGCCCATGCCCCCGGGAAGAGGCTTTTCAACCGGCGGCCTCCTTGTTCGGCGGAACGGCCCGGGCCTGGCGCCAGAGAAGAACGGCCAGAATCGCCAGCACCGCGAGGAGCGCCGTCCAGAGGAGCGCCTTGTGTCGCTCGCTCCAGGGCAGGACCTCGGGCTTCTCCACGAAGAGCGGATTCTTCGTTAGGGGCCCGAGCGAGGCCTTGTACACGCCTTCCTTTCTCAAGCGGTCGGCAAAGTGCGCCAGGTCGTACTCGGGCCTCTTCGCCTCGGAATTGCCGCAATAGAGCGTGTAAGCGGGCGTTCCGGTCTGTGGTGGAAAAGCGAGAAAGCTCTGCAGCCTTCGCACCGCGAGGTTGGTGAAGCGGAGGGGCGCGTCGTCGTGGTTCGCAATCACGATCCGCAGGTATCGGCATCCCCTGCCCTGCAAACGGACCTCCGGACGGGGCGCAGCGAGGGAGGCGTCCTCCTCCTCGCCGGGAAAGCGGAAGACGCGCGAATGGGCGAGATGCCTCCAGGGCGTCTCGACCTCGCGCTCCCGGGGCGCGGCATCCTCTACCGGGACGAGCACCGTCTCCTTCTCGGTATCGCGGCCGGAAATCTCGATGGATCGCAGGAAGGTCTCGTCGGCAAAGGTGAGCGTGAGCGATTCGATCGGGAGGCGTGAAAACCCCAGGTCCGCGTAGAGGCGGGTGACCCTTTCCTTCTCGTCCTCCTCCGCGCGCGTGGAAAGCACGGGCACCTCCACGGTCTCGGGCGGGACGCTCCGCGCGAGCCACGAGGCGACCGAGCGGATCTCCACGGCCTCGGGGTCGTCCGGCGCGTGGAAGACCGTGACGCGGAGAAACCGGAAGTCGTTCTCCGGCAGGCGCACGTTGCTCCGCTCGTCGGGCCCTCCGCCCTCCCCGATGCGGAAGAGCCACGCGGTCTTTCGGAGCACCTGCCAGGACTCGCCCTCGGCGCTCCCCTCCACCATGACGCGCCGGCGGAAGTTGGTCCCGGCCGTGTTCACCACGATTTCGTTCTTGAGCGCGCGCGCGCCGAAGTCCACGGTGGCCCGGCTCTTTTCGTTGGGCACGAAGGTTTGGTTCATGATCTTCACCGGAGCGAGGACCGGCGCCACCGCGGGGCTTCCCCGGTCCGTCCACGTGACGAACGGGACAAAGGCCGCCTCCTCTTCCGTCCCGGACCGGCAAACGAGCCTCAAATCGGAGAGGCTGGGCTCCGCGCTCTCCAGTACCTCGGGCGAAAAAGCGACCTCCACCAGGCCCTTCTCCGGCGCGCCCTCCATGACCACGGGCGCCATATAGAGCCAGGAGCTTAGATCCGCCTCCCGTGCTCCCAGCGAGGCGCCTGCCGTTACGACGATTAGAAAAGATGCAAAGGCGCGGTTCCATACGTTCATGGGAATTCTCCTCCGGGGGGACATCGGTCCGCGACGTTGATTCCTGAACCCTCCGTAGGGTCGGGGGGGGGAGGTCATCCACTTCTCCAGCCTGTGGTAGAGATACGCCGCGGCAAACATGAGAAGCCCGAGCACGAGGAAGGTAAGCACGCGGTAGAGATCCTTCACCTGCCGCATGTCCAGGGCCACGAGCTTCAGGGCCGCGAGAGCGAAGAGGGCCAGGGCCGCCAGCCGCCACTCCTTGCGCCGCAGCCGGAAGCCCGCGCAGAGGAGCCCCGCCGCGTAGACGCCCCAGACGAGCGTCATGATCATCTGCCCCAACTGCCAGTCGCTCACATGCAGGAATCGAATCACGGGGGTCTCCAATCACCGTTTGCCGCAGGACCCGCCGCCATAGGTATAGTAGGGGATTGCCCCGACCCGATCGCCGCAGTAGGTATATGCCTCGGCGCTGAGAAGCCCGAGAAAGAGGAAGAGCCCCGCCCACTCGAAGCCCCGCGCCAGGCTCAAGAGTCCCGCCCCTTTCACAATGCGCCACGCGCGTCCCCGCCCGTCCAACCTTTAGATATAAAACCCTGAATAGGAAAAGCCATGCCGCAACGTTTTTCCTCTCGAATGCCGCCGTTACATCTCGTTCAAGGAGACGCGGACCGGGAGCGCGCCCGTGATGCCGAGCTTGGCCAGGGGAATCTTGAACTCGAGGTATTTCTCCTCGAACGCGACGCAGCCCGAAGCGTCGACCGACTCCGCCTCGAAAACCTTATCGGCTTGTCCGGATGAAAGATCCATTCGCGTCGCTTCAATGGACGCGAGGGGCTCCTCCTTTTGGAGCGCCCCCTCGGAGGTGTACTGCCGCTTGAAACCGGTGGGAATCCAGATGCTGATCTTCGCGCCCTCGGTCTCGATCGTGAGGTACCCGAGCGCGTGCGAGTAGGGCGCCTTTTCGGTCGCCAGTTCCCTGTCGAAGAGCTCCCGGATGCCCGTGGTCAAGAGAAAGACCGCGTACAGGAACTCCTGGTCTCGCGCGAGCTTCACCCCCCGGCATCCATAATTCGTATTCCCGTACTGGCCGGGCGTCTTCAAGAAAAAGATGGGCACCCGTACCCAGTCCCCGGCCTGTCCATCCACCCGGATCTCGGCCAGGGGGGGAACGAGCCCCTTCTCTTCCGTCGCGGAAACGGGGGTCTTGGCGGGTGGCGCCTCGGATGCGGGGGGGGCGGCCCGCGGGGCAGGCGGAGACTTCGGCGGAGAGGCGGGCTTGGGGGGAACAGGCTTGGGCAGAGAGGGCGCGACCGTTGAGGAACCCTCCGGCGGTTGGGACCGGCCTTCCTGGGATGAGATTCCCGAAGTGTTTCGATTGAGAAGCGCGTCTTCTTCTGTTTTTTTCTTTGTGAAAAGATACATCAAAACGCCCACGATCGCCCCCAGCGCCACGAGGTACATCAGCTTTTCCACCCAGCGTTTCTTCACGCGCCCCCCCGAGTCGTTTCCCCCCCTGCCCTTCCAGCCCCTGGCTTCACGGTAAATATTCTTCCCCAAGAAAGGGCTCTTTCTGCTCATCGCCTGAGTCTCCTTCCTGAAATGGATTGCATATCTTTTTTATCTCGCAAATAATATTGTTCAAAACATGTATGTATTAGATGATTGCTTTTCCCGTCAGTCTTCTAACTTGAACTTATAGCATCATTTTTACAACATGTCGGGACGGTTTCCGCACGCGCGCCCTTATTCTTCTGCCAGGTCTTCCGGCAAAGGAATGTGCATATTCAGGGAATTGCTTTGATGGCGCGAGCAGTCTTTCCCCGTTGGGATCCCAATAGGTTTTCCAATCAAGACCAATGATGTTGATTCCACGCTGTTTATGATTCCGTAAAGAACCATCAAAGATCAACGGAAAATCGCCCGGCAATTTACTCTTGTCCTTAATAACTTTATTCCAGTTAACGTTTAGGTATATTGTTTTATTCATTCTCGTGGAGTTATAGGTATCTGGGCAATAACATAACACCCTATCATTATTGCTCATTGGTTCCGGCGCAAAAAGATCCTGAAATGATTCCGGATATACGCCATCGTTGCATTCGGAATACAACTCAACTACGCACATAAGACATCGTAAGTATTTTTGACATTTGTGGTTTTGTATTATTAGGTTGATACGATTATATGGGCTAAGATTAAATAACAGTGTCGCTATGCCCCCAACGGAAAGCGATAAAATACACAATATAAGCAGTTTCTTTTTCATGGTTTTGCCTTCATTGTGCTTCCATATGGAATGCGCGAGAGTTTTTCTGTTCAGGTAACCCTTCCTCAAACCGGACCTTGACCGGCAGCTTCCCCGAGATGGGAAAGAGGGACAGGGGAAGCTTGAACTCGAGACATTTCTCCTCGAACGCCACGGAATCGGGCTGAATCGAGGAGTCTCCTGTCGCCGCGGCGTCCAACGCCCCGGTCAGGATGTTGTACCGCTTGACCTCGTATTTCACGACCGGCTCCCGATGGAATAATCCCCCCTCCCGGCTCTGTATATCGCGAAACTCCGTGGAAAAACGCACCGCGACCTTCGCTCCTTCCCCCTCGAGCGTGAGAAGCCCGAGCGGCCGCTCCTCCGTTTTCCCCCCCTCTTTGGAGTCCTCCTCGCCCGCTTCGCGGATGCCCGTTGCCAGGAGGAAGATCGCGTAGACGGCCTCCCCGTCGCAGGCGAGCTTCGCCCCCCGGAATCCATGGGCGGTCTTGACCGCAGCCCCGGTCCTCTGAAGGAAGAAGATAGGCACCGTGATCCAGTCTTCCGTCTGGCCGTCGATCAGGATCTTCGCCTCCGGCAGCATCTTTTCCGCAACGACGGCGCCGGGCGGGAACTCGCTCGAAGGCGCCGAGACCGGGGAAATGGGAGTGGCCTGGCGCAAAGGCTTGTCGCCGACAGGAATGGCGGGCTGGATGGGATTCGGCGCCGGCGGCGCGGGATTTCTTTCCGGGGCGGGCGTGGCCGTCTTGGCCCGGTCCCCCTTGCCCGGGGAATCTTCCTGGGGGAAGGACCGGTTGATGATGAGCTCCTGCTCCTGCCGATGCCGGCCGAGGAGAAAGAAGAGCACCGTGACGACGATGACGCCCATTACGATGTAATAGAATTTGTCGATAAACGCGTCCATCCCCGCGCCCTTTCCTGCGCCCGCCGGACCCGAAATCACCCGCCGCGGCCTTCGGGGTTGCGATGGCGCTTCCTTTGTTTACCTTTTTCCCTCAACCGGCGGGACAAAGTCGGCCCGCGGCGGAGAGCAAGGCTATTCGAGCGCCGGCCGATCCGCGGTTTCGATCAGGCGCCCGATCATGGCGTCCGCCACGGCCCCGGCCGTGGGCATTCGGGAGGAGAGGCCAAAAAGCTCGCCGGCCGTCAGGGGCGCCATGTAGCGCACGAGATGCGGCTTCGTCACGCCCGTGAGCTTTTGAGCGAGCTTTAGGGCTTCGTCGAAATAACCCTCCTCGTCCACGAGCCCCGCGGCCAGGGCCTCGTCGACCCGGTAGAGCTTTCCGTCCGCCAGGGTCTTCACCTTCTCGGGATCGAGCGTCCGGCCCTCGGCGATGATCCGGATAAAGCGCGCGTGGAAGGCCTCCACCACGGCCTGGAAATACTCCCGCTCCTCCGGGGTGAGATCCCGGAAGGGGGAGCCGAGGTCCTTCATGTCCGTGCTTTTGATGGGGTCGGCGGCGATGCCGACCTTCTGCAAAAGGTCCTTGAGGAGGAAGCGGTTTAGGATGACGCCGAAGGAGCCCACCATGCCGGTGGGGCTGAGCACGATGCGATCGGCCGGCGCGATGACGTAATACCCCCCGCTCGCGGCGAATCCGGACACGGACGCCACCACCTTCTTGCCGCTCTCGCGCAGGCGTTTCACCTCGTTGTAGATGAGGTCGCTTGCCGTGAGACCCCCGCCGGGGCTGTCGACCTGCAGGATCACGGCCTTGACCGCCTCGTCCCGGCCGGCGGCGCGGAGCATGAGGATGATCTTGCGGGCCATGCCCTCGCCGTCGGCGTAGGACCCGCTCCCCAGGATGGGCCCGGACAGGGTGACGACCGCGATCTTCTCCTTGAGGTTGCCGGGGGTGACGATTTCCTCGCGCACGAGGTCCATGCCTCCGAGACGGAAGACGGTAAATAACACCGCCCCAAACCCCAAGACGACCAGGAGCGTGGCGAGACCGATGGCCGAGAGGCACCCCATGGTTAGGAGGCCGCAGGTGCGCAAGCCCGTGCCGCCCTGCCGTGGCGCGGGTGGAACCGGGTTTCTCCCGGGGAAGGGAGGGACGCCGTGAGCGAGGGAGCCGCCGGATGAATCCCCCCTCGCCGGGGCGGATGGCGGGGAGAGCGCGTCTTTCTCCATCTCCATGAGGATCCCTTTCATCGAAGGAGGACAATTTGCGCTACAAAAGAAGGCGAGGCTCTCGCGGCTTCTTCGATCCCATCAAACCGAGACGTATTTCCCTATGGCTTTACACTATGCATTTCTGGAAAGGGTTGTCAAGCAAGACGTAAAAGCTGTTTTAAAACGGCTTCGATCCGTGTCTCCGCATGGCGCTGCATGCGCAAATTGGCGGTTTGGAAACAGGCTTTTAGAAAAGCCGGCTCCGTGGGGAGAATGAACCGCCGGACAGCGATATCTCTTTGGCTCGGCGAGGAATGGAGGAACGAAGGAGGAGGAATGAAGAAAACGAGCGCGCTTCATTTTATATCTTAATGGACCTTGGCGAAGGGGCGCCGCCCTCGTTCGGTTCTATTCGAACCGGATGCGCAAATACAGCCCCGAGCGGCTGTTCGGGCCGAAGGTCGGCGCGGCCTGGTAGACCGTGCAAACGCCGCCCTGGTAGCGGTTGCGCGTGAGATTCACGGCCCACTCCTCCCCTGCGGCGGGCGGCGCGGCATAGCCCAGGGCCCGGTAGGGTATCGCCATTTCCACGTTGTAACTATCCTTCTCAACCTCCACCCCGTGCCCCCACTCCGGCGACCAGGACCGGCCCTCGCGGTCGTTCGCGTCGAGCGGGACATTGGCCGTGGAGACGGAGAGCTCGTAATACTCCCGTCCCTCCGCGCGCGGATCGAGAAAGACCTCCACCGACTCCTCGCGCCAGATGTCGCCGTCCGCTTGACTGAGAGGCTCCTCCGGCAGGCTTGCCCCGCCCAGGGCGCAGCGGAAGCGGACGTACAGGGCCTCCGGCCCGGCCGCGAGATAGGCCTGGACGGCCCCTTCCGGATCCGGGGCTCCCTGGAGACCGTAAAAACCGCCGACCGGTGCGGCGCTCTTCCAAAACGCCTCCTGGATGCGGCCGTCCGGGCGGCAGGGCTCGGCGGTTCTCGGCACGGAGAGGACTCGAAGCTCCGTGAGGAGAAGCTCTTCGGTCGCGCTCAAGCCGTTCTCGAGCGCCACGGTGAGGCTGGGCATGCCCGCGCCTTTGGGATTGGGACTGAGGAAGAAGGCCGAGCGGCTCGCCTCGCCCGGCTCGAGCCGGAAGGCGACCTGCCGGGGTTCCACGAGGAAGGCGGTGCCTTCCGTCTGCCACAAGAGCTCGCCCAACAGTTCGTCGGGCGAAGGATTGGCCACCAGCACGCGAAGCGCGCGGGGGCGGGCCGGATTCTCCACGGCGCGGCAGGCCTGCCTCGCCACGCGCGCAAGCTCCCGTTCCTGGGAAAGGAGAAGCCCCTTCCTCGCCACCAGCCCCTCCCGGTCGATGAACGAAGCCCCTGCCTCCGAGGCCCGCGTCCGCTCCCCCGGCGCGAGTGAAAAAGCGTCCGCGAACTTCGTGCCGAGAGAGACCATCTCCCCCCCGAGACGTCCGTTTTTCACCCGGAGGAGGAAGACCCCCGGCTCGCCCGACTGGGCCGCGGTGAAGTCGCTCGCGGCGGGAGGCTCTTTCGCGGGAGCAAGCTTGGGGAGGACGAGGTACCGGATGCCTGCCCCGGCCTGGCCTACGGGAAGCGAGCGATGATAGAACGCCCCCCGGCTCGAGAGGACGAGGTCGATCCCGGCCTCCTCGGCCATCGGCCCGATCGCCTCGAGAAGCGTTGCGTCCAAGCCCTCCGCTCCCGAAGCGAGCGGCGCCCCCTCCACGACCAGGATTTTCCACTGCGCCGGGCTTGCGAGTTCGCGCTTCAGCCACTCCTGGAAGGGAAGGAGGCGGTCCGGTTCCAGCTCCCGTGCGGCGGCGAAGACGAGCTGCAAGGGACCCAAACGCATGGAGTTGCTCCCCCCCGACGGGCTCGCGGGAAAGAGCGCCTGCACCTCCTCCACGGCGGGGAAGCCTTCGTCGGGCGCATGGAGGAGGTTCTTCCCCGCCAGCGCCTTGCGGTTGGGTGCAAAGAACTCCTCGATCCACGCCCCGCGCGCATCGGGCTGCGTCACCTGCGAGCCCAAGAGTACGATGGCGTCCGGCGCCCGTGCGCTCACTGTGTCCAGGGCGGCGGCGAGCGATTCGGGGGCCGCGGCGCCGCCGCAAATCAGGGCGATTTCGATCGGCTCATCCCCCTCGGGCAGGGTTTGGAAGGAAAACGACTCTCCCCCCCCGCCCGGGATCAAGAGCTCGGCCCGATAGCTCGTTCCCGGCGCAAGATCATCGAAGGAGACGGCTTGAAAGGCGCTCGGCCTTCCCACGCGCTGCACGAGGTTTAAGCCCTGCCCGGTGAGGCGCACGCCGCCGGGCAATGGTCGGCTGGCGGCATAGCAGAGGGTCGCCCGGCGCGGCGCATGGCTCGAAACATACGGCCCCGCCACGAGACGCGCGGGCTCTTTGACGGCCGGCCCTTTCGATGCAGTCCCTTGCCCGAACTTGGGTAGATCCTTGAGGAAGGGCGCCTCGCACGAGGCGAGGCCCATGCCCATGAGACACACGACGGCCCATCCGAGGCGTTTCCCAAGCAAGGTCTTCATTCGAGCCTTCCCTATTTATCCATCATTTTTTTCAAGGACCCGGCCGCCTTGCGCGGATCGGACTTGAGCTCCTTCTCCAGCATCTCGCGCTCGGGCGGGGCCGAGGCCGCCTCGTCCATGATCTCCCGGATGAGGGGCCCATGTTGTTGCTGCGCGCGCCGGCGAACGGTCTCCAGCCTCTTTAAGGCTGCATCCCGCCGGCTCGCCCGGCCCCGGCGCCTCATGAAAAGAGACACGATGAAGAGAGCGCCCGCCGCAAGAGCAAGACCCGCCAGCAGAATGGTTTCCGTTATGGACATGGGGAATTTCCTCGCCTTTCGGCTTACACCTCGCCTTTCGGCTTGTAAAAGCCGCCCTCTAAAAACCTCGGGGTTGGCATCCGCGGACTCTTTAACTTCTATCGTCACAATGGGATACGAGACTTGAACCGCTTGGGCGTCTTTTACAGGTTATCGCCGCCCTCCAAGCGCCGCTTTTGTCCCGCGAAGGACGGAAGAAATTATAACACCAAAGGAAACGCGAAGGAAGTGTGGAAAAGGGGGCAAGGCCGAGAACTCGGACAACAAGAAATGCTCGACCGCCAAGCCACCGTCCAAGATTCGGATGCGGCGAGCAGCCCGCCGCGCGATTGGGAGGCGTACAAAACCTCTGAAGCGCGTCGCTTCACTCCCGCTCGACAGTAAAGGTGTAATCCACGCCGGTCTGTCCCCGCCAGGAGCCCTTCTCGGGATCCGGTTCCTTGCCGCCGTCGTCCGTCTTGTCCTGGCCGATGCTGTAGACCACGTATCCCTTCTCCAGCTTTTTATATCGCAAAGGATTCCCGTCATACGGGTCGAGCGGAACCTCGGACAGAAACTCCGGCACGAGCTCCGAGAGGTTTTCGGGCAGGCGGTCGTATTTCACCCGGAAGCGCTCCACGGTTAGAGCCGCGTGCGTGACGCGAAGAATCTCGATCCCGCGGACATCCGCCTCGATGACGGAATCCAACGCCGGCAGTAGAAGCGCTGTAAACACGGCGTACTTGGGAAATTCGTTGCGATAAGGGGGTGTATAGGCCAACCGATCCCTAACGACTTCGCGTCTGGAGACGGCTATTACTTCGTCCATATTGTCCAGGTAATACAAAAAATCGAGCTCCCTCATGCCGGACACCCGGTAGAAGGCAGTGAGGGGTACCCGCAACGGGGAATTCGCCAAACCGCCGAATTCCGAAGAAAAGTAACCGGCCCATTGCTGGAAGTTGGAAAATAAATCGATCCCGAAGCAGCGATCGGCCGTTAGGGCGCGGGCCATGCCAAAGGGATTCTCCGCTTGCCGGAACGCCTCGCGCAGGAGATCGAGCTTTTCGCCCGGCAGGGCAGAAAGGTTGAGCGTCTGCTCGGCGGTATCCGCCGCAATGCTTAGGCAGGCGGTTCGAACGAGCGAGGAGACGAGGAGGGGCTCGTTCCGCAGGGATTCCGCCAGTCGGACGTTGGAATAGATCGCCTCCGCCGCCTCGTGCGGCCTCCCCTCCCCCGCCTCGAAGATCGCCGCCAGTTTCAGCAGGTTCGCGCCCTCCCGGACTTTTTGCAACTCCGGCAGGAGCGTGTTGACTCCCTTGCGCACATCGATGGGGTAGCGGCATCCCGGAATATCGGCGGCCCGGCGGAGCTTGGCGAGCGCGTCCCGGTTCTCCTCGAGAAACGCCCGGACGAGCTTTTTCGTCTCCTCGGGGAGGCGCTCTCCGCGCCCGGGAAGCTTGCCCCTCCCTATCACCGGCAGGGGTTCGCTCTCTACCTCGTCACACTCCACGTAGGCCCGGAAGGCGTCTTCGTAATAGTCCGCGGCATTCTCGCCCTGGGGGGTCGGGTACCAGGCGTCGAGCTCCTCGAGCGTGACGGGACAGCCCGCCGCGCGGATCTCGTCGAGCTTCGCCTCGATCCTCTTCCCTGTCACGCTTCGGAAGGTCCCGACGCCCGCGACGAGGAGCATCACAAGCGCCGGCGGCACCATCCACCAGCGGAAGACTCCAGGCTTTCCCATTTCATGCGGCCCGTTCATAATCGTTCCCTTTCGCTCGATTTCCCCAATTCTACGCGGTTCCGCGCCCCTTTCCCTCACGCCCGACTCAATCCTCTCCTGTTCCTTTCGTGGCTACGTTTCCTTGCGATCGGGTTCTTCCGTCTCCTCTTCCGAAAAGAATTCCTCCAGGGCGTCCAGGAACGCCGCCCGGTCGCTAAAGACCTCGGCCCGGGTGGGGAGGCTCTCGAGAAAGACCTTGCCGTAGCGCTTGGCCACCACCCGGCGGTCGGCGAGGATGACCGCGCCCCGGTCGCTCCGGCTTCGGATGAGCCGGCCGAATCCCTGCCGGAAGCGGATGACCGCGCTCGGCACGGAGTAGTGCACGAACGCGTCCAGGCCCTCGGCCTCGATCTTTTCGCAGCGCGCCTCCACGATGGGATCGGTGAAGACCGCGAACGGGAGCCGCGCGATCACGAGGCACGAGAGCGCTTCGCCCTTCACGTCCACGCCCTCCCAGAAGCTGTGTGTCCCGAGAAGCACGCTGTGGATGTCGCGCGCGAAAAGCGCGGCGAGGTGCTCGCGCGAGCCGCTTTCGCCCTGGGCGAGGAGGGTGTAGCCGTCGCCGGCCGAAGCCTGCTGGAGCCGCTCGTAGGCGCGGCGAAGCATGTCGTAGCTCGTGAAAAGCGCAAGGGCCCGGCCGCGGCTCCGGCGGAAGACCTGGGCCAATAGCGCGGAGAGACCCTCCACGTACTCCTCGCTCCCGCCCTGATCGGGCTCCGCGAGGAAGGCGGGTACGGCCACGAGGCACTGGCGGTCGTAATCAAAGGGGCTTTCCGCGCGGAGGGCGAGGAGCTTCTCCCCAGGGACCCGGTCGATGCCGAGTCGGCCGGCAAGGAATTCGAATTTCCCCCGGACCGTGAGCGTGGCGGAGGAGAAGACGCAGCACATCTTCCGCGCGTAGACCTGGTCGTGCATGAGCTCCGCGATGGAGAGGGGCGCGGCGTAGGCCGCGGCCCCGCCTTGCCTCGTCGAGGCGCTCTCGACCCAGTAGACGTAGTTCGACTCGCTTCCCGCCAGCACGAACTCGACGTCGGAGATCACCTCGCGCAGCCACTGGAGCACGGCCTCGAGCTCGCGCTCGTAGTCCCGGAGGTACGCGATGCCGCCCGCGGGCATCTCGCGGAGCGACTGGGCGGCGCTTTCGGCCCTCCGCATGACCTGCGCGAGGGACGCGACGAGGCCGCGCTTGGCCGCGTCCAGGGGCGTCCACCCGTTCCCCTTGCGCCGGCCCTCGGCGAAGCGGACGCGCTCGGTCCGGGCGGGGAGCACCCTGGCGAGCGCCTCGAAGAAGGGCCCCACCCGGCGGCTCGCCTCTTCGATCGCCGAGAGGAGCGCCTCGCACTCCTTCCCGCAGCGGGCAACGAGATCTTCCGGGGCGCCGGCGCCCTTGCCCCCGAGCGAGGCGAGGAGGCTCGCCGCAAGCCCGGTGCCGCCCTTCTGGCCCCGCCGCGGCCTTCGGAAGAGGCGGCCCAGGACCTGCCCCACGCGGGGGAGCGAGACCTCGACCGTGAGGTGCTCGGTCGCGACCGCCTCGAGGTTGTGGGCCTCGTCGAAGACGATCTGCCGGTACTCGGGGAGCACCGCGCTCTCCATGTTCATCTCGGCGAAGACCAGGGCGTGGTTGGCGACCACGAGGTCGGCCTGGAGCGCGAGCGAGCGGGCGCGCCGGAGAAAGCAGCGCGTGCGGCACCGGCAGGCCCGCCCCAGGCACTCGTCGCCGATCGTGCGGAGCTTCGCCCAGAGGACGGAAAAGTCCGGCCGGCCGGTCAGCACGCACTCGGCGATGTCGCCGGTCTCGGTCGCCACGGCCCAGGAGAGGAGCGTGGCGAGGGGGATGCGCTCCTCGCGCACGAGCTCCCGGTCGGCGTTGTCGAGGAGGTACAGGAGCTTCCGGAGGCACAGGTAATTTCCCCGGCCCTTGATGAGGGCGGCCTTGAACTCGATGCCGAGCGCCTTCCGGACGAGCGGAATGTCCTTTTCGAAGAGCTGCGCCTGGAGGTTCTTGGTGTTGGTGGAAAGGATCACCGGATACCCCTCCCGCGTGCTGAAGAGGGCCACGGGCACGAGGTAGGCGAGGGTCTTCCCGATGCCCGTGGGCGCCTCGACGAGGAGGTGCCGGTCCTCGCTCAGGGCCTGGGCCATGTTCCGGGCCATCTCCCGCTGGCCCTCGCGCTTTTCGAAGCCCGGGAGGGTCCGGGCGAGCGCCCCGCCGGGCGCGAAGAGGGCCGCGACCTCCTCCCCGTCGAGCGCGCCGTGCGTCCGGTCGAGCTCCCGCTCAGGTGTCCGCGCGCTTAAAATTTCCTTATGGTCGCGGAAGAGGCTTAGGAACGGTTCGCGCTCCTTGCCGAACTCCGCGGCGAAGCGCTGACGGTCGAGGCGGAGGAAGAATTCCCTGAAGGGATGGGTCTTCAAGCGCGCCAAGAGGTCGTTCATCTCGCCCAACAGCGCGCGGGGCATGCGATAGGCTTCGGCGAGGATACGCCGCCATAGCGCGAGCGTCGCCTCGCAGTCGGCGGCGGCGCGATGGGCGTCCCCGCCCGCAAGGCCAAGGGCCTCGGCGAGAAAGCCGAGGGCGTGGCTCTGGAGACGGGGGAAGAAGATGCGCGCGAGCCCCACCGTGTCGAGCATCCGGTGCCGGAAGAGGTCGGCGCTCGCGGCCTGGAGAAAGGCGCGGTCGAAGGCCGCGTTGTGCGCGATGTAGGCCGCATCCTCGCGCTCGAGGAAGCGGAGGAACTCCGGCAGGACCGCCTCGAGGGGACGGGCGCCTTGGAGCATCTCCGGGGCGATGCCCGTGAGCTTCACGATGGGCGCGGGCGGGGGCGTCCGGACGGCCACGAGCTCCTGGAAGCGGTCGGTGACCCGGCCCTCCTCGAGCACGGCCGCGCCGATCTCCAGGATTTCGTCGCGCGCCGGATCGATGCCCGTGGTCTCGAGGTCGATGGCGATGACGGTTTTGTACATCGGTTCGATCCACATCCCGGGGCGGCGCCTCCTCCCTCGGGACGCGCGCGATGCATTCGGCCGTCAGCGGATGAGAAAGACGATTCCCCGCGCCTCCGCCGTTTGGGGAAGGACGCGGCGCCGCCCTCTCGCAGGAGTCCGCTTTCAACTTCAGGGAAGGAGCGTCTTCTTGGCCCGGCCCTCGTCCTTGGTGCGGGAATAGACCTCCAGCGTCAGGGACGCATCCTCGCGGATCGCCCGGGCGGTGCGGACGGCGTCCTCTTCCCGGGTGCCGGGCTCTCCGTGCCGGTCGGCGATGGCGCGGATCCGCACCTCGTGCTCGCGCCGCTTGGCCACGATCCGGGCGTTCCGTTCGTCATCGATGGAAACGAGCCGGATGAGATACAACAACCACAGCACCGCGCCGAGCACGGCCGCGCCCAGCAGCATCACGATCAGGACGACGTACACCCAGAGCATGTAGTGCCCCCGTTCTCCCGAGAGGAACGGTCCGCATGGGAGGTCTTGGTAAAAATCACCTTAACACGACCGGCCGGCCCAAGTCAAGCGGATTCGGCCCGCCCCCTTGCATCGAAGCGTCGTCTGTAGTAAGATACCGGCTTTCTTCGAATGGGAACCCCTCATGACCGATCGCCCGATCCAGAACGACGTCGCTTCCCCTCCGGATTCCCGGGAACGGAGGCGGCTCAAGCACAACTTCGCCTACATCGGGCTCGACGGCATGGTGTGGACGCTCGGGATGAGTTTCATGGCGGTCGAGACCGTGGTGCCGGTCTTCCTGGACAGGCTCGGCGCCAGCAAGACGCTCATCGCGCTCCCCAACTGCCTCATGACGATCGGCTTCGCCTTTGCGCCCCTTTTGATGGCGCACCGGATCCAATCTCTCCGATGGAAAAAACCCTATGTCCTTCTCTGGGGGGGCGCGCAGCGCATTGTATGGATCGTCCCGGGACTGGCCTGCCTCTTTTGGGGAGAGGCGCACCCGGGCCTCGTGCTCTTCCTATCGCTCTTCGCCATCGGGATTTCTTACTACGTGGGCGGCATGGCGTTCCCGGCCTGGTTTGAAATCGTGGCCAAGGCCATCCCGGTCCGGCTCCGGGGGCGGATCTTCTCGATCCGGCAGACCGGCGGCATGCTTCTCGGCGTCTTCGGCGCCCTTGCCGTGACCCGAATCCTGGCGTCGACGTCCTTCCCGCACAACTTCGCCGCGCTCTTCCTCATCGGCTCCGCCTTCCTCATGGGATCCCTCTTTCTCATCTCCCGCATCGACGAGCCGGACACCCTTTCGGTCGCCCCGCCGGGGAACCTGGCCGCGACGCTCCGCCGCGTGCCGGCCATCCTGTACGGCAACCGCAACTTCGCTCATTTCTTGGCCGCCCGGGGATTTTTCATCCTCGCCTTCGCGAGCAGCCCCTTCCTTGCGATCCATGCCCGCAGCCGATTCGATCTCCCCGAGTCGTACGTCGGAATCTTCACGATGATCGGCTACGTCACTTCGCTCCTGGTCACCCCGCTTTTGGGTTGGCTGGCCGACCGGTTCGGGCACAAGCTGAATTTCCTGATCGCCGGGTCGTGCGCGACCGTCGTCGCCGCCACCGCGCTCTGGAGCGGGCGGCTGGCCGTCTACCTGTCGGTCTTCGCCTTCATGATGATTGCCAACAGCGCGCGGATGGTTTCCCAGCAGACCATGACCATCGAGTTCTGCCGGCCCGAGGAGCGGCCCGTGTACATCGCCATGAGCGGGCTCCTGGTCCTCCCGGCCGCGTTCTTGTCGCTGGGGATGGGCTACGTGGCGGAGCGGTGGGGTTACGCCTACCTCTTCGGGATCGCCGAGATAAGCGCGATTCTTGGCACGGCGTGGTTTCTCTTCAAGGTGCGCGAGCCGCGCCGGGAAACCATCCCGCCCGAGATCGTCGACAAGTAGGCGCGGGGTAGCCGGCACGCAGCCTCCCCTTCCCTCTTCTCTCTATCCGGTTGAAAGGAAACGAGTCGCCCGGAGAGGGATGATTTGCCCCTCTTTCACTGCCAGAACCGCCACCAGCGCTTGGTCGAGGCCGGCCTTGCCGCCGGGGCCGGGCCGGTCTCCCTGCTGCGGGACTGCTGCCAGAAGCGCCAGGTGGCGTGCGTGTCCTCGGCGCCGGAAACCGCCTTGCGCTTGACCGCTCCGGAGGCCCTCGCTGCCTTTTGGGCACCTTCCAGCGCCTCGGCCGTGACGCCGACCTTGCGGATGTCGCGTCCGGTCGCCGGGTCGTACACCGTCATGCCGCAGACATGGGTCTCGGGGCTCGCGACCTCGGACTGGCACCGGTCGCACCACCATACGAGCCGCCCGCCGGCGCTCCGGCCGAAGAGGGAGCTCAGGCATCCCGAGCAGCATAGCAGGGCGCAAAAAAGCATCCCAAGCACCAGCACGCGCGTCTTCGCCACCATGGATATCCCCTATCCGACGAGAGGAAAAGCAATCCCCATGCGGAACGGGCAAGCCCTGATCCAAGACCCGGGCTCCAGCCTTGCCGGACGCCCGAGGGGCACCGTCCCGCTACACGACGCGCCATTGTATCCTTCTTGGGCGGCGCGTCAAGGAAAAGCCGTCACGAAGCGCTCTGAAGCATTGTCAGGTCCCACGCCCTGGGCCGAACCCCGAGGGACGCGCCATAAATCCCTCCCGGAAGGCAAAAGCCGGAACTCATTGCATTTGACAGGCGTTGGGCATTCTTTAAAATGGAATAGACCCTGCCGCTTGTAGGGACAAGCGAGCTTTTGTTTGGACGAGGAGCCCTTGTGACCGAATCCCAGGACGTGAACGCCCCGGAAGAAGATCCCGTCTTCGCGTTCGAAGAGGGCGACGCCCTTGCGCACGTCGGCCGCGCCGTTCCGGCCGCGGAGGAGGACGATGAGGCCCTGTCGGAGGAGCGAAGCGCGCGCCCTTCCGCCGGCGCCGAAGAGGGTCTCTCGAATGAGGAAGACCTTCGCACGGAGATCGACCTGCCGCTCGAGAATGTGGTGGAGGCGCTGCTCTTGAGCGTGTCCGACCCCCAGACCGCGGCGGAGCTTGCGCACGCGGCAGGGCAGGGGGTGCGCGCCGCGGCCGTGCGCGCGGCCGTGGAAAACCTGAACGCCTACTACGCGGCCGCCCGCCGCGCCTTCGAGATCGTCCGGACGGGCGACCGGTACCAGCTCATGACCCTGCCGGAATACGCGGCCTTCGTCTCCTACCTCGTGAAGCGCCCCTCGGGCCCGAAGAAGCTCACGCCCGCCTCGCTCGACACGCTCGCCATCGTGGCTTACAAGCAGCCGATCATGCGGGTGGACATCGAGAGGATCCGCGGCGTGGCCTGCGGGCCGGTCCTGCGGGGCCTCATCGAGCTCGGGCTCGTGCGCGTGGTGGGCAAGAACACCGAGGTCTTGGGCCATCCCATGCTCTACGGCACGACCGAGCGCTTCCTCGAGCAGTTCGGCATCGTCTCCCTCGATGCGCTTCCGAGCATCACGGATCTTAGAAATCCCTTCAATGCCCAGGGATCATCCCTGAGGGATACGCTTCCGGAATCGACATAACTATACAGAAAGCGATTGAGTTACGATCGATTTTATAATCTCGGCGCTTTGCATATAAAGCCATAATACTTGCCCGGGCTTGCCGATACGGCTTTTTTGAAAAGAGCTTGTCGGCGCGGGCGCGAATACAGACTTTGGGGTAGGGCGAGCTTGAAAGGACCTGGGCCGCCTCGTTATTCACGCTTTGGCGCGAGGAGGGAGAAGTATGCCCACCTACCAGTACGAGCACGCCGGCAAGGAATGGGCCGCCGACTGGCCGAGCAGCGCCGGCAGGGCGGACGCCGCCGGCGGGAGGCGCGGCCTTAGCGAGGCGCGCGGCCGCGGCGAGGAACGTAGCCCCGGCGTGGCGGGCGTTGCCGGCGATGCGGGCGAGTCGGGCGACGGCCAAAAGCCCTGCGCGCTCGGGAAACGATTCTTTCTCGACCAGTCCATGAAGGAGGAGGCGCTTTTGAAGTGCCCGGAGTGCGGCGGGGCGGTCTCGCGCGTGATTGGCGGGGTGTACATCTCGAGCCCCACCTCGGACACGGACCTGCGCGACAAGGGCTTCGCCAAGCTCGTGAAGCAAAGCGACGGCACCTACGAGAACGTGACCGCGCTCGAGGGCGAAAGCCGCGTCTGGGACCCCAACAAGCCCGAGACCATGCCCGACCTCGACCGCCGCCATCTCGACGGGTGAGGGGGGCATGGAAAATTGATTAATTTTATTTGACTTCCTTGGGGAATATTGATATCAATGCTATCAGATTTTCCCGTGGGGGCGCGAAATATGGCAAACGATATTCTACTTCGTGACGTTCCAGAGGATATTGCCAGTTGGATTCAGCAAAAACGTTACGAACAACGTATGACTCAGCAGGAATTTCTCATCGAGCTTTTAAATGCTGCGATAAAGCATAACCTTACCATATCGAGTCCTGCCTTTAAAAAAACGGAACCCAATGCCTCTTCTTCGATCAAGTCAAAAACATCTTTTACTTTTGCCGATCTGTTTGCCGGAGTAGGGGGTTTCCGCATAGCATTGGAGAAAGCGGGTGGGGAGTGTGTATTTTCAAGTGAGTGGGACTATCATGCTCAGCGTACTTATGCCAAATGGTTTGGAGAAACCCCCAGGGGGGATATAACAAAAATACCCATGGAAGAAATCCCGAGACATGA
>JAZDLH010000215.1:0-16024 GCA_043802275.1 Planctomycetota bacterium
GCCGGAGGATGCGGGGTGGCTAAACGATGCCGAGGGCAGGGCCGTGAAGATGGTCTCCCTCCTCCTCTACCGACTCCCGCCGGACCGTTTTTACAAGATCATTTTTTTGCGACGGAAGCTCGGAGAGATTCTTCTCTCGCAGGAGAAGATGCTCGCGCGCTCGGGCCGCGCCTCCGCCGTGTCGAGCGGGGTCTTGCGGGAGAGGTTCGAGGAGCACCTCGCGAAGCTCGAAACGTGGCTTTCCACGCAGAAGAATATCTCGGTCTTCCACGCGGACTATAACGCGATCCTCGTGGATCCGCGGCCCCGCCTCGATGCCTTGAACGCGTTCTTGGGCGGGGGGCTGGACGTGGGCCGCATGGCCGCGGTGGTCGACCCCTCGCTCTACCGCGCGCGGGGGTGAAGAGTGCGTGCGGACGCCCGGGTTGCCCGGTTCCCGAGGCGTTACGTTTCAATCCTCCGGCTCCCAGTTGGGCAGGGGGCCGGGCCGCTTCTCAAGGAGGTGCTCGTACACGGCCAGGATCCGGTCGTGGACACGCCGGGCGTTAAAGTGCTCCTCCACCCGCGCGCGGCCCACCGCGCCCATGGCGAGGGCCCGCTCCGTGTTCCCCATGATTTCGCCGACCGCGCGGACAAATCCCTCGACGTCGCCGTAGGGCACGAGAAACCCGGTCAGGCCGTCCTTCACCACGGAGCGCGTGCCCGGCACGTCCGTGGCCACGACCGGCCGCCTTAGTGCCATGGCCTCCATGAGCGCGCGCGGCAGCCCCTCGTAGAGCGAGGTGAGGACCGTAAGGTCGCTTGCGAGGAGAAAGGCCGGGATGTCGCTACGGTAGCCGAGGAAACGCACCGCCTTGTCCAGCCCCAGGCGCGCCACCTCCTGCCTGAGGAGATCCCCGTGGCTGCCGAAGCCCGCGAGGAGGGCGACGACCCGCCGGCTCGTCCGTTCAAGCAGGGCCTGGAACGTCCGCAGGAAGAAGGCGTGCCCCTTGAGCGGCTCCAGTCGCGCGACCATGCTGATCACAAAGGTGTCGGAGGAGAGCCCCAGGGTGTTGCGCACCTTCTCCCGCTCCACGCCGTCCGTGGCGGCGTCGAGGGCCTCGAGGTCGATGCCGTTCCCGATCCAGACGGCCTTCCAGGGCGGCACGATGCCTTGCGAGACGCAGGCGAACCTGTCGTCGGGATTCTGGAAGAGCACCGCGCCCGCCATGCGGGCCGCCAGCCGCTCGAGCGCGAGGTAGGAGAGGGTGAAGAGACGGCTGCGACTGAGGTGGAGGGGCCAGGCGTGGCAGGTGTGGATCACGGCGGCCCCCCCCGCCAGACGGGCGGCCATGCGGCCGACGATGCCGGGCAGGGAGTTGTGCGTGTGCACGATGTCCGGCCGCTCCTTGCGGCAGGCGAGAAAGGTCTCGATCCCGGCCTGGAGCGTGGCCGGGACATCGTGGCGCACGAAGGGCGCGGGGAGGAGGCGCACCCCGCAGTCGCGGATGCGTCGGGCCCATTCGTCCCGGGGGCAGAGCGCCACGACCTCGTGCCCCCGCCGGAGCTGGTCGACCATTTGATCGAGGACGACCTGGTTCAGGGAAATGCTCGTGCCGACGTGAAAGATCTTCATGGACGGACCGGTTTCTCGAAGGGGCGTTCCTGCGAGAGAAACCACGTCAGGGTTTCTTCGACGCCCTCGGCGAGGGAGGTCTCCGCCTCCCAGCCGAGGAGCCGCTTCGCCTTGGAGGCGTCGAGACAGCTCCGCCGCACTTCGCCCGGGAGCGCGGGGGCCCTCTCCAGGGAAACGTTCCGAATGCCCGCCCTCTTTAGGGCCGCGAGGAGCGTCTTCGCTAGGGAGTTGACCGTGGTCTCGGCGTTCGTGCCGATCTGGAAGGTCTCGCCCTCCACGCCCGCCGCGCTTGCCGCCAGGGCGAGGGCGCGCACGAGGTCGCCCACGTAGATGAAGTCCCGGGTCTGGTCGCCGTCGCCGTGGATGTGGAGGGTCTCGCCGGAAAGGGCCTGTCGGAGGAAGCGCGCGACCACGCTCTCCTTGCGCCCGGAGCGGGGCCCGTAGACGTTTCCGAAGCGCAGGACCACGGTCCCCAGCCCGTAGGCGCGCCGGTAGGCCGAGCAATAGGCCTCGCCCGCGAGCTTGCCCGCGCCGTAAGGGGAGGCCGGATGCGGGGCCACCTCCTCGTGGACGGGCGGTTCGCGCGCGCCCACGGCCGCGCCGCTCGAGGCGAAGACGAAACGCCCCACGCCCGCGCGGCGCGACGCCTCGAGCATGTGGAGCGTCCCGGTGACGTTGGCGCGCGCGTCCTCCAGGGGATGCCGGAGGGAGGGCTCAATCCCCGTGCTCGCCGCAAGGTGCACGACGACGTCACGGCCGCGGGCGGCCGAGAAAGCCAGGGGCTCGTCCAGGATGTCGCCCTTCACAAGCTCGACGAGGGCCCCCTCGGGCGCGGGAGGAGGCTCCACGAGACCGGAGGCGTCCTTTTCCGCAAAGGCGCACACCCGGCCGAGCGCTTCGCGCGTGCCGGTCGAAAGGTTGTCGAGTACCCGGATCTCGTGCCCGCCTTCGCCAAGGAGGTGCTCGACGAGGTTGGTGCCGATGAAGCCGCAGCCGCCGGTAATGAGCCAACGCATGGCGCTTGCCTTAGGGGTTCAGGGTTTCGAGGACTCGGTTTTCCTCGAGGTATCGGCAAAGCTCTTCGGCCGTCAGGGCGCGCTCCTCGGCGCTCACGTACGCGCGCGCGACGCGGTCGGAGACCGTCTCGGGATAGGCGTAGTCGATCTCCTCGTAGACCGACCGGAAGGCCGGCAGCACCACGAACATCCGCTTGAGCTCCAGGGCGCGGCGGGTCTCCTCCTGGCTCAGGAGCTCCTCGTAGAGCTTTTCGCCCGCCTTCACGCCGATCTCCGTGACGCGGATCCGCGCGGGGTCGTGCCCGAAGCGGGGCGCGAGCGTCTCGATCAGGACCCGCGCGAGGTCCTCGATCCGGAGGACCGGCATCTTGGTGACGAAGACCTCGCCCCCCCGCGCGAGCTCGGAAGCGTCGAGCACGAGCCGGACGCTCTCCTCGACCGTCATGACGAAACGCGTCATGCGCCGGTCGGTGAGCGTGACCGGACCGCCCTCTCGGATCTGGCGGAAGAAGACGGGCAGGACCGACCCCCGGGAGCCGAGGACGTTGCCGAAGCGGGTGGAGGCGAATAGGGTCTTGCGGTCCTTCTTCAGGCTGTTCGCCGCCGTGATCAGGCGCTCGCCCATGAGCTTGGAGGTGCCCATGACGTTCGTGGGGTTCACGGCCTTGTCCGAGCTCATGAAGATCACCCGCTCGACCCGGTTCTCGAGCGCGGCGTTCACCACGTTCTGAACGCCCATGATGTTGGTCTGCACCGCGTCGAAGGGCGAGCGCTCGCATAGGAGCACGTGCTTCAGGGCCGCGGCGTGGAAGACCGCCTCCACCCCGCGCGTCAGGTGCAAGAGCTTGTCCGGGTCGCGCACGTCGCCCACATGGGCGTGGAAGGGGGGTGCAGGAGTTCCGGCGGGGCGCTCGGCCAGGACCGAGGGGACGAACTCTTCCTCCAGGAAAAAGGTCTCGGTCTCGTTGTTGTCGATGGCCCTGAGCTCCGCGGGCCCCTGGGCCAGGACTTGGCGGACGAGCTCCTTGCCGACCGTGCCCGCGGCCCCGGTGATAAGCACCGTCTTGCCGGAAAGAAAGGCCATGATTCCATTCCTTTATCTCAATCTCAAGATGGAAGAGCGGCCACGCGACCGGGCTTCCCTGCCCCGGCACAGGGCTTGGGAAAGGGAGTCTTCCCCCTTGGGATCATTCCGTGTTCCATAATGAGAGGCGTTTTCTCGCAACCCAATCGCGACAACAAAGATACGAACGAAGATCGCGCGGAACCGACGCGCCGCGGCGCCGATTATCTTTCGAAGGGTACAAGGCGCCTCCGGACAAGTCAAGTCCTTTCAGGGGTAGACAGAAAGGGGCCTTCCTATTCCGTGCGGCACGGGAGCCTTCGCTTCCCGGTCCCTTGATTTTCAGGAGACTTTTATAGCCTTGGCCCGTCTTCACCGGGCGCCGGGAAAAGGAGCCCGTTCTCCATGCTGCCGGGCGGTTTTGTCCGGCAGAGCCGGATGAATATTAAGCATCGCGGGGGGCGCTCGCATGCAATCCTTTTAGCGGGCAATCGACCGCTTCCCATGCTTGCGGCGAGTTCTAATTTCCGGAAAAAGTTGACAAGCGTGCGGACTCCATGGAGCACATTCATGTTAGTTACAGCGGGAGTTCCAAGAGTCCAAGGGGAGTTTTCATCCTTGAAAAGTTGTTATATAAGGGGACCGGGGTAGCTCAAAGCGATATCGAGCGCTCCAGGATTATCGTAACCTCCGAGTCCAACAAGGGATGGAACAACGCATGTGCTTTGAGCGACTTAAGGGATCGTTGTGATATTTTCTTGGGGAGGAAGTGCGCGTTTTAACCCATTAAAATTACAAAGGTTAGAATCTTTGCACAAAAGACTTGCCGCGCGAGATGTTGAGAAAAGCCATATCATGCGTTCCACTTTGCCTGTGATGCGCAAGGTGTTGTGACGATAAACCTTATGAAGTCAGGGAAGGATTTTGTGTGGCCGGTCAGGATCCGACATTTTATAAATTGCGGTTATCGATATTTTAAATGCCTGCTTTCACGAGAGGTAAAAAGGGCGCGCGATGGGGCAGGATTTTTTTACTTGACATGGTTTATATTCCCTCGATAAATAAAGAAAAGGCAATGGAAAGCGTTATAATATCCCAATTTCAAGTTGGTATATATATGGAGGTTGCGTTTCGAAAGGATTTGAGCGAAAGAGAACCGAAGGAAATCGTAGCCGGCTTTGTTTTTTAGGGGTTTCTCAAGCGCAAAAAAGGGGCAGGAGGTATTTTGCATGAAAAGAATCGCCCTTGGATCTCTTTTATGTTTTGCCTTCTGCGTGGGCGAGCTCCATGCGGCCACGTTGGCCAAGATCACCTCCTTTCGGGGAGACGTGAAGATCGCCGCCGGCGGCGGGGAAGCGAAGGCGGTCACCATGATCAATTATCCGCTGAAGGCAAACGACAAGATCGTCACGGGCCAGGGAATGGCCCGGGTCCTTTATCCGGACGGCAGTTGGTTCGACGTGCGCCAGAACTCCGACCTCACGATTCTCGAGGGCGCGCTGGATATCCGGCGGGGAGACGTGACGGCCGACATCATGCAAGGAAGCCTGGCGCTCCGCCGTTTCCATACCCCCTCGGGCGTGGTCGCGGTGAAGGGCACGAACCTCACCCTCAGCGTCGACGCAAGCGGCCGGCTCGACATCTCCTGCGACGCGGGCTTCGTCGGCGTGACGAACCTCGAGGCGGGCCTTGAGATCCTTCTGCCTTCGGGGCGGCAGGTCCAGGTATTGATGACGCCGGACGGCGGCGTGGAGATTGTAGCCGTCAAGGGCGACGTGACGGTAACCCTGGGAACGGTGGAGCTCAAGCTGAGCCAGGGTTCCGCCGCTCAGGTGCGGAAGACCGAGGGCGGCGGGAACGCGATCTCGGCAACCAACGGCTCGGTCGTTGTGACCTCCAAGACCACCGGGCAGAGCGTGAATCTCGCCCCGAGCAGCGGGCCCGCGCAAGTGGGCCCCGGCGGCCAGATACTGGGCGCCGCGCCGGGGGCGGCCGTTCCGCCTGTCACCGGTCCCGCCAAAGGCCCTGTCCCCGGCGAAAAGCCGGCCGAAGGCCCGAAGGCCGGCGCCATAGGCGAGCCCTCGATCGATCTCATCCTGGACGCGCTCTTGAATGAAATCAACAATGCGGCCAATGCCGGCGGAACGGACAGCACCGTGGGCAATACCAATACCGGCTCGATACAGGGCATCAGCGAACCTTAAGATGAACGGCGACATGAGATGCTGGTGTCCTTCCTCCCTCAAGGAAACATTAGGAGATCTACATGACGGCAAGAACGAGGCGGAGGCGCTTTTCCAGATTCCTCGGCGCCGCCCTTCTGGCGATGATCGCGATCCCCTTGGCTGCGGCGGAGGATGCGGGCCCCTTTGAATCCGACGGGCCGCAACAGGAAAAGATCGAGATGCGCCTGTGGCGGGACAACTTCCTCTCCCGCTCCGTGGGAACCGATGACGACCGCATCCACGCCTACGCGGGCGAGCTCTTGATCCTGGACGACAACGTCTATCTCCGGGACCGGGACGAAGAGCACGATGCCGTCCAAGTCCGGTTCGCCGGGCTTGACATGCGCCTGGAGCGGGAGGAGACCTACCGCCTGGGCCTGGCCGCGGAGACGCGCTACTACGACTACCACCGCCTCTCCGACGAGAACCACTCGGAATACGACCTCAAGCCCTCCTTCGAATATATCTTCAACGACATGCTCAAGCTCAAGATGAGCGGCCGCCTCGCCAAGTCCGTCAGCCCCATCGACCTCACCACGGTCGATCGGATCGAAAGCCACTCCGCGAACGGCGATTTCCAGGTCTCGATTACCCCCACCGACCTGTGGGGAGTGGACCTCAAGTGGCGGATCAAGGACAAGGAATATGACGTGTCGCAGTACCGGCGGCTGGACCACCAGGAAAACGCCTGGACCCTGGCGCCGTTCTACATGGTCACGGACAAGCTGAAGGTCGGCGTGGAACTGACCTGGGGCGATGTCGACTACGACAAGGATATCCACAACAACGCGGATTATTGGGAGATGCGCCTCGCGGGCACGTATGCGCCCGATGACAAGTGGCTCTTCTATCTCTCGCTCGGATACCAGGACCGCGACTACGACCACCAGGGGCCGACCTACGCGCTGGTGGGCGAAGAGGTGCCCGTCCTGACCCTGATCGATTCCGGCTCGAATCCGGACCGGACGGAGTTCGACGGGCTTGTCTTCACCGGCTCGGCCCTGTACAAGTATTCGGAAAAGTGGACCTTCGGCCTCTCGGCGGCGCGGATGCCGCTGGAGTCTTCGGCCGGAAACTTCTATGCCTTCAACCGGTTCTCCATCCATGCCGCGTACCTGCCGATCGACCCGCTCAAGCTCTCGGCCGAGCTTTTCAACGAATACGTGGACGAGAGCAATACCAAGGACAGCGATCGCTTTGGCCTATCCACCGCCGTGACGTGGTCTTTCTCCGAGTGGGCCGGGGTGGGCGCGTCGTACCAGTACAAGCGCAAGTATTCCGACGATCCCAACGGCGAGTACGTAAACAACGTGGCCACCCTTGGGGTGTGGTTCACCTTCTAGCGGCGGCGGGATCGCCCGCGCCCGCGCCGGGGCCGAACCGGCGAGGCGGCCGTCCGGCCCGGTTGGAGCTTCCGACCGCTTTCCCCGGTCGATCCATGGATCACGCCGGGGATTTTTTACTCCTCTCCATTCCGATGGCCTTGACCGGGGAAGGTGGCGACGACTATAGTGTATTCCCGCGCCCAACAGGGCGCCGCGGCGGCGGCCTTCTCTTGCATTGCCTGGGGCGTAAAGGGAAGATAAGCCGCCCCTCTTGGCGGACGAAGGATCGCATGGGAGTTTCGGAATGACGGCCGGTCCAACGGGACGATTCGCGCGGCGCCTCTGCCATAGGACGGCGGGATTCTGCGCGGGACTTCTCCTCCTCGGAAGCGCCCTCCGAGCGGCCGAGGCGGTTCCCCCGGCCCCTCCGCGCCTATCCGCCCATCTTCTGCGGCCGGGCGATGTGCTGGAGATCACGGTGCACGAGCACCCGGAGTTCCACCTGAAACTCCGCATCGACACGGACGGAGGCATCCGCTTCCCCTTGTGCGGCACCGTCGAGGCCGAGGGCCGGACCGCGAGCGCGATCGCGGCGGTGCTCTCCCAGCGGCTCCAGGAAGCCAATATCGAGCGGGCGCAGGTCTTCGTCTTCGTGTCGGAGTACGCCCCGCGTTTCGTCTACGTCCTCGGGGAGGTGGCGGGCCTGGAGTCCAAGGCCCTGGAGATCCCCACGGAGGGGAGCCTGACCGCGCTCCAGGCCATCAGCAGCGCGGGCGGCTTTTCCGAACGGGCCGACCTGCGGAACATCTTCGTGCTGCGAAACGGGCCGAGGGGGGAGCCTCAGCGGATCCCGGTCGACGTGCAGGGGATCATGGCGCGCCGCGAGACCGCCTCGGACGTGCCGCTTGCGCCGGGCGACACGGTGATCGTGCCCTCCGCCCGGGCCGTCTCGGTTCTCGGCATGGTCAACCGGCCCGGGGCCTTCGGGATCGACACGGCGAACCGGACGTCTCTCGCGGAGATGATCAGCCGCGGCGGGGGGTTCAAGCCCGGCGCCGACCAGGACCGGACTCTCCTCATCCGTTCCGAGGGCCCGGGCCCCCTGCAGTCCTACTGGGTGCACATGAGCCAGGTGATGAGCGGCGCGGTCAACCAGGACGTGGAGGTCTACCCGGGCGACATCATCATCGTCCGGCCGCGCGACAAGATCTTCGTGCTCGGACAGGTCAAGGCGGCGGGCGCCTTTGACGTGGAGCCGGAGATCCCCATGACGGTCACCCGCGCCATCGCCATGGCCGGGGGCTTTGACAAGCTGGCCGCGGAGGACTCGGTCCTCCTCATCCGGGAGGGGAAGGTGCTCCCCGTCAATCTGCGCCAGGCGCTGCGGAAGGACGGAGATCTCAGCCTCGACCGGTCTCTCCAGGCGGGCGACATCGTTTTTGTGCCGGAATCGCGATGGTGAACTCGAACGATCCCTTGACGGCCGAACCCGCCCCGCCGGCGGAGCCCCTTCCCGCCGAGGGGCGGGCGCTCCACGGCGCTTTTGCCTGGAAGGCGCCGCTCCTCGACTATGGGCAGGTCATTCGGGCGCGGCTCAACGTCTTCCTCGCGGTCTTCGTGGGGATCGTGGGGGTGGTCGCCCTCTACACCCTGCTCAAGACCCCGATCTACCGCGCCAGCTGCCGCCTCCAGATCGAGCCGCTCACCGTGCGCGTGACGCGCCTCACCGGCGTGTACGATCCCGCGGAGGCGGCGCGCGATTTCCAGGCCCGCCGCGACTTTCTCCAGACCCAGATGGAAAACATCCGGGACGTGAAGCTCTTGACGGATGTCTTCGAGCGGTTCGAGTTCGCCCAGACTCCGGAGTTCCGCGACCGGACCGAGCCGATCAAGGCCTTCCGGGAGCTCGTCGGCGTCCGGCCGGTGCGCAACACCTTTTTGATGGACATCTCCTTCGATTGGAAGGACCCCCGCCGAGCCGCCGAGGCGGCGAATTACCTGACCCAGCGCTACATGGTCACCTATCGCGAGCGGCAGCTCAAGATCTCCAGCGAGGGGATCCAGATGCTGCGCAACCAGCTCCCCGGAATCGAGCGGGCGCGCATGGACGCGCTCACGGCCCTGCTGAATTTCAAGAAGGAACACCACGTCATCAACCTCGACGACGCGCACAAGCTCCTCGCCAGCCGCATGTCCGGGCTCATGGAGGCGCTCATCAGCGCGCGCGTGGAAGAGGCCGCCGCCCGGGCCGCCGTCGACTCGATCGCCGCCTGGAAGAGCCGCGGGGGCGACCCCGGCCAGACCCCGGAGGTCCTGGGCAACAGCTCCATCACCGCGTTCAAGCTGGAGTACCTGCGCGCTCAGGCCGAGATGCTCGCCCTCCTCAACAATTACGGCAAGACCCACCCCACGGTGCAGACCCAGGAGAAGGTGGTCAACACCATGGCCGAGGCCGTCAAGGGAGAGATCGCCAACAGCGTGGAAAGCGCGAAGGTCCTGTACGAGCGCTCCCGCCTCCGCTCGGAGCTCTTGCGCCGGGCCCTGGCCGAGCTCGAATCCGAGGCCTTCAAGCTGGACGAGCTC
Organism: Planctomycetota bacterium; assembly: GCA_043802275.1. GTDB lineage: Bacteria > Planctomycetota > SZUA-567 > SZUA-567 > JAFGNG01 > JAZDLH01. Next base: position 9,828 of record JAZDLH010000215.1, read on the forward strand.
GGGGGCACCTACCGGATCCTCGAGGACACCTACAACGCCACCGAGGAGAAGTATCGCCTCGTGATCAACCGCGTCAACGAGATCGAGATCACGGAAAAGGCCGGCGACGTCGAGGCGGGCGGGAACGTCTCGATCATCCACGAGGCGGAGATTCCCCAGCGCCACGCCTATCCGCGCCGGGGCCTGTATCTATTGCTCGCCTCTCTCACGGGCGCCCTCCTCGGTGCGGGGCTCTGCCTCCTCATGGATCACCTCGATCCGAGCGTCAAGTCCAAGGAGGAGGCCGAGACGGTCCTCGGGGTCCCCGTCCTCGGCTTCGTGCCCCGGCTCGAGGGGGAGGCCCTCGCCACGCGGGCGATCCATGACCCTCATTGCAACCTCGCCGAGGCCTTCCGCACCATCCGCACGAGCCTCGGCCTTTCGTTCGCCGGGCGGAAGAAGCGCGCCTTTCTCGTCACGAGCGCCAATCCGGGCGAGGGAAAGACCATGGTCGCGTTCAACCTGGCCATCGCCTTCGCGCGGGACGGCAAGCGGGTGCTCCTCATGGAGTGCGACATGCGCCGCCCCCGATTCCGGGAGATCCTCGGGCCCGTCGCGGCGGACGAGGAGGAAGCGGGCCTCTCCAAGGTCCTTGTCGAGGCGGCCGAACTCTCGGAGATCATCCGGGTCCATCCGGACCTCACGTCCCTGCATTTTGCCCCATGCGGGTCGGTGCCCCCGAATCCCGCGGAGCTCTTGGGCAGCCGTCGCTTCAGGGAGGTGTTGAAGGAGGCGATCGAGAGTTACGACATGGTGGTTCTCGATTCTCCCCCCGTCTTGAACGTGGCGGACAGCTCGATCCTCGCGGGCACGGCCATCCCCGCGGTCCTGGTACTCCGGATATTCTCCACCGACCGCCGGCACGCCATGCTCGCCGCGGAGCAGATCCGGACCGTGCAGGGCAACATCGTCGGTGCGGTCATCAACAACGTCGATGCGCCGAGCAATGGCTATTACGGGCTCTACCACGGGGGACGCCGCTACTACTACCGCGCCACCACGTGAGGGCGGACGATCACAACCTCGGGACAGAGCGTCATGACCCATCCTGCCGAGTCGACGGGGTCCGGCCTCCCTCCTTGCGCTTCCGCCCGCAAGCGACCGGAGAGCATGACGCCGCTCCTTTCGACCCTTCGGCGCGAACGCCCCTGGCGCACCGTGCTCTACGGCGGCCTCCTCCTCTTCTTCCTTTGCGCGCCGCTCGCCCGGGGGGGAGAACCGCGCCGGGCCTGGAGCGCCATGGGCCTGGGTCTGGCCCTCCTTGCCGCGGTCTGGGCGGCGTGGTCCTACAAACGGGGGCGCGTGGAGGTTTGGAAGAGCCCGGTCTATCTCGGCCTCCTCGTCCTCCTTTGCGTCGCTCTCCTCCACATCCTGCCGCTCGGGCGCTTCCTCGGCGCCGTTTCGCCTGCCGGGGCGCTTCGCTGGGAGGAGGCCGTGGCTGCGGGGGCCGAGGCGGATGCGCGCACGATTTCCCTCTTCCCCCCGGAAACCCGGCGCGCCTCCCTCCTCGTTCTCATGGCGCTGGCGGCCTTTTTCCTCACGGTCAACACCTTCACCACGCGGCGCTCTCTCGTGCTCCTCGCCCTGGGCCTGGCGGGCGCGGCGACGGCAAACGCCCTCTTTGGAATGGTCGAGCAGTTCAGCGGCAGGGAAAAGACCTTCTGGTACCTCGGAGGCTCGCCTTATGCCGTGACCGGCACCTTTCTCAACAAGAATCATTTCGCCTTGCTCCTCGAGATGGGCGTCTTCGTGGCCGTGGGGCTCGCCCTGGCGGCCGGCCTCGCAGACCATCGCCGCTACCGGGACAGGGATTCCGCACGAAGCCTCCTCGTGAAATCCCGGCCGTATTTCCTGTTCGCCCTGCTCCTTTCCGCGGTGGCCATGATCGTGGCGGTCCTCTTCAGCTTTTCCCGCATGGGCACCTCCTGCGTTCTAATGGGGCTTCTTCTCCTGGCCGCGGCGGTCTTCCGGTTCCAGGGTCTGACCTGGAAGGGGATTGCGCCGCTCGCGGCGCTGGCGGGGGCCCTGGTTTTTGCTGCGCTGGAGGGTCTCAAGAGCGTCTGGGGACGGTTTGAAGGGCTCGCCTCGGGAGAGAGCATGAGCGCCGCGCTCCGCTGGGACTTGTGGAAGAGCTCGCTTTCGCTCCTGGGTGAGCACTCCTTCGCGGGCGTGGGCCTGGGGGCGTATGCGTACACGAGCCCGCGATACGAAAGCGGCCCCATTCCCGGCCGCATCGCCCTGCACGCACATAACGACTGGCTGGAGTTCTTGTGCGAGGCCGGGATTCTCGTCGGCGCGGGGCTCCTCTTTTTTTTCCTCGCCATAGGGATCCGGACGGCCCGGCGGATCTTGGCCCGGCGCGACCCCGTGGCACGGTGGATCGGCTTGGGCGCGATCTTTGCGGTCTTTTCCGTCGGCGCGCACGAACTCTTTGACTACGGCCTCCGCATGCCGGGCAACCTTTTTGTCTTCCTGGGGGTCGCTGCGCTCGCCACGCTTTGCGGCGACACGCCCGGGACCGACGGGGGGGCGCCTTCGCCGCATCTCTTCGTCTGGCGGCTCGGCCGGCAAAGCGGGATCCTGTTCCTTCTCGCCGGGCTGGCGCTGCCGGCGGGGTTCGCATGGCTGCTTTTGCCCGAGCTCCGTTCGGGGTTTCCCCTCGCCCGCCTGGAGGCGCGCCTCAGCGAACGTGCGCCGGCCTTTCTGCTTCCGCCCGAAGAGGAGGCGCGTTACCGCGTGGAGCTGGCCGGGGAGGCGCTCTTCCCTGCCCCGGATACGCCGACGGCCCTCATGGTCCTCGCGGAAGAGACGGCTCGCCTCGCCAATCTCGACGAGCGTAAGGCCTGCGCCGACATCCTATCCGCCGAGCTCAAACGGCCCGTCGCACTCGAGGAGTTGGAAGAACCAAAGTTCCGCCCCCTCCGCAGGGAGGCCGCCTCCCGGATGGACGAGGAGGCGCGCGAGCGCATCGGGGGACAGTACGAAGGGGCCTCCCGGCTGCTTGGACGCGCCTGCGGGCTCGCCCCCACCAACGGCCATTTCCTCGCCCTCTTCGGCCAGGCCCGGGAGCGGATCGGGCTCTTTTGGGGAGGCGTGGAGGAAGGCGCCGTGCGCGAGGCTTTTCGCCTCGCCCACGCCTCCTATCCGCGGGCCGGGCCGGTCACTCGGCTTTGCGGCCAAGGGGCTTGGCGGCGCTATCTCCGCCTGGCGGCCGCGTCCTCGCCGGAAGAAAGGTCCGCCCTGCAAGAGGCGCTCGGCCTCTTCCGGGAAGCCCTGGAGCAGAGCCCGGATGCGTCCGAGGAGGTCTTCCGGACGGTCTGGGACGTGTCGCCCCGACCCGAGGTCTTGACCGGGCTCGCGCCCCGGAACATCCGCTGCCTTGAGGCGCTCTATCGGTTCCTGTTCCAACGCCGCTCCTTTGAGGCGTGCCTTGAGGTCCTGCGGGCCATCGACCGCTTGACCGCCGACCGCCCCTCCGCTAAAGCGTCCCACTCCGTGGATCCGTTTACGTTTTTCCGCCAGGACTGGCGGCCGAAGGAGATCGCGGCCCTGTCCGTCCCAAAGCGGGAGATCTTTATCCTGGGACTCCTGGAACGCTGGACCGAGCGTCGGGCGTGCCTCGATGCCTTTCAGGCCGCACTCTCCCGGACCGAGGAGGCGGAGCTCGCCCTGGCCCGGGAGTACCTCGCGCGAGGCCGGTACCATGCGGCGGAGACGCACCTCGAAAGAATCCTGCAAACCGATCCGCACAATGCCCCCGCGCTTCTCGAAGAAGCCCGGGTGCGGAATGCCTTCGGCGACGGGACGGGCGCGGTGCGCATGCTCCTTCCTTTGGTGTACGAGGACCTTGCGACGGACCGGAGCCTGTTCGAAGAGGCGCTGAAGTTCCTGGCAGGGATGAGGACCGGCCCGGCCGGGGCCGGCCTGGGGCCGCCCCCCTTCCCGGTCGCGGCATTCGTCCGGGCGGGGCTCCTCTTGAAGCTGGGACAAAGCGAAGAGGGAGAAAAGGAATTGCTCCTCCTCCTTCAAAAAATGAGGGAGGGGGAGGTCGGCCCCTGGCTCCAGGAGCCCCTCGCGCATTTTTGCCTGGGGCAAGCCCAGGAAGCGAGGGGCGCGCCGATCGAGGCGCTCCGCTCCCACGGACGGGCCCTGCTCCTGTGCCCGCACCATCTGGGAGCCGCTCAATCCTCCGCGCGCCTTCTCCGGACGGCCAATGCGCTCGACCTCTTTTTCTCGGGGGACCCGGAGGAGAACGAACGGCTCTTCCGGGCGGTGGAGGATGCGCGCGTGTGGCTCCGCAGTCTTAGACCGCTCGTGCCGCTGGAGACGGACTTCGGCGGCCGGCTCGAGCTTCTCGGCTACTCCATCGAGCCGCGGATCCTATTGCCCGGCGGATTCTTCCGGGCCACATTCTACTGGTATTGCAACAGGGACATCGACCGGGACTACTCGATCGTCTGCCGATATCTCTTGGGCGACGAGCTCGTCTTTTCGTATGCCCATGCGATCGGGGACGACGGAGGGGAGATGACCGGCTGGCGGGTGGGCGAGGTGGCGGCCATTACGCGCCAGGTATCGCCCACGGAGCTGGCGGCCCGACAAGAGGGGCAACGGGCCCGGCCGGGTTGCTACGACCTGGAGGTGACTCTCCGGGGGGGCGGCACGAAGGCCGAGCGCCTGCAACCCAACGTCGCCTGCCGGGCGCCCGCCTTTGTCATTGTCTCTGCCGCCTCTCCGGAAGCAAGCGAGCCATGAGGACCCTTGGACCGTTGGAACCGGACCCTGGCATGATCGACCTTCATTGTCATATTCTTCCCGGCCTGGACGACGGCCCGGCGACCCTGGACGAGGCGGTCCGGATGGCTCGGATCGCCTGGCAGGACGGCATCCGAACCCTCGTGGCGACGCCCCATGCCTTTGACGGCCGGTTCGACGTAAAGCCCTCCGAGCGGGATAGAGCCCTGCAAGGCCTGCGGGACGCCTTGCAACAGGAAGAAATCGCCCTTACGCTCCTTGCGGGAAGCGACTGCCACCTGAGCGAGCATCTCCTTCCCTCCCTACGAGATACGCCGGCCCATTCCCTGAACCAGGCCGGGCGGGCGATGCTCGTCGAGTGGCCCATGGAGATCATCCCCGCAGGGTTCGACCAGTTTCTCTTTGAAGCGCGGCTGATGGGCCTCACCCCGGTTCTGACGCATCCCGAACGGCATCCGGAAATCCAAGAGTGTCCCGAATGTCTGCAACACTGTATGGAGCAAGGACTTAGGCTACAGGCCACAGCCGCAAGCCTCACAGGTTTTTTTGGCCGGGAGGCGTGCCGGACCGCAGAGATACTTCTCTACAAAGGGTGGGTCTACATCCTTGCTACAGACGGGCATAATGCCGTAACAAGAAGGCCGGTTCTTTCCGAAGCGCTTCAAAGGGCGAAATCAATCATGGGTTTTCATGCCATAGACCTTGTTACAACCAACCCCGCCTCACTGATAAAAAAGCTGTAACACGAAGATTTACACCTACTAACAAACTCAATAAAGCGCATATCAAAAATAAACGATAAAATATTAATTTTTTTTATATTTATGCAGTCATTTGCCTAAATAGGCTGTAAATAATATATAGAGGTGTCGAAGAGAGATATAGCGGGAAGGGCGGACTTTAGTGCTATTTAACAGGGTGGGCGATCATAATATCGCTACTTTATTGCTACATGAGATAGGAGAAAGGCATGGCTGAGCAGCAGTCCGTGGTCGTGGAAGGCGAAAGTCTTCAGTCCTGCCGAATCATGGCGGCCAAAGAGCTCGCTCTCCCTCCCGATCAGATTTCGCTGAACATCCTCCAGCAGGGGAGCAAGGGCCTCTTTCGCGACACGCCCTATCGCGTTCGCGCCACGAAGCGCGAAGACGACAAAACGCGGCGTTCCGCGGAGGCCTCATCCCTCTTGGCCAAGCTCGGCCAACGGGCGCGCATCGTCGAGGAGGAGATGAAGAAACTGGACCTCCTCGGCAACGACCGGGAGCAGGAAACCTTTGAGAAGCTATTGGACAATTACGACGCCTTGGAACCGGCGATCCGAGAGGAGGTCAAGGACATCGCGAATCTCCTCGAAGACGAATCCGACAAAAAGCTCCGGGATCGGATCGCCCGGGACGGGCGCTACG
>JAZDLH010000216.1:0-11173 GCA_043802275.1 Planctomycetota bacterium
TGTTCATGCCCGCCACGATGCAGTGCCAGTTCCCGGCGGACATGGTATTTGTCGAGGACTTGGCGCGAATCGTGCCCGATGAGGTGTCGCGCATTCCGAGGTAGAGCGTCCCGTCCGCGGCGCAGCGCACGAGGAACCGGGTATAGGTCGAGGTGTCCGTGTCCTCGTTCAGGAGGTCCTGGCTCGCGCCGATGGTTTCCGGCTTGAACCAGAACGCCCAGAGCATCCGGGTCTTGTTGCGCGAGAGCTCCTTGCCGCCGGAGAGGTATTCGGCGTTGTCGAGCTCGAAGTCCGCGGCGTTCCCGTCCTTGCCCGCGGCCGAGAGCACGGTGTTCACGTCCGCGAGGTCGTTTGAAGAGTCGAGGTTGTCGTAGCGCGCGCCCGAGGCCTCGTCCAATTTGAAGGCGCAGAGGTGGTTCGCGTCCAGGGCGTCGAGCGTGGCGTTGTCGAACTTGCCCTTGGGCTTCACGCTCCCCGAGGCCACCGTGCAATCGGATACGGCCGTGAGGTGCGCGTCGTCGGTCCATGTAGCGCTCATGTCTGCTCCTTCGCCACCGCCGCCTGGTAACGGCTCTCCACGATCTCCGAAGTCCCGGCTTCCTGGGTCGCGCTCCGGATCTTCGCGCCGATCCCGGCGATTTCATTGACGCCCTTAAGGACGCTGTCGAGCGCCGCGGTCGTGACCTCGACCTTTCGGCCTCGGCGGAAGGCGACGATCCAGCCAAGGATCGTCCCGGCCGCCCCGAGGAGGGTCGCCAGGATTGCCGCGATCGGCTGCTGCGGCCCGGGCACAAGGGCCGCGGCGCCCGCCGCCGCGCCGGCGGCGTGAAGGATCGCCTCGGATTTCTCCGGAATCCCGCTCGCCCCGTCGGCCGCCCCGGCGGACTCTCCCGTGGCGGAATCCGAGGGAGCGACGGCCGTGATGGTGAATAGCGTTTCGCGCGTCTCCCCGTCCGGCCCGGTCGCGGCCGGGAACTCCATCGTGAGGAACGAGCAGCCGCCGAGGACGAGCGCCGCGGCGGTTATGGCCAGGTTTCTTGTCGAGCCCATGAAAATTTCCTTTCTCCGTTCGGGATGGCGCGTGGTGTTTCGGCGCAGCCCTTCTTCACTCTCCGCCCACGCGGCGGCAGGGCCAAGGGCCGCGCATCGCTTCAGTCGTCCTGGAGCGTGAGGCACGGCCGGCTGAGGAGCCGGTCGCGCAGGTCCGAGTAGAGGCGCGCCCCCTCCTCCTGCTTGAGGCCGAAGCTCTGCAGCATGGCGGTGTTGCCCGCGATCACGCGCGCGGTCTCCTCGAGGAGATCCAGTACCCGCCGGACGAGCCAGAGGAACATGGCCAGGAGCACCGCCGAGAGGCCCGCAAATCCGAATTGCACCATCGGCTCGGTCCAGAAATCCGTGTTCATGCCGTTTCCTTTCCTGGAGGCGGGCTGGGGTTCAGGCCTCGCGCACGAGGAGCGCCACCCGCAGGCGCCCCCGGCCCGCGTCGTCCTCGGTCACGCTCTCCACGAGGTACTTCCCCCCCTCCACGGTCACGCGGTCCGCGTGGCCGTCGGAGAGGCGCGGCCTAAGGTCCGTCCCGGACGGAAGGTAGAGCGCCGCCTCCGCGCGGAGCGCCTCGCCCGCCCGGTCGAGCCGGCTCCGGGCGCGCAGGGGCTGGAGCGCGCAGGGGACGCCCGAGGCGACCGCGCTCCAGGCGAGGACGACCTCGCCCGCCCCGTTCACGGACGGGGTGGCGCGCTCGATGTCGGCCGTCTGGCCAAAAAGTCCGCTCCGGCTCATCTCACACCTCCACTTCGCGGTATTCGAACAAGAGCCCCTGGGCCGAGGCGGGCCATTCCGCCTCGTTGTAGCTCACGGTGTAGGCCCCGAGGCTCTCGCTCGCGAGGCCGTCGCCGCCCTGGCGGCCGCGGTTGTAGAAGTGCGCCGCGAGGATGTTCGCCGCCTGCTCCACGGCCGGGGGCACGGCGGAGAAGCCCGCGGTGTAGGTCACGCGCACGTTCCGCCGTCCGTCCGAGAAGGAGGCGCCGTCGAGCACCACGATCCCGGCCTCGGGGTAGAAGACGTACCCGGCGGGCGCGATCTCGCTTCCCTCGGGAAAGAGGCGCGCGGGGTCGTCCCGAAGCGACGCGATCGACTGGACGGGGCGGCACCGGAGGACGAGGGACGCCGCCCCGCCGCCGTCGTGAAACTCGGTGCGCTCCTTCGCGGCGAACTCCCGGCCGCAGTAGTGCTCGATCGCCTCGGAGACGCTGTCGATCAGCGCCTCGAGTAGCGTGTCGTCCCCGCTTCCGGAGACGCCGAGGTAGGCCTTGACCTTGGCGAGGGTCGTGAGGTCGGTGCTGGCTGCCATGAGAGGGGGGCTCCTTTCTGTCGGCCGCGCCGTTGCCTTGCGCGCGGCTGGTTCGGGTCACGCAAGGGCCGGGGCCGCGGCGCGTCTCCGGGGACGCGGCGGCGGAACGCCGCGAGCGCCCGTCTCCCTGCCGCTGACCGGGGGCGCCTCGAATAGGCCCTCGGCGCGCAGGGCGTCGAGAATTCTTTCCGCGGCGCGGTCCCAGGTGAAGACGCGCCGGATGCGCTCCGAGGCGCGGCGACCCTTGCGCAGGGCCTTTCCGTACTCCCGGCGGACGCGCTCCATGCCCACCACGAGCGCGGCGAGGTCGCACTGCGCCATGCGGCCGAGGGGGGTCTCGATCATCTCGTACGGCAGGGGATAGCCGCACGCGGCGTTTGCGACCTCGGCCAGGGCCGACCAGTCGGTGAAGAGCGCCGGCAGCCCCGTGGCCATGGCTTCGGCGAGCGTGAGGCCGAAGCCCTCGCCGAAGGAGGGGAGGACAAAGGCGTGCGCGCCGGCGTAAAGCGCGGCGAGCTCCGCGCGCGGAAGCCGCCGCGCGTCGAAGACCACGTTCCCCACGCGCTGGAGCCGGCCGGTGACCGTGGTCTTGAGGTAGAGCTCCACGTCCGCGCGGCGGGCGAAGTACTCCCAGGCGTGGAGCAAGAGCTCGAAGCCCTTGCGGGCGTTCGGGGCCCCCACCCAGAGGAAGCGGAAGGGGCGCCGCCGGTCGAGCGTCCGCCGGGCGAAGGGATAGCGCTCCGCGCGGACCCCGAGGTGCGCCACGTGCACGGGCCTGCCCGGCAGGGCGCGTTGGAAGACGGGCCGCAAAAACTCCGCGGTCACGATGAGAACATCCGCGCCCCGGATCCGGCCGGCGTAGTCCTCGGGCAGCCGGTCGGTCTCCCACGCCACGTAGAGCACGTTCTTCTTGCCCGGCACGGGCCTGAAGACGAGCGGGCTCGCCACGTGAAAGGCCACGGGCGCGGACGCGTCGAGCACGACGCCCGCGCGCACGAGGCTCGCGCGCGCCTCCGCGTTGTGCACGGAGTAGCCGAAGGCGTTCCCGTCGGAAAAGTAATTCGTCGCGTAGTGGATGCGCATGCGGTCTCCCCCTCCTCTTCCGTGGAATTCCTTTTTTATACGCGGGCGGATGTCCGGACGTTCCGTTTCACGCCAGGCGCGCGGCGGCCGTTCGCCCGGCCGGTTCGCCCCTTCGAATCCGTCTCCCGCCTCATTCGCGGCCCGGAATTCGTCGTTTCACAATGCGGTTTCGCCTTCCCCGACCGGAAGAAAGGGCCGGTCGGGACGGGTGGCGCACGCCGGGGATGGGGCCTCGGCCCGTACTCCCCGGCACGCCCGGGGCCGCCTTAAGCGGCCGAGGGCTCGTGCGCACCCGTCCCGCCGACCGGAAAAAGGGGGCGCCGGTGCGCGGCCGGGAGGGGGAGCCGCGCGCCGGACGCCCCGGGCCCGGCGGGGAACCGGGCCCGCGGGTGGGCTCAACTTACCCGGTGATGCCGGTGCCCTTGACAAAGGCCTCGGCCAGGGCCACCTTGCCGTCCGCGCGCTCCCAGACCTTGATCCAGGTCTGGTGGTTGGCGAAGGCGTCGCCGCCCACGTTCGTCGACTCGATCCCCATCTCACCCCGGTCGAACCAGAGGTAGTAGGAGAGGTCGCCGAAGAAGACGACGTCGTCGGGGAGGTGGTCCTCCTGCGAGACGGGGTAGCCGAGGATCCGCGCCTCGGGCACGCCCGCCACCACGTCGCGGATGAAGATGGGGCGGCTCTGCTCGTCCGCGAGGCTGTAGGCCCGCCGGAGGTTCGCCCCGCTCAGGATCCAGCGCGCGTGCGTGCGGTACTTGCGCGCGAGCGACTGCTCGATCTCCACGAGCTTGGCGAAGGTGAGGGACCCGCCCACGGCCACGGAGCCGATGCCCGCGGTGGAGTAGATCCCGTAGGGCTCGCTCGAGCCGTCGCCCACGGCGATCACGCGGTCGCGCTCGCTCGCGATGGCCTCGCGGAAGAGGCCGGTGATGAACTCCACCACCGCCGGGCCGCTGTCGGCCACGAGCTCGCGGCTCATCTTGGTGAAGGCGTCGGCGCGCTTGAGGGACCACGCGACCGACCCGAGGGCCGGGGTCGTCTCGCCGAAGGCGGTGTTCTCGCTCGAGGCGGCGCTGCGCCAGGTGACGGCGATGTCCGTGGCGAGGCTCGGCAGGGACCCCGTGTCCGAGACCACCGGGACGGCGCGCACATACGGCGCGAGCTCGGCGTCCTGGGGCAGGCGCTTCACGACCTCGTCGCGGAAGCCGCTCGGCACGAGGTAGCCGCCCAGGCTGTCCGTGCTCTCGGCCAGGGCCTTGGCTGCGAGGTGGTCGCCGGAGAGGACCGCGCGGAAGAAGCGGAGGGACCGCTCTCCGTGCGGCAGGTCGTCCGGCGCGCCCTCAACGAGGCCCGGGACCGCGCCGTGCAGGCGCCGGGGGGCGGTGAGCTTGAGCTCCTGGAGCGCGCTTTGGGCGCCCTCGGCGATGGCGGGCTGCATCTTCGCGGCCAGGCTCGCCAGGAACGCGTCGAAGCGCGGGTCGTTCGAGGTTTCGTTCTCTTTCATAAAAGTTCTTCCTTTCCAAAACAGGCGTTACGGGTTTACAGAAGTTCCCCGCGGGCCAGGGCCGCGGCGCGCAAGAGCTCCCGGCGCGCGAGCTCGCGCGTCAGGGCATAAGCCGCGTCCAGGGCCTTGGCCGCAGGCATCGCCCGCCAGGGCCGCATCGCGGGCCCGGCCTCCTCGGCCGGGACGGGCGCCGCGTCCCTTTCCGGCGGGTCGTCAAAGATCGTCTCCGCCTCCGGGGCCGAAGCCGCGGAAGCGACGTCGCCCAAGGAACCGAATCCCCCCTCCCCGCCGGCCGTCTCCTCCGGGGAGAACGTCTCCTCCGAGGAGAACGTCTCCTCCGGGGAGAGCTTCTCCCCCGGGGAGGACGCCTTCGGGACGGGGGCCGGGCGGCGGAGCGGGATTTCCTCCAGGAGGTCCCTCTCGAGGCTCGGGGAGAGGGAGAGCCGGCCGCTCTTCAAGTCCCGCGTCAGGGCGTGCGGGTTGGCGGGCACGGGCACGGCCGAGAGCTCCACCACCTCCGCGGCGGTGATGTGATAACCCCGCCTGCCCTCCGCGTCCTCGGGGAGTCGGCCCCATTCCTTGGGGATGAATCCGATCGACCAGGCGTTCAGGTACCGTCCGGCGTAGAGACGGTAGGTCTCCCGCCCGGCCTCGGTGTCGGCGAACTGGACCACCGCGTCCGCGCGCTCGTCCAGGATCCGGATGGAGAGCACCCGCCCGATGGGCGCGGAGGCGAGGTCGTGCGCCCAAAGCACCACGGGGTTCTGGAGAAAGTGCGAAAAGTCGAGCCCGGAGGGCTCGACCACGTCGCCCTCGCGGTCGCGCTCGCGCGTGGTGATGGTCACGCCCAGGATCCGTTCCGTGGCGTTGGCCTCGGTCGGCTCCGAGAGCGCGGAAAGATACAGGCGTCCCGGTCCGAACGCGGAGGCGGACGCTTCCTTCTCGGTCATGTGCGGCATGGGTTTCCTCTCAAATCTATCAGGTCGGCACGGCAAGCCGGGTCGATCCCGGCGGCGGCAGGGGCATCTCTTTCCCCTCCCGGCGCGGGCGGCCCGTCACGTCACATTCCGGCGCGGGCCGGGGCCCTTGCGCGTCCGGGCCTCGGCATCGAGGGAGACGGCCAGGCTTTCGGCCTCCTCCAACGCGGCGGGGAAAATTCTTTCCTCGTAGGCGCTTCGAAGCGCCCCCGGGGCCTTGTTTCCCTGCGGAAGGTCCTGGGCCAGAACCCGGCGCGCAAGGGCGAGGAGCCCATCCGCCAGCCGGTCCGCGGCCTCGCGCAAGGCGCCCTTGCGGACCGCGGGGTCGAATTCCTCTTCTAAAAACGGCGCAAGCGCGGGCACGAGAGGCGAGACGAGGCGCGCGCGCTCCTCCGGGTCGGCGAGAAACTTAGCCGCCGCTGCTCCGGTGGAAAGGGGCTCCTCCTCGAGCGCGAAACGGAGACGCTTCTCCTGGCCCGCGAGCACGGCGCGAACGATCCGCAAGAACTCCGGATGCGGGGCCCTTGGGCGCTCGCGGCCACCCCGGGAGGGGGCCGCCTTGGCCGCGCCCCGGCGAAGCGGGGCGGTCGGCCCCTTCTCCGGCATAGGCGAAAGCGAAGCGTCCACGCTCTCGAGCGGCCTGAGGCCCAGGCGCGCGCGCTCCTCGTTCACGGTCGTCACGCCGCACTCGATGCGCGAGACCATGTCGGCCCGTTCCTCGGCGCGGACGCTCGGCACGGGGCTCTCGAAGCGCGCCTCGATGCGGGGGTCGAAGGCGGCGCACAAATCCTGCGTGAGCTGCGCCTCGAGGAGGCGGAGCTTGGGCTGGATGGTGTTCTCCGCGAAGGTGTAGATCATGGCCTCGGCCGAGGCGCGGTTCACGTCCTCGCTCAGGCCCGCCACGGCCGCGGGCACGCCGAAGACCGCGAGGATCTCGTCGCGCGTCATGCGGGAGCTTTCGAGAAAGTCCATCTCGCGCGGGGAGAAGGTGAAGGGGCGCATGGTGAGGCCCTGCTCGAGGATGAGGGCGCGGCCCGCGTGGGAGGGGCCGGAGAAGCCGCGCTTGAGCGAGGTCTCGAGCCGCTCGCGCACCTCGCGCGAGAGCTTCTCCTTCGTCTGGATCGCCACGCCCGGAAAGACGCCCTGCTCGAAGCTCCGCCGCTCGGCCTCCTTCATGGACTCGTGCGCGTCGACCGAGCGCGCGGCCGCCTGGAGGGGCCCGCGGCCGTAGTAGACCGACTCGGGCGAGGGATACTTGAGGTGGATGATCTCGCCCGCGCCGAAGCGCTCCTCCACGGCCCCCTGCCGGAAGAGGTAGCCGGAGACGAACCGCTCCCGGTCGGGGAGGACGCGCATGTGCTGGGCCGGCAGCACCCAGATCTCGGCCGTTGCGCCCAGGGCGTTCCGCGGCGCGTACCAGTAGGCGTTGCCCGTGAGCTCGAGGAACATGACCGTCTTCATCCAGAGCGAGACCGAGGTCTCGAAGGGGTTCACCTCGCGCATGAGGCGGACGAGCGGGTGCGCGCCCGGGAGCGCCTCGCCCGTGTCGTTCCGTAAGAAACGGATGGGGGTGCTGGCCACGCGCGAGGCGATGGCCCGCACCGCGGCGTAGACCCAGTGACGGTAGTGGCGCACCTGCTCGTGCGGGTCATCCGCCCAGGGAGCGGGGTAAGAACCGGCCGGGGCGTAGGCCCGGAAGACGGTCTCCAGGGCGCCCGCGGGCCTTTCGTCCTGCGGCGCGCGGCCGCCCAAGACGCTGCGGACGCGGGTGAGGAATGTGCGTATCATGCGTTCGTCCCTTTATCCTCGATCGAATCCAGCCGGGCCCGAGCGGCCGCGGGAAGCTCCCTACAAAACCGTGATCTCGGGGTCGAACCGATCCCGGGAGGCGAAGGTGAGCGCGAGGGCGTCGGCCCGGTCCGGGGAGCCCCCGGCGCGCCGGGCGATGGCGGCCTTCTCCTCGAGGCGGATCGATCCCGCGGCGGTGAGCATGTAGCGGACGGCGCCTAACTCCCTAAGAAGCGCCGCGTCTTGCGGGAGGGATAGGCCCGGCCCCTCCCCCGGGGGAGAAAGCGCCTCGCGCAGGCGCCAATAGCACTCGGCCCGGACGTTCGCAAAGTGCTCCTCGTCCCGGGCGCGGCCCCCCAGCACGACCGCCCCGACCTCGAGGCCCGCCTCGCGCAGGCGATCGGTCACGCCCGCGCCGAGGCCCGTGTCGTCGACGAAGACCGCGTGGGAGTCGAGGCCGTGCCTGCGCACGAGCTCGGCCACGCGGCCGGCCGTCCGCATGGTGCTCCACTCATGGTGCGCCTCGATGTGCCGCACGCCCCCGCGGTCGCGCAAGAGAAGCACGGTCGCGTCGCTCCCCATGCGGGCCACGTCGACGCCCAGCGCAAGCGACGCCCGGTCGCAGGGGGGCATGGGCCGGCGCGCGGCTGCCTCCAGGGCCTTTCGGGAGAGGAGCGCCCCCTCCCCGTCCTCGGGAAACTCCCCGAGGACGCGCGCCTGGAAGAAGGGCGAGCGTTCGCCCCAGTCGGCGCGCTTTTGGTCGATCCACGCGCGCGTCACGAGCGCGGGGTAGCGGCGCGAGGCGCCGTCGAGGTTGGGGCTGTCGAGGCAGGAGATGCGGATCTTCTTCCAGCCGCTCTCGGGCGCGAAGCACTCGTAGAACCGGCCGCTCGTCCGCGTGGGATTGCCGATGGCGAGCGTCCGGGAGCATCGCCCCGTGAGAAGCGTCTCCGACGCCTCCCAGACCTCGGGCCGCACGCCCGGGGCCTCGTCCAGGATGACGAGGAGATGCTCGGCGTGGTAGCCCTGGAAGCGCTCGGGCTCGTCCGTGGAGAGCCCCACGGCAAAGGCGCTCGCCGTGAGCTTCAAGCGCTCCTCGAGCACGGTCCCCCCGAGGGGGAGAAGCGCGGCCGCGTGCTGGGCGCGGATCTCGTTCCAGAGGATGGCGCGGACCTGGGCCCAGGTGGGCGCGGTCGTGATCACCTTGGCCGGGTAGTGGCTGTACAGAAACCAGAGCGCGGCCGAGGCGGCGATGAAGCTCTTGCCCGTGCCGTGGCCCGAGCGGACCGCCACGCGCTCGTGGTCGCGCAGCGCCAGGAGCACCTCCCGCTGCTTCTCCCACGGCCGGACGCCGAGCGCCCGCTCGCAGAAGAAGAGGGGGTCAGCGCGGAAGCGGTCCATGAGCGCCCGGGAGCGGGCGTTCGTCAGGACGGGTGCGGTAGGCAAGTTCGGCGACCTCCAGCAGGGTGCGGGCGGCCTCGTCCCGCGCAAAGGTTTCCCGATCCAAAAGCCCCAGAAGCTTGTCGCGCGAGTCGAGCGCGGAGAGGGAGACGCGCAGGTCCTCCTTCTCCAGGGCGCGCCGGACGATTTCGTCCCGCTGCAAGACCGCCCGCGAGAGCCGCGCCTCGGGCCCTTGTCCCAGCGCGATCCCTTCGAGCAGCCGGTAGGCGCCGGCGAGGTCGCGCCGCGCCTGGACGGCCGGAACGGCAAAGGCCTCGCTCAGGGCCGAGAGGATCCGGCGGTCGGAGAAGCCTTCGCAAAGACGGTCGATCGCAAAATCGACGCGCCGTCGGCGGTCCTTTGCGCGCGCGGCCTTGCCCGAGCGAGAGCCTGTCCGACCGGAAGCGTCTCCCGGGCCGGGAGCCCTCGGTGAAGCAGTCGTGGTCGACCGCAACAGGGCGAGTTTTTTCCGGGGAGGACGCACCTCGAAAGCAGCCGCCGTGGCCACAGCCAGCCCTTTCTTCCTCACGCGCGAGCCCCTGGGCACGGGTCGGCTCCTTTTGCAACGGACAGATCCGCTCAATCCACCCCAAAGAATATCCTGTTTTCGTGTAAAAGAAGCTTGACTCGGCTCCTGATTGTTGTACAATAAATCATGTAGATAATAACTGTTTAATAGAAGCGACCAATACCGATCACGAGTTGGTTTACAGCTTCATGATCCTCCGGAACTAGCTGGACATGGCTGAAAGAGAGTTCGTGAATCCCTTGTTTTTTAATAAGTTAAAAACTTTCCTCAAAGAGACCTTATCCACCTATGAGAAGAACAGGCAAATGCTCGGGACTTATATAACACATAATCAGGTACATGTCAAGCTTTATGACACGAAAAAATTACACTAAAAAATATAACTTGATTTCGTGTATCGCTGTTATGGCAACAAAAAATCGTGAAAAATATTGGGGTTGGGAAAAAGTCGGGCTTTTGTTCTATAGAAAGGAGCACTGACGTGGTTGGGAAAAACAGCATAGAGGACGTGGCCGCGCGCTTGAGAGAGTTCCGCGCGCTCGTGGAGGGAGGCCTCACGCAGCGGGCCTTTGCCGAGCGGCTGGGGATCGACCAGCAGCGCCTGTCGAGCTACGAGATGGGCACGCGCATCCCCCACCACGTGATCGCCTCGCTCATGCGCATGGGCGCGAACCCGGAGTGGCTCCTCTTCGGAACGGGGCCGGTCTTCCGCGAGTCGGAAAAGGCCGAGGCCATCCGAAGCCTCGCGCTCCGCCTCCCGGAGCGGGGCGCGGCCGTGGAGGAGGAGGGCCTGTCGGAGTTCTACGTCCTCCCCCTCTACGCGGACGAGGCCGCGGCGGGCGAGCCTTTGGAGATGCGCGACACGGCCATCGAAGGCCCGGCCATCATCCACCGCGCGTGGTGCCCGCACCCCGAGGAGACCGACTACGTCCGCATCGCCACGACCGGCACGAGCATGGCGCCCACCATCCCGGCGGGCGCGATCGTCACGATCGACCGCTCCGTGACCGATCCGGAGGTCTTGGTCGGGAAGATCGTGGCCATCGGCCTACGGGACGACGGGGTGACCGTGAAGCGCCTCGCGCGCACCGAGCGCGGGGGCTTCGTGGGCGTGCCGGACAACCCCTCGGGCGAGCACCGCGCCATCCCCCTCGATGAGGGCGACCGCATCATCGGCAAGGTGAACACCGTCCACGCCTGGGTGGGGTGAAAAGGAAAATTACGAATGACGAATGGACAATTGCGAATGACGAATTGCGATCATGACGAAGGAGGGATAAAGAGGAGCGGGGGATGTATACAGGATGTTTTGAAGAGTACAAAAAAGAGAGCGCTTGATAATTCTTGTCTTTTGTGGTAATCATTACAAGAATAAGCGAAGACGGGGAAGGAGCGTATTCAGTGTCCTATGTTGTTTATCTCGACGAAACCGGGGATCACACGCTCACCAAAATCGACAAAGACTTTCCGGTCTTTTGTCTCACGATGGTGATTTGTGATAT
>JAZDLH010000217.1:0-15421 GCA_043802275.1 Planctomycetota bacterium
TGTTGCCGTTCCGGTTCACGTCGTCCGCCTTCGTCCCCCTGGAGTCGCTCGCGTGCAGGCCCCACTCGGTGTCGAGGATGGAGACCTTGCCGCCGGGATTGTAGATCTCGAGGAGCCGGTTGATCCGGAGCGCGGTCTCAAGCTCCTCGTAGCTCGAGACGAGCGCGGTCTCCTCCACGGGCGCGAGGTTCACGTCGCGCGTGCCCGCGCTCGCGGGCACGCCGCCGTAGAGGTGCGGGCAGACGAAGTCGTAGCTCCCGGCCGCTTCGCGCAATAGGAACACGCTCCAGCCGGGGGCCTCGGGGTAGAGCGCCATGCCCACGCGCGCGCCGGGGTCCCGCGCCTTGATCGCGGCGCTAACGGCCTTCACCTGCGCGAGGTAGGTCTCGGGCGTGTAAAGCCCGCCGTGGACGGGCTCGTTCGCCACCTCCCAGAGGCAAAAACCGTAGCCTTGGGAGCGGGAGTAGCGCACGGCATTGGCCCAGTCCGCGGGCGAGAGCGTGTTCATCACTCTCCCCGCACCCTCGAGCTCGAGCACAAAGGCCTCCTCCGGAATGCCGAGCCTCCCTGCGAGGAGCGCGGTCTTGTCCAGGCTCTCCAAAAGGGGCCAGGGCTCCCCGCCCAGGCTGTTCAGGCGCGTGAGGGGGAGCCGGAGCGCGCGGACAGCCTCCTCCGAGGAGGGGCGGAGGATGTACTCTCCCGTTTTCAGGTCGTACGGCCCGGCGTAGCGGTTCCCGAGCATGTGGAGCGAGATGCCCAGGACCTTCCGGTTGACCCGGCGCAGCCCCTTGGCGGCGTCCACATCGATGCGGAGCTCCTTCCCCGGTTTCAGCCGGTGGTTCAGGGGCTCGCGGGGCTCGGGCCGGATCTCCGCCGGCGTCAGGTTGGCATGGATCGAGGGGGAGGCCGCGACCCCGGCGTCGTCCACCCAGACCGTCTGGTCTTCCTGCCACGAGGTCAGGATCTTGACGCTGAGCATGAGGCTGACGTTCAGGCCCTCCACGAGCTCGTACGCCTTGAGCGGAAGCTCGACCGGCCGCCACTCCGGCCCGGCCGCAACCCGGCGGGTGGAGAGAGGCGCCCAGTCCGTGCAGCGCGCCGGATCGCTATAGCTGAAGACCATGACCTGGAGCTCGGCCTGCCGCTCCGCGCGGATCCACACGCGAAAAAGATAATCCGTTCTCGGTTGGAGGCGCGGCGAAAGGCGCGGCGTAGAGATGAAATATCCGCTCATGCCCCTGGGTTGGAAATACCGCAGGGACGCGCGGCCGGAATGGCTGACCGTGGTGTCGCGCCGGTAGTTCTCCGGGATCTTGGATTCATTACCGCCCCACATGGACCAGCCGGGGGGAATGCCCCTTTCGTTCCTCTCCTCGGATTCGAACCCGCCGTTCACGATCCCGACGCCCGACGCGGCCTCCGGCGGTCGGCCCTCGGCCGAAAGCGCCGCTCCACAGGCGAGAACCAACCCCAGGCATCCCGCTCGTATCCCTTTCCAGTTCCGCATGGCCCGTCTCCCGTTGCGCAAAGGGACGCCCCTTTTAGTCCCGGACGGCAAAGCTCCCTTCACGGTACGTTCCCATACGAGGTCTGTCAAGTCGGCGAAACGCGTTTGCGGGCAGGGAATCGCGGGCGGGGGCAAAGCGCCTCAGCGGAAGAGGTCCCCGCGCGCGATCTGCCTGAGAAGCGCCGCGCCTGCCACGTTCCACCGGAGGAAGGTAACGAGCCATAGGGCGGGCAGGCTCCGGGAAAGCCCCGCGGCCCGGAGCGCGATTGAAAGCGACGGGAAGAGCCACAGAAGCGCGAGCGCGAGCGCGGCGCGCGCATCGAACGCCGCCGCCCCGAGCGCCCCGAGCGGCAGGAGCAGGTGCCCGAGGCTCAAGAGGGGATTCCGCATCGTCCTCAGGGAAAAGCCGTGCTTCCGGGCCAGGGCGAGGGTATGCCCCTGCCGCCAGAATTCCTTGCGCGCGAACACGGCCAGGTTCTCTTCGTATCCCATGTGCACGAAGGTCGAGTCCGCCACGGAGAGGAGCTTGTACCCCGCAAGAAACGCGCGCAGCGTGAAGTCCTTGTCCTCGCAGGTGGCCAGCGCCTCGTCAAAGCCGCCCAGGGTCTCGAAGGCGCTTCTCGTCGCAAAGAGATTGTACGAGGGAAGGTGATCGACCGCCCGCACGCGCGTGCGCCGGCGCGAGGCGGTCTCGCCCCAGGTCCTGCCCACCCAACCCGCGTCTTCCGGCACCGCGCCCACGAATCCCAGCATCCCCACGCGCGGGTCGCCGAAATAAGGCTCGGCCTGCCGGAAGGCCTCCGGCGGCACGAGCACGTCCGAGTCGAGGAAGAGGATGATCTCGCCCTTCGTCAGGCGCGCCCCGAGGTTCCGGGAGCCGCCGATCCCGGTCGTCTTCGACTCGACCACCCGCACGCCGAGACCGCGCGCGATCTCGGCGGTCTTGTCCGTGGAGCCGTTGTCCACCACGACGATCTCCTGTCGGTCGAGCGAGGGGCGGCTCGCGAGGAGGGAGGCGAGGCACCGGCCGATCCAGGCCCGAGAGTCCTTCGCCGGGATGACCACGGAGTACGTCACCTTGCCGGATTGTTCACGCGGCTGGAGAGGGGGGGCCGGCGGCCGGCGGCGGCGGAGCTCCCCGCGCGCCACCTGGTGGAGAAGCGCCGCGCCCGAGGCGTTCCACCGGAGAAAGGTAAGGAGCCAGAAAGCGGGTAGAATCCGCGAAGGTCCCGCCGCCCGGAGGGCGATAACGGCCGATGGAAGTATCCACAAGAGGAGGGCGGCTGCCGCCGCCCGCGGATCGAAAAAGGCCGCCCCGAGCGCCCCAAGCGGCAGGAGAATGTGCCAGAGACTAAGGAGGGGGTGGCGCAGGTGCGTCAGGGAATAGCCCCGCTTCCGGGCGAAGGCCAGGGTGTTTCCCTGCCGCCAGAATTCCTTGCGCAGGAACTCGCCGAGCGACCGCTCGTAGCCGAGATGCACGCAGATCGTCTCCGGCGAGGCGACGGCGCGAAAGCCCGCCTCCACCAGGCGCAGGGTGAAGTCCTTGTCCTCGGAGGTGGGCAGGGCCTCGTCGAAGCCCTGCAGGGCGTCGAAGATCCTCCGGAGAACAAAGAAGTTCCGCGTCGGCAGGAAATCGACCGGCTGCACCCCCGGCCGCCGGAGCGAGAGTCCGAGGCCCCAGGTCCGCCCCACCCAGCCCGCCTCTTCCGGCGCGATGTCCGTGAACCCGAGCGCGCCCTCGAGCCCGTCGCGGAAGCGGCGCGCGGCGCGCGCGAAGAGGTCCGGGGGCACGAGCTCGTCCGCGTCAAGGAAGAGGAGGATCTCGCCCTTCGTCATCCGCGCGCCGAGGTTGCGCGCCGCGCTGATCGTGGCCAAGTCCGTCTCGATCACGCGCACGCCCCGGGCGCGGGCGAGCTCGCCGGTCGCATCGGTCGAGCCGTTCACCACCACCACGACCTCGTGGCGGTCGGGCGCGGGGTCGCACGCGAGGAGGGCGTCGAGGCACGCGCCGATCCGCCCGGCCTCGTTCCTCGCCGGGATGACCACGGAGAACCGTCCCCCATCCTCGCTCATCCGCCGGGCTCCTTGTAAAAAGCCCCTCTCCCCTTGCGAAGCATTCCCTGCCCCTCCGCCGGCCCTCGGTTGCACGCGCCGCGCGCCGGCAGGGGCGGCCTCTTGCCCGCGCGTGTTCTTGTGGATTGTATGGAATGGCCTTTTGCCGCGCAATCCCCCTCGGCCGGTCCGGGACGGTCGCAGAGGCGGCGCCCGCTCGTGGACTCCTTCCAGTCCCTGCCCGGGATGGTCCGCGGAGCGGTGCCGCCCTGTTTTGAAAAAGATCGAGCCTTTATCTTAAGCGGCTTGCGGGAGCGAGCTCTCTCTGGGAATGGAGCGGGGGGATAAGAGGGCGTTTTCATGGAAGTCGGATAAAAAAAAGGCGCCTGCCGTCGTTTCAGGCGTCAGGCGCCCCTTGAACTTCGTTCAGTCGATGGTGCCGCCCAGCACGAGTTGCGCCTCCTGTCGCTTGGTAAGATTTTGGCACAGGGCCTCCTGGGCCTCGGCCATTTCTTGTTTCACCTTCTCGCGGGCCTCGCGATAGGCCGCGAGCTTGGCTCCGATCTCCTCCGCCGCGGCGTCCTTGTTGCTCAAGGTCGTCCGGAGGTCCTGCGCGGCCTTGGCGAGGTCGATCTGCGGGGCGGCCGTTCCTTCCGGCGCTTCCTGCCTCATGCGCATGCCGGCGGGGCGAAGCGCGGTGGAAAGCGTTAAAATCTTATCGAGCCCCGGTTGAAGGGCCTTCCACTCCTCCTCGGTGGCCTTCAGGGACTCCTTGATGCGGTCGAGGTTCCGCTGGCGTATCTCTTCGGGGCTCCTCCGCTGGCCGCCCATGCCCGCCGGCGGCTGCGCGTCCTGGGTCAGCGCCGCGCCGAGCCCGAAGAGCGCGAGGACACCCGCACACACTCCACTCCACCACCACTTGCGCGCGACCATGATTCCACTCCTCTCCGCTACGTTTCCATCCTGTCGGACGAAAGGGCGCGACGCGCCGCTCCCCGTCGGGGCGGCGCGTAAGCCTCGGGCGCCTTCCTATTGGAACGGCTCTTTCCCGGCCTTTCGTCTCCGCTGCAGGGGCGATTTTCCGTATTCCGGCTCGACCGCGCGGGACAAACACCCGCTTGGATCTCGGGCTTCCCCGGACCTGCTTCCCGCTTCTTCCGCCGTGGCCGGCCCATGCGTTTCTGTTCGCATCACCTCCTTCTCATGCGCCTTGTTACAGCCGGTCCGCTTGTTCTAAATCATACTAAAGGTCTCAAAAGTTTTTCAATGGGCGAACAGGGCGCGTAAGGCAAGATTGGAAAGGACGGTTTTCCCTCGCTCCGGATCTCGGCATCGGAAGGGGGCCATCCCGTCTCCCGACGGCCGCAACCATCGCCAAGAACCGGCCGCGGGGAAGGGCGATACTTCGTGACAAGTCATTTCGAGGGGATATAATAGCCTGCCTGAGGGGACGACCCTTTTTGTCTTTTCTCCCATAAGAGGACGCTGTTATGCCGCGACACCTCTTGGCTGTCCTATTGTGCCTGACGGTCCCCGGTACGGCCTCGGCCCACCTATGCAACGACGTCTTTGCCCAGGCCCGGGACAACCTGGCCGTCAAGGTGGACATCCGCGACGGCCAGCTTCGCATCGGCACGGAGGCTTCCTTCCGCGTCTACGTCCTCAACACCATGGACCGCGACATCGACGAGATCGACCTGAAGGTCGACAGCAAAGAGTTCGAGGCGACCGTGGCGCCCTCGGAGGGCTGGAAGGGCTTTCCGAAGCTTAAAACCGTCAAGCTCGGCGGCCGGAAGGAGTCCTTCACCGTAACGCTCCGCCGGAAGAAAGGCGTCCCGGACGGCACCTACCCCATCGACCTCCAGCTCTACAGCCGGCGCCAAAGAAAGGCCTTCAAGACCATGGACCTCGGCGAGGCGGCGGGTCTCTATAAGCTTCCCAGGGCCGGGGCGGTCGCCATCGACGGCCGGGTAGAGGCAACGGAATGGGGACCCTCGGCCGCCGCCACGGTCTCGGAGTTTCACGAATGCCTCCCCGCCAGGGGACAGGATGAATACCCGGAAAACCGCCCGGCCAGGGATTCGACACGCTTCCGCCTCTCCTGCGACGAAAAAAACCTCTATTGCCTCTTGGTCCTGGAGGGCGCACCGGACGCGTCGGCGGACATCGGGACCCTCTACGTGGCGCGCACCCTCGAGGCAACGCCCGTGACCGTGTCCCTGCGCCGCAGCGACGGAGCCGCCTCCTCCAGGCAGGGGAGCGAGGGCGTCGAGAGCCGTCTTTGCGCCGACACGGATGCCTCGGGCAAGAGCCTGATCGAATGCCGGATCCCCCGCGCGCTCCTCGGCATCGAGGGCGCCCGGACCTTTTACATGAACTTCACCCGCTCGACCCGGGAGAACCGCGAGGAGCGCGTCGTCTACTGGCGCGGCAACCCGCTCGGTCTGAACGATCCCATGGTCTACGGCCAGTTCGTCGTCGAGGACTGACATGCGGAATTCCCGGCGATTCCGTTCGGCATGGCTCATCCTCGTTCTCCTCCTGCCGACCGTGTCCCTGTCGGCCGCGGAAGGCGTGCTCCTCGAGCTCGTACCCGCCTCGGAGGCGCTCTTCGATCCCGTCGGGGAAGGCGAATGCCCGGCCCCGTCGTCGGGCGAGCTTTTGGTCGTCGGTCGCTTCAGTACCGAGGGCTTTTCCATCCGGGACATCGGCCGGATCGCGCTCCAGGCGCCGGACGGAAGAACCCTGCCCCTCCTCATCGAGGAGGAGAGCCTGTCGGGCGAGTTCGGCGAGATCCAGTCGCTCCGCTTTCTCTTCGCCTTCCCGGAAAAGGAGGCAGCGGACGCCCTGTTCCGCCTCGTGTGGGGTCCGGACGTCTCGGCCGAGAACCGCCTCGTCCGAAGGATTTTCCTCGATCCGGCCGCGGCGGGGCGCGTGCGCGAGTTCCGCCGGTGCGCCGAGCCCGCGGCCCCGCCGGGGGAGCAAGCCTCCCTTGCGACCATCGCGGTGCGCGCCGAAAGCTATGCGGACCTCTATGCGCTCTGGTACCTCGTGCCGATCGGGCTCGTCTTTGTCCTCTTGATCGCGCGGAAGATGTATGCCCATGAACGAACTTCTTGAGCCCGTCTTCGCGCTTGCGAGGCCGCTCGCCAACCCCATCTCGGCCCTTCTCATCGCCCTTTGCTTAAGCCGAGCGCGCCGCGTTCGCCCGCCCGCCCGGGCGGCGGGCCTCGTGGCGCTCGTTGTCCTTGCCCTTTGCGCGGCCTACCACGCCGCGGCACTCCACCCGCGCGCCGCGCAATGGCTGGAAGCCACAAACACCCCGCTCGCCACGGTCTTTCTCGTGGTCATCATCCCTGCGCTCTATCTCCCGCGGAACTGGCGGTACAAGCTCTTTCTCCTCCTGCCGGCCGGATTTTTGATCGCCATGATTCTCGATATTTTCAATAATTACCGCGCTATGCCCGCCGGCGCCGGAGGTTTTTCCTGGTTTCCGGTCCGGCCGGTCTGGCTCATGGCCGGGGCGGCGTCGTTTCTCGTTCTTATCGAGCCGTTTTTAAGCCTCACGTGGCTGCGCCGAAGCGTGCGCATCTCCTGCGCGCTCGTCCTCCTCTACGGAGGTTTTGCCCTGCGCAAGGATTACCGGGACTACCAGGCCATGCTCTCCCGAAGACCCCTGGCCAGGCTGGACGTGATGAGCCTCTCGGAAACCTCGCCCGTGCTACAGTCGCCGACGAGGATGCTCCACCTTCCCTCGGCCCCGTGCCGATTTTCCGCGGATGGGGGATACGTGCAGGGCTGCAACATGGAGCTT
The DNA here is from genome assembly GCA_043802275.1 of Planctomycetota bacterium. Classification (GTDB taxonomy): domain Bacteria; phylum Planctomycetota; class SZUA-567; order SZUA-567; family JAFGNG01; genus JAZDLH01. The sequence goes on from JAZDLH010000217.1 coordinate 7,374, forward strand.
TTCCAACGGGTTACGCAGATTGACTTCAATAAGGTCGCTGCGCGCGATCCTGCCGAGCTCGGCACCTTCGAGGTAGCCCTTGGCGCGCTCACGCTCTTTCTCATTCTTTGCTTTCTCACGGCGCGCTGGTGCTGCGGGTGGTTGTGCCCCTTAAGCGCCTTGGGCGACCTCGTGGACTGGGTGAGGCGTCTTGCGGGTGCGCCGCATGTAAAGCCGTCTCAGCCCGTGAAACTTGCCTATCTCTTTTCCGGCATGAGCCTTGCGACTGTCGGGATCCTCCTCGCCAAAGCTGTGCCGTCGCTCGACCAGGATGGCCGTTTCGCCGGGTGCAAGATCCCGATCTATCCCTTCTGCAAGCTCTGTCCCGGCAACCAGATATGCCCGGTCGCGGCCGAAGGTCCTGGGGCCTACCCCGGTCTTCCCACGTGGGAGTGGGGCTTTGGATTATTTCGGATCGGGGTCGTGGCGGTCCTTGTCCTCTTTGTGGCGAGCTTTGCCGCGGGCCGGAGGCTGTGGTGCCGCTTCTGTCCCATGGGCATGATCTCCGGAATCTTCAACCGCGGGGGATTCCTTGCCCTTTGCAAGAATTCCCAAAAATGCAACGGCTGTGGCGTCTGCGCCGAGGTCTGCCCCATGGACATCGACACCGTGCGCTCGGAAAGGGAGCATCGGGACGTCAGCTCCTATGACTGCATTCTCTGCCTCAAGTGCGTCGCTTCCTGCCCGCGTGATGGGTGCCTTTCGCTTGAGCTCGGAGGCGTGAAGGTGACCGAATCCCGCTTTGCGCCGTAATGGCCCGGACCAAGTGTCCCTTAGGAGACATATAAGGATGGCGGAGCAATTCGATCCCCGGTACCGCCTGGCCCCGAGCCGTGGGGATGACTCACGTACACGGCGGCGGTGTCTTGTCGTGGAGGAGGAGGCCCGGAAAAACCTGGCCGCGATCCCTTGCCGCCCCTCCAACATCGCCCGCTTCGAGGCCTGGATCGACGGCCGGGGGATCCCGGCGAGCGCGCCGGTGGTGGGGTACTTTTGCAACTTCATCCCGGTGGAACTTATCCACGCCCTGGGAGCCCGGGCGGTCCGGCTCGACTGCGGGAACGCCGCGCTCGTGCAGGCTGGCGAGGAAGCGCTCTCCGGCGAGATCTGCCCGGTGGCCAAGTCCTCCTTCGCCCTGTTCCTGGACGCGCAGGGCTTGGCCAACCAATGCGCGGCCGTGATTCTCCCGGCTTCGTGCGACGCCAAGCGAAAGCTGGGCGAGATCCTATCCGACTGGAAGCCTACCTTTGCCCTGAATCTCCCGCCCGAGCAGGACGCGCGCCGCTACGGGAAGCTCATGGCCGAAGAGATGGCGCGCCTCGCCTCGTTCCTCGAGAAGCACCTCGGCCGGAGGCTATCGAACCGCGCCCTGCTCGAGGCGATCGAGCTCGGCCGGGAGCGGACCGCGCTCGCGCGGGCGCTCCTGAAGGCGCGCATGGAGAACCCCGCGGCCCTTTCGATCCGCGATCTCTTCCTCATGCTACAGGCCTCCTTCCGGGGGGTTCCGCTGGAGGAGTGGCTGCCGGAAGCGCGCCGCGTGCTCGAGGAGATCCGCTCGGTGCCTTGCCCATCCCGCCCGGAAGGGCCGCGCCTCGTTCTCACGGGCGCCCCGATTCTCTGGCCAAATTTCAAGCTCTTGGGGCTTATCGAGGCGTGCGGCGCGGAGGTGGCGGCGGACACGCTTTGCTCCGGGGCGCAGGGGGTTTTTGACCCGGTCGTGACGGACGAGCGCGGCCGGACAGCGCTCCTTCGCGCGCTCGCGGAGCGCTACGTCTTCGCCTCCTCCTGTCCCTGCTTTTTATCACAGGGAACGCGCCTGAGCCGCGTGCTCGACCTCGTGGGGGAGGGACGCGCGGGCGGGGTGATTCACCACGGCCTCCGCCTCTGCCAGCTCTTCGACCTCGAGGTCTACCGCCTCGCGCGCGTCTTGAAGGACCGGCGGGTGCCCTTCCTCAGCATCCGGACCGACTACAGCCTCGAGGACACCGAGCAGCTGCGCGTGCGCATCGAGGCCTTTTTGGAGCAGATCGAAGCGTCGTAACTTTCTTTGGCAAAAAGAAGTCGGGAGAACGTGATGATTGCCGTGGGTGTGGACGTGGGATCGACCACCACCAAGGCGGTGGTCCTGGAGGAGGAAACCGTCCTCCGCGGGGCGCACATCGAGCCGACCGGGGAGCTCCCGAACCGGACGGCGCTCGCGGTCTTTCACGCGGCCCTGGACAAGGCGGGACTTCGGGAAACAGACGTGGACACAATCGCCACCACGGGCTACGGGCGGAGGCTGGCCGGTCTTGGCGACCTCGTCATGACCGAAATCAAGGCCTGCGCCGCGGGGGCGCTCTTCGCGGTCCGGCCCGGAGCGGCCCTCCACACCGTGATCGACATCGGCGGCCAGGACACCAAGGTCGTCGCCCTGACCGACAAGGGCGAGATCGAGGACTTCAGCATGAACGACAAGTGCGCGGCGGGCACGGGCCGCTTTCTCGAGATCCTGGCCCACAAGCTCGGCCTCTCCTACGAGGCGTTCGTGGCCGAGTCCCTGCGCTCCGGGACGCGCATCCAGATGAATGCCACCTGCGCGGTCTTCGCCGAGAGCGAGGTGGTGGGGCTCCTGGCCCGGGGCGTGAGCCGGGCCGATATCGCCTCCGCGGCGCACGCCGCCATTGCGAGCCGAGTGGGGAGCATGGTCCGCCGCGTGGCCTCGAAGGGGAGCTACGCCTTCGTGGGGGGCGGGGCCCTGAACCGGGCCCTCGCCAAGGCCCTGGAGGAGGACCTGGGCGAAGCCCTGTGCGTTCCCCCGGACGCGCAGCTCGTGATCGCGCTCGGGGCCGCGATCGAAGCGGCGCGGCGCCGCCGGAGACCGAGGGACCCGGGCGAGAAGTGACCGGACCTCTTTCGTGGAGGACACGACATGCGTGGGGCTTGGTGGATGGCGCTCCTCTTCCTGCCGGGGCTCCTTTCCGACTGCGGATGCAGGCCGGAAGAGAAGAAGCCGCGTCCCTTGAGGCTCTTTCTGGCGGCGGGGCTCACGCCGTGGGTGGACAGCCTCCGGGAGGAGTGCCTCTCCGAGAAGGGAATCGAGCTTTGGGCCGAGGCGAGCGGCAGCCAGACCGCCTGTCGCAAGGTGACCGAGCTCGGCCGCTCCTGCGACCTATTGCTCCTCGCGGACAACGACCTCGTGACTACGCTTCTCAAGGGAACCTGCCGCTGGCGGATCGACTTCGCCCTCGACGAGGTGGTGATCGCGGTGGGCGCGCGCGCACCGCGCGTGAGCGACGCGGAGGCCGACTGGACCGCGGTCCTACGGGCCGAGGGTGTGCGCCTCGGCCGCGTGGATGAGAACCTGGGGCCCATGGGATACCGGACGCTCCTCGTGTGGAAACTGGCCGAGGCCCGCGGCGCCCGGGGCCTTGCCGAGGCGATCTCCCAACGGACGGTCAAGATCGTCGACGACGTCTCGCGCCTCGCGCCCCTTCTCCGGCAGGGGGAGATCGACTACGCCTTCGTCTACCGCTCGCTCTGCGCGGCGCAGGACCTGCGCTTCATCGAGCTCGACAGGGCCGTGAACCTCGGCTCGGACGACGTGGATTACTCCTCGGCCGAGGTCTCCTATCAAAAGCTTGCAGCCGGGCCGGAGGAGACTATAACCGTGCGCGGCGCTCCCATTGTCTGGACCCTCACCGCGCCGGAGGAGGGCGCGGACAAGGCCCTGGCCGCGGAGTTCGTGGAATACGCCCTGACGCGCCGGGCCCAAAAGCTCGTCTCGAATGGTCTCCGGCCCATCGTCCCGCCCCGCTTTTACGGAACCGCGGAGGATTTTGAGCCTTTTGGCGGATTCGCCGAACGGCGCGGCCCCCTGAAGTGACCCCGCGGAGGACCTTCGGCATGGCGAAACGCGCCTTCCCCGTCCGATTCCGAGCGGCCGTGGTCGCGCTTCTCTTCCTTGCGCATCTCCTGGGCTACGGGCTCCTGGGCCGGCGCGGCGCGATCGAGCCTTTCGAGCTCTTCCAGCTCCTTCTCCTCGCGGGGAACGGATGCCTTGCGCTCTTTCTTCTCAAGCCCGGCCGCGACCTCTGGATCGGCGGGGGCGCCATGCTCCTCGTGGCCGCGCACGCCCTCCTGGGGAACGCGCTCGCTCCGGACGAGCTCACGAGCGGGGCGATCCTTTTCGTGGGCCTTCTCACCTTCTACGTGGGCGTCCAGGTCTTCACGCGCCTGCCGCTACGCTACGGACCGGCCTTCGCCGCGAGCTACCTCGCGCTCTTCGTCGTCTTCCTCCTTTGGATGGAGAACGCCGAGGCCCTCTTTCTCCTCTTCGCGATGGGCCTGGCGGCCTGCGCGCGGAGCCTAAGGCTCCTCGCCTATTTCTGGGCGCTGACTTTAAGCTTCACGGTCTGCCAGCCGTATGCCTGGGAGTCGCTCTTCCTCTCCTTCTTTCTCTTGACGGCCCTCTTCGGCGCGCGGGGCGCGGCGCGCTCCCCGCTCGCCCTCGTCTTCCTCGGCGCCGGCGGGGCGCTTGTCCTCCTCGTGCTCCTGCCGGTCGTGATCGCGCTCTTCGGGGAGAACCTGCAGAGCCTCGAGCTCGTGCTGCGCGACCCGCGCGTCCGCCGCGCCCTGTGGACCACGGCCGTCACGGCCACCCTTTCCACGGCTTTTTTGCTCGTCGTCTCCGTGCCCCTGGCCTATGCCGTGAGCCGTTTGCGCTTTCCCGGGAGGACGCTCTTCCTGTCGCTCATCGACATCCCGATCGTTATCCCCCAGTCCGTGGCCGGAATCGCGCTCGTCGGGGTTTTCGGCGGCCGGCAGTTCTTGGGCGAAGTCCTCTCCCGCCGCTTCGGCGTCCGGTTCGACGGCACGCTCCTCGGCATCTGCCTCGCGCAGGTCTTCGTGGCCATGCCGTTTCTGTTGAAAAGCGCGATTGGGGCCTTTGACGCGGTGAGCCCGGGCCTCGAGTTCGCCGCCCGGACGCTGGGGGCCCCGCCGTGGGGCGTCTTCGCGCGCGTGGCCGCGCCCCTCGCCTCGCGCGGCATCTTTCTCGGCGCGGTCCTCGCCTGGGCGCGCGCGGCCGGCGAGTTCGGGGCGGTGATCTTCCTCGCGCCCACCCCGGAGACCGCGCCGGTGCTGGCCTTCAACCGCTTCCAGAGCGTGGGGGTGGCGGAGACCGGGCCCCTGGTGGCGGTCTCCCTCCTCTTTTCGCTTGCGATGTTTTTCCTCCTCCAGTTCGCGTCGCGCGCCCTCCCTTCGCCCCACGGCGCGCAGGAAGGGCCCCCATGAAACCGCTTCTCGTGGCGCAAGACCTCGAGGTTTTTGCCGGCGCGTTCCGGCTGGGGCCCCTCTCTCTCCGGCTCGAAAGGGAGGACTACCTTTTGCTCCTGGGTCCGAACGGCGCGGGCAAGTCCACGCTCCTCAAGGCCATCGCCGGGTTTTACCCGGTTCCGGCCGGAAGGCTCTTCCTCGAGGGCCGGGACCTCGCCGGTCTCCCCCCGCACCGGCGCGGGGTGGGGTATCTCTCGCAGCGGGCGGACCTCTTTCCGCACCTTACGGTGCGGGCGAACGTCGCCTTCGGCCTGCGCTACGCCGGGGGGACGCGCGCCGAGCAAAAGGCACGCCTCGAGCGCGTGGCGGGGCTTTTGGGGATCGCTCCCCTCCTCCGGCGCGACGTCTCGACCCTCTCCGGCGGGGAGACGAAGCGCGTGGCGCTCGCGCGAAGCCTCGCGCCCGGCCCGCGCCTCCTCCTCCTCGACGAGCCGCTCGGCATGCTCGATCCCCCGGCGCGCGAGGAGCTCCTCGCGGCGCTTCTCGTTGTCCACCGCGAGCTCGGCACCGCCGCCATTCACGTCACGCACGACCGGGAAGAGGCCTGGCGCGTGGGCGGACGCTGCGCCGTCATGCACCGGGGCCGCATCGAAGAGACCAACACGGTGGAAGGGCTTTTCCACGAGCCCCGCACGCGCTTCGTGGCGGAGTTTCTGGGCGGCGGGAACCTTTTGCCCGCCCGCTTCATCAAGGAGGAGGAAAAAACCTTTGCCGTTTTCGAGTGGGGGCGGCTCCCCCTGAAGAGCTTTCCGGATTTCGAGCGGGGGTGCGTGCAGCTAAGGCCCGACACCCTGCGCGTGGCCCGGCCCGGGGAGACCGCAGGCCTCGTCGGCACCCTTGAGCGCGCCATGGACCGGGGCGCGTACCGGGAGCTCATTGTGCGCCTGGGAGGAAAGACGCGCCTCGTGGTCCACACCCTGGCGCACGGCGAGGATATTCCCCCTGTCGGCCGGGAGATCCGCCTCGCCTGCACCCGGCCGCCGCACCCCCTGGAGGAGGAGCCATGTCCGACTCCGTGACCGGGTTTTGGGCCCGGCTCGAGGAGTACCTCCAGTACGCCTCGGCCAACTTGAAGCTCGTGGAAAACGGCCTGACGGGCCTGGAGGGAAGCTACGTGGAGCTCCTCACGATCCTCGCCCTGGGGCTCCTCGCCGTGATCCCGGTTGCCGTGCCCGAGCGCCGCCGGCAGCTCTGGCGCCACGTAAACCAGGTCTTCGGGATCTTTATCTTCGTCTTCGTGGTCTTCACCTGCCTCGGGGTCTTCGGCATGATCCGCAATCTCCACCGGGGTTTGAGCGAGATCGGCCGGGAGAACATCGTGGCCCTCTACTTCGCCTCGGTGCCGGTGACGGTGCTCGTGACGGCGATGATCTTCGGGCCCAGCTTCTGCGGGTGGATCTGCCCGACCGGGGCGCTCCAGGAATTCGCAAGCCTCCTCTTCGGCCGGTGGCACCGGCGGCGCAGGCGCGAGGGGTACCCGTTCTCGTGGCAAATGCTGGGGATGGCCGTTTTCGTGGGGGGCGTCTTCCTCGGCTGGATGGCGTACCTGGCGAAGACGCGCGTCTTCTTCGCGGAGGACGCGAGTATCTACTGGTCCGAGGTCCTGATCCTCCTCCTCCTCCTCCTTGTCTGGCGCATGGGCGCGTGGGACCGGCGCCTGCGGCGGCTCCGGTACGTCTCGCTCGGGATCATCCTCCTCGCCGCCGCGGCCAACCTCCGCGTCACGAGCCCCGTGCACTTCGGCTTCTCCAAGGTGTACGACCCGGCGTCGATCCTCGCCACGGTCATGGTGGTCCTGGCCGCGCTCGTGGTGCCGCACGTCTGGTGCCGATACCTTTGCCCCTGGCGCGAGGCCATCGCCTGGGCCGCCCGCCACAGCGTCCGGAGGCTCGAGACCGACCGCGCGCGCTGCACCCGCTGCGGACGATGCGACGAGGTCTGCGGGGTGGACGCGATCGAGCGGGGCGCCATCGACGCGCACGAGTGCCACCTGTGCCTGAAATGCGCCGACGCCTGCCCGGAGGGGGCCATCCGCATCCGGGACATATGGAAGGCGGAGGAGGCCGGGCCGTCTTCTCCCCCGAATTCCGTGACGGAGAACGAGGCATGAACCGGCCGCCCCTCTCTTCCTCTCGCGCGCTTCCGCAGGCGCCTCGCGCCCTGGCCCAGGGCCTGGCCCGGGGGTTTGTCTCGGCCGCCCTGCTTCTTGCCTTGCACGCGAACGCGCGCGCCTCGGAAATCCAGACCGCCTGGACCTCTCTCCGGGGGGACCCCCAGGGTCAGGCGGCGTGCCGATGGGAAGGGAAGGAGTCCCCGCCGCCCATCCGCGAGTGGCACTTTACCAGCAAGGGCGCGCGGCGCTACACCCCGGGCCTGGCGGTCTGGGCCTCGCCCGCCCTGGCGCTCGTGGGCGGGCGGCCCATGGCCTTTATCGGGGGGTACGACCGGACCCTTCACGCCCTCGACCTCGCGGACAAGGAGGAGCGCTGGTCCAAGATCACCGGCGGGCCGATCGGCGCCGCGCCCGCGGTGGGTCTCGTGGCGGGGAAACCGGTCGTCTTCTGGGGCTCCTCCGACCGCTTCGTCTACGCGGCGGAAGCCCGGACCGGCCGCCGCCTCTGGACGCGCGAGCTTGTAGAGCCCACGAGCACCCTCGCGCCCGCCGACCTCTCGAGCCCCCTCCTTCACGACGG
>JAZDLH010000218.1:0-4588 GCA_043802275.1 Planctomycetota bacterium
CGCCTGGATCGAAGCCGCACGCTCTCCCTTCGCCTGGAAGGGGCGCGCCTGGAGCGGCTGCTTCGCCCCGAACGCCGTCCCGCCACCTCCCAGGAGTCCCTTCCATGAATCGGCGCAAGGCCCTCGCCCGTATTCCCCTGCTCACGTCGGCCCTTTTCCTCGCCCTTTTGTGCGGCTGCGGCAGGGAGACCGGCGGGAGGCCCCGTCTCCCCACCCGCTACAACCTTCGCCGGCTCAATCCGTTCCGCAACCTCCACCTCCCCGGCTTGAAAAAATTGGGACGGGGCAGTTCACCTCCCCCCAAGCCCACGATGCGCATAGGGGGAGAGGAGATGGCCGTCAGCGCAGACCCAAGCTCCTGGTCGAAGACGATCGAGCAATTCCGGCCCGAACCGCCCCCCCCTTACGTGCCGATCACCCTGGAGGGCGGACGCAAGGCAATCCCCGAGGTTGCCCACTTCACGCCCGAGGAGGAGGCGCGGGCCGGACGATTCGTGACCCTTCTTCTGGGCAAGGAAACGTATGACAATCGGGTTCGAGCGTTGACCGGCCTCGGCCGAGCGCCGGACCCGGAGGCGGAGCCGGCCCTGGGATTGGTCATCCAAACCCTCGTGGACCCCATCGCTCACCTGGCGGCCGACCCCCTGGCCAAGATCAACACGGGGAGCGCCCTTGCCACGCTCGAAAAGGCCCTGGAAGACCCCCGCAGCTCCGTGCGAGCCTCCGTACTCCAGGCCTTGGCGAGCCAGAAGGCGCCCGGCGCCTCGGCCTGGGCCGTGCGCGCCCTCACGAAAAACGACACGAGCGACGTGCAGATGATGGCCGCCTATTGCCTGGGCCTCTTACGGGAGCCGGAGGGCCGGGAGGCCCTGGAAAATGCGATCGCCACCTCCTATCCGCCCGTCCGGCTTTATGCCGCCTGGGCGCTCTGGCGGATCGGCGACAACCGCGGAGGCGTGTTCCTGGCCCGCTTGGCGCTGTCCGAGGATCTGACCCTCTCGCCCAAGGCGATCCTCTTTTTAAACGGCATGGACCCCGCAGGATCGATCGACGTCTTTCTCCGCGCGCTGGATTCGCGGCACGAGGGGATTTGGAAGAGCGCCTATCTTGCGCTCCTGGACGCCAGGGAGGAGACGCTGGCCGGGCGCCTAATACCGCCGGGCCCGCTCCAGGAGGATACGCCCGTCAACGTGGCGCGCCATTGGCGCCGCATCGCCCTCCTCGCCGTCACGCGCAACCCCCCTCTCCTGGAGGACGCAACGAGCCCTTATTGGTCGCTCCTGTTGGACCTGGGCTCCCGGGGCAGCCCTTCGGAGCAGGAGCTCATGACCGTTGTCCTGGCGACCGTGGGTTCCCTTTACGGGATGGAACCGCTCCTGCGGGCGCTCGAGGCGGCCAAACCGGCCGCCCGGCCGCTCATGGTCTCCGCCCTGCGAAGCCTCGCGGAGAAGCACCGCCTGTCCGATCCGCCGCAAGGCGGTGACGAAACGGCCTGGCGCACCTGGTGGATCAACCACGCCCGGGCCTCTGCCCTGCCGGACAGCCGCGCCCAGGGACAGCTCGCCGTAACCGTCCAGGGCCCCGACGGCCTCCATTACCTCGCCCGGCAGGGAGAAATGCTCGCCCCGGGCGTCTTTGTCGTCTATACCGACGCGCAGGAGGGACGGGTCCACATCGGCCTCCTGCACCACGGCACATCCTATCACCTGACCGGATCCGGCGTTGTCCCGCAAGGCATGTCCGGTTTCGATTTCGATGGACGGAGAGACCGCTCCGTGGTACGATGATCCCAAGGGGCGAATGAGGAAACCGGGATGGATCCGTTCAAGCTCGCTTGCCTGCAATGCAAGAAGGGATATCGGATCCCCGAGGTCATCCCCGGCAAGGTCCCGCCTTGCCGGCATTGCGGCACGATGCTTGCGTCCCTGGGCGCCCTGGTTTTCGGATGCGACGCCTGCGGGCACAAGACCGAGCCCCTCGAGGCGGACCTGGGCCGGGCCCTCCTATGCGAGCGATGCAACGGCCCCATGAAGGCCCTGGAGCAGAAGGCGCCTCCCTCCCCGCTCGAAGGGCCCCGCGCCCCTGCCCCGGAGAACCGTTCGCAGGAGAAGAGCGAAAAGAAAACCTCGAAGATCCTGAAGGACCGGGCCTCGGCTGAATCCGGCGGAGAGAAACCGGAGAAGGCGCCGGCCTTTGACATCCCCATGCGCCCGCCCACCTTGCCCCTGCCCAATGCCGAGTCCCGGGAAGACAAGGAAAAGACCGAGCCGTCCCTCAAGAACGGGGTGGAGACGGGCTACCGGCGGCTCAACTTCGGCAAGTACCGGCTTCTCCAGGAGGTGGGCCGCGGCGCCATGGGCATCGTCTACCGGGCCTATGACCCCGATCTCCGGCGCGAGGTGGCCTTGAAGATCCTGCTCGCGGGCGAGGGCGCCTCGGTCGAGACCCTGCAGCGATTCCTCCGCGAGGCGCGCTCCGCCGCCAAGCTCCAGCACCCCAACATCGTTCCGATCCACGAGGTGGGCGAGGTGGAAGGGCAGTATTACTTCACCATGGACTACATCCAGGGGCGCTCCTTCCACAAGATCATCGAGGCGGGCGACATGGACTCGAAGACCTTCCTCCGCCACATGCGCGACATCTGCCTCGCGCTCCAGGCGGCGCACGACCTCGGCATCATCCACCGGGATCTCAAGCCGGGCAACATCCTGTACGACCACAAGACCCGCCGGCCGCTCTTGACGGACTTCGGCCTCGCCAAGGACATGCGCAGCGAATCCCTCCAGTCCATCACCGGCGCGGTCTTCGGCACCCCGGCCTACATGAGCCCGGAGCAGGCCTCGGGCAAGACCCATCTCATCGACTACCGAACCGACATCTACTCCATGGGCGTCATCCTCTACGAGGGCATCACCGGACAGCAGCCCTTCCAGGGGGACACCATCTACGACACCATCAGCATGGTGGTCACCGACGAGCCGCCCGCGCCCCACGTCATCGCGCCCCACATGGTTGACCGCGACATGGAGACGATCATCCTGAAATGCATGGAGAAGGATCCGGCCAACCGCTACCCGCAGATGTTCGACCTTGCGGAGGACCTGAACGCCCACCTGATCGGCGCGCCGATCTCGGCCCGGCCCCTGCCCCTGCCGCTCCTCCTCCTGTGCCGCCTGCAGCACAGCACCCTCGCGAAGGCCCTGGCCATCGCCGCGCCCCTGGTCCTTATCATCCTCGTCCTGGCGTTCAGTTTCTCCATGCGCAAGGGCTATGTGCAGATCGCCGAGCAGGCCCTGAAGAGCGGAGATCCTGTCCGCGAAGCGGGCGCTGTCCGGGAGCTCTTTGCCGCCGTGAAGGAGGGGCGGATCAAGTCCGACACGGACAAGAAGGCCGCCTTGAGACTCTTCCGGAAAGCCGTCCTCCACCAGAATCCCGACACCGCGCGCCTCGCCGTCGACGCCTCCCGGTTCTTCAAGGACGCCGAGTCACTGCAGCCCCTCATGCAGGTCGCCTCGGACGAGGCCCTTCCGACGGACCGCCGCACGTACGCCCTCGCGGCCGTGGCCGAGATCGGCCCGGCGGCCCTGCCCGGCGACAAGGGCCTGACCCAGGCGCTCACGGAACTCGCCCGGAACAAGGCCCTCCCGGAGCCCCAGCGCGCCGCCGCCATCCAGGGCATGAGCGGCGTCTGGCATCCGAGCGCGCTCCAGCCGCTCCTCGAACTCGCCCAGGATACCGGGGAGCCCTCCGCCCTGCGCGTGGCCGCCCTCCAGGCGCTGGGAAGCCGGATCGTGGTCGGGAGCAAGGCCAGCTACGAGCTCATCCGTCTCTACACCGACGACGACAAGGCCGTGGCCCAGGCGGCGGAGAACGCCATCGAAAGCACGCGCAACCGCGAGAGCCTCGTGGACTACTACGGCCTGGCGGGCGCCGCCCTCGGCAAGCTCGGCGAGATCGCGCACCTGAGCGCCCAGCGGAACCGCCGGATGGAGGACATCCTCGAGGAGATGGACGAGGCTCCCACCCGGGGAAGCGCTCCGCCCCTCACCCAGATCGAAGCCATGGTGCAGCGCCTCCGGAGTCCGAACCCGCAGGAACGCCTGGACGCCGCCTACGACCTCGGCAACCTCGGCAATGCCGATGCCTTGAATCCCCTTCTCAACGCCCTTGCCGATCCCGACCCCACGGTCCGCAAGGTGGCCGCCCGATCCCTCGTGGAGCTCGCCCCCAAGGGGCGGCCCGACATGAACCGGCTCTACGCGCTCCTCTCCCACGAGGATTTCCTCGTGCGGGAGCAGGCGATCTACGTGATCGGCTCGATGGGCGGGAAGGATGCGCTCCCCCGGCTGGCGGAGGCGGCGACGAAGGAGACGAGCGGCCGCGCGCAGGCGGCCCTGGCCGAGGCCTTTGCGCACCTCGGCGATCCCAGGGGGATCCCGGTACTCGGCGGTCTCTGCGATCGCGCATCGAGTCCGCAGACGGCCATTGCCTGCGTGAAGGCGCTCGCGAGCTTCGGCGAGGCGGGGGTCGAGCACCTCGTCCACGCCCTCACGAATCCGAACCAGCCGGTCCGCGAGGCCGCGGCCAC
>JAZDLH010000219.1:0-5186 GCA_043802275.1 Planctomycetota bacterium
TGTAATCCACGAGGACCCAGCCGTCTCCCTCGCGAAATACGAGGTCGATCACGCCCCGGAGAAGCAGGGGAACGGGGCCCTCGCGCCCTTTCCGCGACTCGTCCGCACCGGCATCGATCCGCCGGTGGAAGGGCGCTTCCGCGAGGCAAATGTCGCTCGCCCGGGCGCGCTGCCATAGGGCCGACCGCATGACGGAGCGGACGATCCCGGCGGCCTGCGGCGCGAGCTTGGCGTCCAGGCCGTGCTCCGGGAGGAGTGCCCGGGCCGCGGCCTCGAGGTCGGTCGCCGGGGCTTGGAGGGACCTCTCGAGAAGCGCGTGCAAAAGCGCGCCCCACGCGAGTTCCTCGTCGCTCGACTCCAAAACCGGGGCGCTTTCCGCTTCGCCCCCCAAGAAAGGCATCCCGGCCGGGAAGGGCGTCTCCGGCAGGGCCCCATCCACCGGGGAGGTCCGAAGCGCATAGGACTTGGCGGCCTGGACGTCATAGGTCCGATGCAGCGCCCGCGCAAGGGCCCGGGCGCGGTCCTCGCCCGCCGCGCGCGCCTCGGCCGGGGCGGCCGGCGAAGTCTTCTCCTGCAAGGGCTCTTGCGGCCCGGGATCGAAGAGCTCCTCGGCCTTCTCCAGCACCTCTTCAAAGGCCCGCCAGGGATTCAGGTGGTTCCCCCTGGCGCGCCGGCTCACCACGAGGAGCGCCCTCGCGCGCGTGGCGGCGACGTAGCGAAGGCGCGTCTCCTCCGCGTCGAGGAAGGCCCGTTCCCTGGCCTCGTAATCCTCCCAGCCCTGGGCCCGCGCGAGCACGGCCTCCCGGTGGGACGAACGGCCGTCCGTGACGGCGAGGAAGCCCCGCGCCCGGTCGCCCGAACGGTCGATGTGCATCCCGACGGGGCGCCTCTTCTCCCCCGTGGGATCGGCCAGGAACACCACCCCCCCCTCGAGGCCCTTCACCTTGTGCAGGTTCATGAGGCGCACGGCGTCGGGCTCGTCTCCCAGGGCGGATACCCCGTCGTGATTCTCCTCCCCCCGCACGAGCGCGCCGAGGGCGTCCACGAGATCGAGTGCGGTCAGGCACTCCGGCTCGGCCCCGCGCAAGAGCTCGAGCGCCTTGTACAGGCCCCCCGCCTCCTCCGCGCCGCCCTCCCGCGCCGCGGCGCGCGCGAGGAGCCCGAGGTCGGAAAGGCTCTTTTCCACGGCCGCGAGGATCGGAAGGCCGGCGAGCCGCCGGGCGCCAAGGCGAAGCGACTGGAAGGCGTCCTCAAAGGCCCGCGCGTCCGACGGCGCAAGACCCTCCGGCGCGCGCGAGGCATAGGCCCATCGCCCGCCCGCTTTTTTATAGGCGTAGAGAGCCGCGTCGCTCAGGCCGAAAAGCTGGCTCCGAAGCGCCGCCACGAGCGCGACCGTGTCCTCCGGCCGCGTTGCCGCGAAAAGGAAAAGGTGCAAGAGCTTCAGCTCCTCGATCGCGTTCAGCACCGCGCCGCCCGTCACGCGGCAGGGAATGCGCAGGTCCCGCAGGGCGCGCGCATAGGCCGGGAGGTTCTTCGTATACCGCGTGACGATTAAAAAGTCCGACGGCCGCGCCTCTAACGGGACGCCGTGGGCCCGCTCCCGCTCCGTCCGCGGGAGACGAAGCCCCTTCTCCAGGGCGTGTCGGATGAACCGGGCGATCCGTTCCGCCTCGTAGGCCACCGCGTCCTCGTTCGAACGCGAGCGCTCCTCCGGAATCCGAAGGACCCGGATGCCCGAGAGCGCTTCGGGCGCGGAGGCGCGGCTCCCCACGAGCGGAACGTAGGCGGGGGACTCCTCGGTCGCCCGGGCGGGGAAGGCCGGCCGGAAGACGCGGTTCGTCCAATCGATGAGGCACGCCTCGGCGCGGAAATTCGTGGAGAGCTCGAGCACGAGCCCGTGTTCGTCCTCCTGGAAGACCTGCTTCACCGCGTTGTAGGTCGCGATGTCCGCCCGCCGGAAGCGGTAGATCGACTGCTTGGGGTCCCCCACCACGAAGAGGGCCCCGGCCGCGGGCCGCGCGCGATGCCAGTCCCTCTCCTCCGGGTTCTCCGCGGTGAGGAGCAGCATGACCTCGGCCTGGACGGGATCGGTGTCCTGGAACTCGTCCACGAGGAGGTGCGTGAAGCGCCTGCGGAAGTAGCGGCGGATGTGCGCGTGATCGCGCAGGAGCCCGGCGGCCCGCAGGAGGAGGTCGGGAAAGTTGAGCGCGCCCCGCTCGCGCCTAAGGCGGTCGTAGACCGAGCGCGCCCCCAGGAGCGCCCGCAGAACCGGCCCGTAACAGCGTTCCCGCCACTCTCCGAGGAAGGGCCGGGCCACCTCCTCCCGGAAGGCCTGCCAGCGCTCGCGCTCGGCCTTCGCCTCCTCCTTGGTGAAGGCCCCCTCCCGGCTCCATTCCTTCTGCACGATCCCGGCCTCCTTGTCGAAGAGCGTTAGGAAGTCCGCGAGCTCGTCCGGCGCTCGGAGGTCCCGGTAATGCGCAAGCAGGCGCGGAAGCCTTCGGTACTCCGGAACCAGGGCGTCCCTCCCCCACGAGGCGGGCAGGCGTTCCCCCATTTCCGCCATGTGCGCCACGTATTCCCGCACGGCCCGCCAGGCTTCCTCCAGGCGCGGGATCGCCCTTCCCCCGTCCGGGAGGGGCCACTCCTCCACGTCGGGATACTCGGCAAAGGCAATGAACGCGGACTCGAGCATGCCCGGCGCGAGGTTCACGCTCTTCAAACCCCGGATCGCGCCCTCGGGGTCCCGTACAAAGAGGCCGGCGACGTAGGCGTCCCACGCCGCCTTCCGTAGTCCCTCATCCTCAGCCTCGTCGAGCTCCCGGAAGTCCAAACCCACGCCCGCCTCCACGGGTCGCTCCCGCAGGAGCCGCGCAGAGAAGGCGTGGATCGTGCCGATGAAGCACTCCTCGATGCCCGCCAGCGCCGCTCGAAGGCGCTCCCTCTCCCCGCCCGCCGCGTTGCGGACGGCCGCCTCGAGCGCCGCCTGGAAGCGCGCCCGGAGTTCCGACGCGGCCTTGCGCGTGAAGGTGACCGCGGCGAGGGTGCGGATCTCGTTGCACGCGCCCGTCCGCAGGAGCGCCAGCATCCGGCCCACCATGCTCGTGGTCTTGCCCGTGCCCGCGGCCGCTTCGACGAGGATGTTCCTGTCGAGCGCGTTCAGGATGGCCGCGCGCGCCGCTTCATCCCCCAGGCGATCAGGAGGCCGTTTCGCCGTCATGGTCGGCCTCCTCCTCCAGTCCCCGCAGGGCGCGGAATCCCGCCAGGGCTTCGTTTTCGGAACACGCAAGCTTCCGACGGGCCTCCCGGGCCGCCTGGGCGGCGTCGCCGATGGCCGGGAGATAGCCGGCGTATGGAGAGGCGTCCTTCTCGCAATCGGAAAAGGGAAAAACGCCCGCGGCGAGCATGTCGCACAAACGGGACACGAGGCCTCGGCCCTCGAGGAGTTTCCCGCGCGGCCAGGAGATCCGCTCGCCCCGGTCCCACCGGCCGGGAAAAATGTAGCCGAAATCGCGAACCCGTGCCCTGGGGGAGACCTTGGCGCGAAGGAGCGCCTCGGCCAGGGCGAGGTAGAGATACGGCTGCACGAACCGGCCTTGGTCGAACGGCCCCTTCTCGCGGTACTTGCGCAGGCTCCCGGTCTTGTAATCCCACACCGTGAACTCCGGCCCGTCGGAGCCGGGGACCTCGTCGATCCGGTCGATCCGGCCGCGCACGCGCACGGACCTCCCGTCCGGCAGCGCAAGGGCGACGGGCGCCTCGGCGTCGAGCGCGCTCCCCCCCCCTGCCCTCGCCATGCCCGCCGCCACCTCGAACCAGGCCGGCCGGCTCTTTGGGGAGAAACGCTCCTCCTCGATCAGGAAGACGCGCGCGGCCAGGCGCAGCTCCTCCCGGTCGCGGTCGAAAAGATCCTCCCGGGGCGGGGGGAGCGCGGCGCGCCATCGCCGGACCTCGCGCTCCAGGATGTCGAAAAGCGTCGCCTCGTCGCGCGCAAGCTCCGGCAAAAGATCCCGGCTCCGCAGGGCCTTCATGAAGAGACAGAAGACCCGGTGCAGGATCTTGCCCTTTTGCGGCGGATCGAGCCACACGTCGGGCTCGGCGCCGTATTCCTCGGGCGGCTCGAGCTCGAGCACGTAGCGGAAGAAATACTCCAGAGGCGCACGGCCCAAGCACTCCAGGCGACTGGCGGAGAGCACCGGACCCTGCGGCTGGAAGGGGTCGTGCTCCCTCCCGGCCTCGGGCACATGGCCGTCGTAGGCGGTGAACCGCTCGCTTGACCGTGCGCGGCGGGCCTCCCATCCCCGCCCGAGATGCGGGAAGGCCTCCCCGAGTAGAGACTCGGCATCGGGCAGCCCCCCGCCCCGGAGCATGAGCCAAAGCCACCACTCGCCCGTGTCAAACGCGCCCGACGCCTCCTGGGAGACGAACGCGGCCGGGTCGCCGAGCCATTGCCGGAACGAGCTCGGATCGCCGGCGCGCTCGGCCGAGAGGATGCGATAGGCGTGAATCAGGACGCCCGCGGGAAAGAGCTCGCGGCCATCCTCCACGAGATCGCGGGACGGGTAGCAGAGCGTCACCTCTCCCCGGAGGCGCGCGAGGAGGCGTCGGAAGGACTCCATCTTCCCGGCCGGCGCGTCGCGCGTCGTGGAGAGGCGCGCGGAGAGGCGGGCGCGCTCGCTGTCGAGCAGGAGCGGGTCCTGGAGATTCGCCCCGGGAAAGCGCGCGTCGTCCAATCCCAGGAGAAAGGTGTGACGTCGGCCGGAATGACCGCCCCGGGCCAGGTTCGAGACGTACAGGCACCCGGGCCGCGGGCCCTGCCCGCCCACGCGCACGGCCTCGGGAAGCTCCGCAAGAGATCTCCCTGCGTCCCAGCCGGGCGGCGCGCCCTCCCTCTTTAGGGCTTGGGCGAGCTCGCCTGTCTCCTCGACGAGCTTCTCCCGGGCATACGCGTCCATCCGGCAGGCCGAGCGCGCATGCGCGGATAGAAAATATTCCGCGCCCTTCAATACCTCCTCCGCGCCGGCGCCTTCGCGCGGGGCATGCTCCAAAAGGTCCGCCGCGAGGGACCGGAGCCTTTCGAGGTCAGCAAGGCGACCCTCCCTTTGCCCGGACGCATCCGCCCCTGGAAGGTCCGCCTCCGCTATGTCGCCGCTCGATGTCCTAGGCCCGCCGGCGGGTTCATCCTCCTC
>JAZDLH010000220.1:0-5431 GCA_043802275.1 Planctomycetota bacterium
TTCCGGTTTGTGGAGGCGCTCGCCGAGGCGGGCGCCCGGGCGGGGCTGCCCGAGGACCTGGCGCGATCCTTTGCGCGGGAGACGGTCATCGGCGCGGCGCGGCTGCTCGAGGAGAGCCCCGAGAGCCCGGAGGCGCTTCGCCGGAGGGTCACGAGCCCCGGCGGCACGACCGAGGCGGCCCTTGCAAAATTCGACGAGCGCAGGCTCATGGAGATCGTGGCCGAAGCGGTCGATGCCGCAAGGAAGCGGTCCCAGGAGCTCGGCGCCGGCTGAAGGAGCGCGAAGACCGTGGAGCCTGGGGACCTGGAATGCGAGGAGACGGCCGAGGGGGTGGTCTTCGCGGTCAAGGCCAGTCCCGGCGCGCGCGCGGATGCGGTGGGGGGCCTTCACGACCGGGCGCTGCGCGTCCGCGTGACCGCTTCCCCGGAGCGGGGCAAGGCGAACCGGGCGATCCTCGCGCTCCTGGCCGAGCGGCTTGGGGTTCCCCGCTCGTCCCTCGCCCTGGTGGGGGGAGAGACGCGCCCGCGCAAAACGATACGCGTCCGGGGCAAGAGCTGCGCCTGGCTCCTCGTCAAATTGTCCGAAATCCGGTAATCGTTTACGCCCCCATGGAAAGAAAAAGAGAAAGGAAATCGTCATGAGCGATCTCAAGACCCGCGTGGACGAGGCGGCCCTGGCCGTCCGCAAGGCGCTGAAGGCGAAGCCGAGGGTGGGGATCATCCTCGGGACGGGCCTCGGCAACCTCGCCCGACGCATCGAGAAGTCCCGGGCCATGGCCTACGCGGACATCCCCCACTTTCCCCAAAGCACGGTGGAGAGCCACGCGGGCCGGCTCCTCTCCGGCACGCTCGCCGGCCGGGCGGTCCTCGTGATGGAGGGGCGGTTCCATTATTACGAGGGCTATTCGCTCGAGCAGGTGACCTTCCCCGTGCGCGTGATGAAAGCCCTCGGCGCGGAGGCGCTCTTCGTCACGAACGCCTGCGGCGGCATGAATTCCCTGCACGAGAAGGGGGACATCGTCATCATCGAGGATCACTTGAACTTCATGGGGGTGAATCCCTTGATCGGTCCGAACGACGAGTCGCTGGGCCCGCGCTTCTCGGACATGTGCCGCCCATACGACCGCGAATTCATCCGCCGGGCCGAGGAGGTCGCCCTTGAGGCCGGGATCCGCGCGCACCGGGGGGTGTACGCGGCCATGACCGGCCCGTGCCTGGAAACCCGGGCGGAGTACCGGTTTCTGCGGGCCGTAGGCGCGGACACCGTGGGCATGAGCACCGTGCCCGAGGCGATCGTGGCCGTGCACGCGGGGCTCCGGGTTCTGGGCTTGAGCGTCATCACGGACCTGTGCCTCCCGGACGCGCTCGAGCCCGCCCGGATCGAGGAGATCATCCGGGTGGCCAACGGCGCCGGTCCCGGGCTCGAGCGGATCGTGATGGGCGTGCTCAAGGGAATGGCGTGAAGGCCCATCCCGCCGCGCGCGCCCGAACGGGGTTGAACCCCGATCCTTCCATAGGGGTGAGCGATGAGAAACAGGAGCGAAAAGGCCCCCGGCATCATTTTTTTCGCTTGCAGTATTTGCCGCGGAACGGTAACAAGAGAGTCTGGAACACGAGGAACGGCATCGGCTTCAACCGTTATCGGAAAGGAGCGCCGTGCCAGGGAGGGGACAAAGGAGATGCGAGGCATGTGGATGGCTTTAGGGGGTCGCATTCCACGCGGGAACCGAGGATGGACGGTCGTCCTGACCCTGGCGTGCCTAGGGCTCTTGGCCTTGGGTTGCACCCGGCGGATGGACAAGGACAAGATGTCGGAGCGCCGTCTCTTTCTGGAAGGCCTGATCCTCCCGGCCGCAGAGATCGGCGGGGAGATGGAGCTCAAGGAAAAGCAGATCGTGGCTTATAACGGCCGCGGCTGGGTCGATATCAGCGCCCTCGGGCAGAGCGAGGTCTCCGCCGCCCTGCACCAGGCCTCCTCGGGCGAGGCAAGCGAGACGGAGTCGAACGGCGAAAAGGCGGAAAACGGCGCGGCCACGAGGCAAAAGCGGGGCGACTTCACCGCCCGCGAGGAGGCGCTGATCGCCCTGATCCGGCCGGGCGGGCGCCTCGAGGGATATGCCGAGGTCGTTTACGCGCGCACCGCCGCCGGGGAGGAAACCGAAAGGCCCGCCCTCGCGGTCAAGTACACGTTGGAGTCTTATCCCGTCGAATTCCCGGCCCAGACCGAAACCCCGGAATGTCGTTCGGATACCCCCGTAACCTCAGAGGCGGTCGAGGAGGCAAAAGCCCCGGCTTCCGCGACGGAACCGGCCGACCCCGGGAAGGACACGCCTTCCCCCGAGGCCGTGACCAGGGAGTGCGTCCGGGTGAAGGACGTGAGCCTGGGAGAGGGCGCGGATCGGCTTGCGATTTACTCCGTGGAGGCCCGGGGACTCCGCGTGGAGGTCTCCGCTCCGTCGGAGGGGAAGCCTGTCGCCCGTGCCGCGGCCCAGGCGATACAAAAGCGGATCGAGGCCGGGATCCGGGCGCGGCGCGAGCTTTTGCGTGAAACCGAGGAGCTGCGCACCCTCCGCGGACCCGGCAAGGTCCCGCTCGTGGGCGCCTGGGGACACCTGGAGCGCCACATCGACATGGAGGAGGAGCGGTACGACTTCGTGCGCAAAAAGTTTTAAGTGAATTTCCGGCGCCGACGAGTAAAATAGCAGCGCGAAGCCGTGTGCCTCGCGCTGCATTTATTGACGGACCGTCTGTCAAGTGAAGGGCCCACCATGGCCGTGTTCAAGCCCGTGGATGCCAAGATCGACTTCCCCCGACGGGAAGAGGAGATCCTCGCCTTTTGGCGGGAGCGCGACATCTTCCGCCGGCAGGTCGAGGCGAACGGCGCCGCCGCCTGCCGAAAGGCGGGCCGGCCGCACCGGCCGTTCGTCTTCTTCGAGGGCCCGCCCACGGCCAACGGCAAGCCCCATCCCGGGCACGTGCTGACCCGGGTGATGAAGGACATCTTCCTCCGCTACCACGCCATGCAGGGCTTCGACGTCGAACGCAAGGCCGGCTGGGACACCCACGGCCTGCCCGTCGAGATCGAGGTGGAAAAGGCCCTGGGCATCGAGGGGAAGGAAGGCATCGAGGCCTATGGCATCGAGACCTTTGTCAAGCAATGCAAGGAGTCGGTCTTCCGGTACGCCGACCTCTGGGCGAAGATGACCGAGCGGATCGGTTTCTGGATCGACCTCGAACACCCCTACGTCACCTACCGGCAGGAATACATCGAGAGCGTCTGGTGGATTCTGAAAAAGCTGTTTGACGCGGGGCTCCTCTACCACGGGCACAAGGTCGTGCCCTACTGCCCCCGCTGCGGCACCGCCCTCTCAAGCCACGAGGTGGGCCTGGGGTACCGGACCGTCTCCGACCCGTCCCTCTACGTGGCGCTCCACGTGAAGGGAGAGCCGGGGCTCTCGCTCCTGGCGTGGACCACCACGCCCTGGACGCTCGTCTCGAACGTGGCCCTGGCCGTGAAGGCCGACTGCGACTACGACTACGTGGAGGTGGGCGGGGAGACGCTCGTCATGGCCGCGGCCCTCCGCCCCTCCTGCATGGGCAAGATCCCCCACGAGGTGAAGAAGACCGTCAAGGGCCGGGACCTCGTGGGCCTGGAGTACGAGCCGCTCTTCCCCTACGGCCGGCCGGACAAGCCCGCGCACCGCGTGGTGGCCGCGGACTTCGTGGGGCTCGACGCGGGCAGCGGCATCGTGCACATGGCGCCCGCCTTCGGCGAGGACGACTACCGCATCGCCCAGGAGGAGGACCTTCCGGTCCTGAACCTCGTGAATCCCGACGGGACCTTCGTCGAGGCCGTAACCCCCTGGAAGGGGGTCTTTGTCAAGGACGCGGACCCGGCCATCATTCGCCACCTCCGGGAGCGAAAGCTGGTCCTGAAAGCCGGGGAAGTCGTGCACGAATACCCCT
The DNA here is from genome assembly GCA_043802275.1 of Planctomycetota bacterium. Taxonomy (GTDB): domain Bacteria; phylum Planctomycetota; class SZUA-567; order SZUA-567; family JAFGNG01; genus JAZDLH01. Next base: position 3,966 of record JAZDLH010000220.1, read on the forward strand.
TCTGCTGGCGGTGCGAGTCGCCCCTCATCTATTACGCGCGCCCGGCCTGGTACATCCGCACGACCCTGGTCAAGGACCGGATGCTCGCCAACAACGCCCGGATCGACTGGCACCCCGAGCACATCCGCGACGGCCGCTTCGGGAACTTCCTCGCCACGAACGTGGACTGGGCGCTCTCGCGCGAGCGCTACTGGGGCACGCCCCTTCCGATCTGGCTCTGCGCCGCGTGCGGCCGCGTCACGGCCGTGGGCTCCCTCGCTGAGCTCCGCGCGCAGGCGACCCGCGACTGCGGCGCGATCGACCTTCACAAGCCGTACGTGGACGCGGTCGAGCTCGCCTGCCCCTCCTGCGGGGGCGCGATGCGCCGCGTGCCCGAGGTGATCGACTGCTGGTTCGATTCCGGCGCCATGCCCCTCGCCCAGTGGGGATACCCCTACGCGCCCGGGAGCATGGAAAAGCTCCGCGAGGCCTATCCCGCCTCGTTCATCACCGAGGCCATCGACCAGACGCGCGGCTGGTTCTACTCGCTTCTCGCCATCGCCACGCTTTTGCGCGCCTGCGCGGAAAAGGCCCCGCGCGAGGCCCTCGATCCCGCGCTCGGCGTCTTCCTCGAGACGCCCGACCCCGTGCCCTACAGGCGCTGCCTCGTGCTCGGGCACGTGTGCGACGAGGCGGGCTACAAGATGTCCAAGAGCAAGGGGAACTACCTCGACCCCTGGGAGGTGATCGAAGAACACGGCGCCGACGCCCTGCGCTGGCATTTCTACTCCGGCAACCACCCCTGGGCCTCGGTCCGCTTCTCCAAGGCCGCGGTGCGCGACTCCCAAAAGGAGTTCCTTCTGCGGCTCCACAACGTGTGCCAGTTCTTCGTGATCTACGCCAACATCGACGGATTCGATCCGTCCGAGGGTCTTTCCAAACTCGCCGCGCTTGCGCCCGAAGCCCTGGCCGAGGCCCGGACCTACGTGAAGCCCGAGGCGCGCGCGCCCCTCGACCGGTGGATCCTGGCCAAGCTCCGGCGCGCCACGCGCGAGGTGAAGACCGGCCTCGACGGCATGGACATCCTTGCCGCCTGCAAGAGTCTCTCCTTCTTCGTGGACGCGCTCTCCAACTGGTACGTGCGCCGCAGCCGCGACCGCTTCTGGAAGAGCGTCAAGGACGCGGACAAGTACGCCGCCTACTGGACCCTGTACGAGTGCCTCGCGCGCGTGAGCCTTCTCGCCGCGCCCTTCGTGCCCTTTCTGGCGGAATCGCTCTACCAGGCGCTCGCCGCGGGCCTCTTCCCGGGCCTGCCGGAGAGCGTCCACCTCCACTCCTGGCCGCTTGAAGCGGCCGGAGAGGAAATCCAGGCGGGCGAGGCGGCCATGGACCGCGCGCGCGAAATCGCCTCGCTCGGCCTCGCCGCGCGCGCCTCGCAAAAGCTCAAGGTCCGCCAGCCCCTGAGCGAGGCGATCGTGATTCTTGCC
>JAZDLH010000221.1:0-20065 GCA_043802275.1 Planctomycetota bacterium
AGCGTGGAGCATGCGGCCGAGGTCGCCCGTTTCCGCAAGGAATGTTGTCATTTTTGATATGTAAGCGCGATAAAACAGCTTTTTCAATCTAACAACGTGAACGTTTTTTTTATTTCTACCTCTCCGGCACGATAGATTGTAGTGTTTCCGAGTTGCCTATGCTTCAAGCTTTTTACCGACAGATCCTTTCCCTACTTGCGCCCTATCCTCCCGTTGCCCAGGCCCTCTTGGCAACGATCTTTACCTGGCTGGTCACGGCCCTGGGCGCGTCGATTGTCTTCTTCACCAAGCGTTTCAACCAGAAAATCATGGACGGCATGCTGGGCATGGCGGCGGGGGGTCATGATCGCAGCGAGCTTCTGGTCGCTCCTCGATCCGGCCATCGCAATGTCCGGCGGCGCATGGCAGCCGGCCGCGATCGGGTTTCTTACCGGCGGATTATTTCTCTACCTCATCGACAAGATACTGCCGCACCTCCATCCGGGTCTCGACCTTTCCCAGGCGGAAGGGATCAAGACCTCCTGTCAGCGCAGCATTCTGCTGGTCTCGGCCATTACGCTCCACAATATCCCCGAAGGCCTGGCCGTGGGCGTGGCGTTCGGGGCTGTGGCGCATGCCGTCACGGCCGGCCAGGCGGACAGCATGGCGCTTGGAGCCATAGCCCTGGCCATTGGGATCGGGCTGCAAAACTTCCCCGAGGGCCTGGCCGTGTCCATGCCGCTTCGGCGCGAGGGCATGGGACGTTTCCGCTCTTTTCTGTATGGCCAGGCCTCGGGCTTGGTGGAGCCATTGGCGGGCGTCTCGGGCGCATGGCTCGTGCTGGTCGTAAAGCCCCTCCTTCCCTATGCCCTTGCCTTTGCCGCGGGGGCCATGATCTTTGTGGTGGTGGAAGAGCTTATCCCCGAGTCCCAGCAGAAGGGCAACAGCGATTTCGCCACGCTCGGCGCTATGGGAGGCTTTGCCGTTATGATGATCCTCGACGTGGGCCTGGGGTAAGATGGTCCACCCCCTTTGCCACAGGGGGATCCATGGATAAAAAGCTCATCCCGCATCCGCTTCCTATGTCGGCCCTTTCCTTTTCGGCCCGGTTATCGCTTAAAGCAATCCCAATAAAAAAGGCCCTCCCCGTCCTTCCGGGAGGGCCGTAATTCGTGCAAAAAAGCCTCATTTCTTGGCGAGCTGCTTGAGGTGCTGGGGATCGGTCTGCCAGTTCTCCACCACCGTCTTTTTGAACTTCGAGGATTTCCTGAGCCGCGCGAGCTCGCGGTCATAGGCTCGCCGGCTGATGGGGATCGTGACCTCCCTCCCGAGCCATGAAGAGAGCATGACGGCGTTCGTGAGCTCCAGGGACGCGAGCCCGGACTCGCCGGAGACGCGGAGCTTCTCCCGGTAGAGGATGTGGCGGGCGAAATTCCGCAGGGCGTTGTAGTGGTCGGTGTGCGCCGCTGGGAGACGCAGGTCCATCTTCTCGGTCTTGGGCTTGCCCCATTTTTCCTTCGTGGTCCTGGCGTAGCGGAGCACCCCGGGCGTGTAGGTGTAGACCTCGAGCGCGCCGTCCCGCAGGGTGAGCTTGCCCTTTTCCGCGAAAATCTCGATCGTTTCGCCCGGAGGCGGCTCGTTCGTGGAGCAGTAGAAGTAACCGGTGGCGCCGTTCTTGTAGGTGAGGGTCGCTTCGGCCAGGTCCTCGACCTCGATCGTGTGGAAGCGGGTCTCCAACCGGCCGCGCACCTTGACCGGCAACCCGGTAAGCTGCACGAAGATGTCGATGATGTGCGGCCCCTGGTTCATCATGACCCCTCCCCCCTCCCCGCTCCACGTGGCGCGCCAGGAGCCCGAGTCGTAGTACGCCTGGGTGCGGAACTCGGGGCAGATGAGAAGGGTCCGGTAGATCGCGCCGAGCTTGCCCGTGCGGACAAGCTCCATGGCCTTATCGATCGCCGGGTCAAAACGCCGCTGGAACATGACGGCGAACGCCACGCGGTGCTTCCGGGCGGTGGCGATCATCCTGTCGGCGCTGGAGACGGTCTCCGAGAGGGGCTTCTCGCACATGACGTGGAGCCCCGCCTTCATGCAGGCGATGGAGATCTCGGCGTGGGTCGGGTGGGGCGTGGGCACCACCACCGCGTCCACGAGCTTCGCCCTGATGAGATCTCTGTACGAGGTGAAATGCGGCACGCCGAAGGCCGTTCCGGCCCGCTCGGCCATGGCGGGCACGCCGTCGCAGACTGCGGCGAGCCGCATCTCCGGCACGCGCGCGCGGATGGTCTCGCAGTGGCCCATGCCCATGCTGCCCGTGCCGATTACGCCCATTCGCAGGCATTTTTTCTTCGCCATTCGCGCCTCCTCCTCTGTTGAACACGATCCTTTCCCTATGCTACGCGGCTTCTTTAGGAAACAAGCAGGGTGTAGGGCCCATCGGGAATCGCGGCGATCCGCGCCTTCGGATATCGCGCCGAGAAGTCGTCCACCAGGGCCTGGGATCGCTTCGCCGCGTCTCCTTCGCCCGGCAGCGGGGTCACGGCGAGAAAGCCCTGCTCCGCCGGCCCGATCCCGTCCGATGTGAACCGGAGCTTTTCAATTCCGATCCGCTCCAGCACCCGCGCCTGGAGCTGAAACTGCCACTGGTCGAGCCGCGTCTCCCGGGTCGCCCCGATGTCCTTTACAAATCGGCGCCAATCGTTTTGATAGCGGAAGAGAAGCTCCCGATAGGCTGGGGAGCCGACTCCCTCTCCGCAGTGGGAGGCCACGAGAAGCGTGGAACGCCCGGAAAGAGCCGGCAGGGCCGCGCACATGCTCTTGACCGTCTGGTAAAAGGTTTGGTCCAGGGGAAAACCACCGCCGCTCGTGATCACGAGGTCGAACGGTTCCTCCACCAAAGCGGACACCCATTCCTTCACCTCGGCGCAACCTTTTTCATGCGCCTCTTCCAGGTCGCCCGCGTAGACTGCGGCGACCTTCCGATCCATGGTAATAGCCACGTTCAGGAGAAAGTCAACCCCCACGGCACGGGCGATTTCCAGGGCGATCGCATGGCAGGGATTACCCTCCAAAACCCCGTTTTCCGCAAGGGGGTGGGCCAGGATTTCGTACCCGTGAAAGCGTTGAACGGTCTCCAGGTCCACGAGCGCGGGGCAGACTCCCTTGCGCCCGCCGGAAAATCCCGCCACGAAGTGGGGCTCGATATAACCCGTCACGATCCGGAACTCCGCCTCGACAAATCGGCGGTTCGCCCGGACCGGGGGGTCTCTTTGCACCTCCACGAGGGCCGACGGATCGCGCGGCGCATGGTCGATCACCTCGACGCGCGAGAGGATATCTCGTCCCACGAGGAGCTCGCGCTCCTTCTCCGTGCTCGGCCGATGCATCCCCGTGCCGATGATGACGACCGTATTCGCCTGCGGCACGCCCGCGCGGTTCAAGTCCTCGAGGAGGAGGGGAAGGAAGATGTGGTTCGGCACCGGCCGGGTGATGTCGGAAATGGTGATGGCCACGGACTTCGGCCGGCGGGCGGCAAGAAGCTCCGCCAGGGGAGGCGCGCCGACCGGCCGGGCCAGGGCGCTTCGCACCGCCTCCGTCGGATCGGCAAGGGCGGGCGCGCCCCTCCCCTGCAAAACAACGGCGCCGGAAGGAACCTCGAGTCGCATCCCGTCTCGTCCATAGCGGAGAGTGACGGTCTTTCGGTTCTTCATCGCCCGCCTCTTCCCTTTCGGTTAAAAATCGTTTCCGGCCCGTCCGGCGGCGAGCGCGCGTGAAACAAGCGCCATCAGCAGCCGGTATCTCCGGCTGCTGATGCGGAACGCGCCGAACGCTATCGCCTGCGCGCGTCATGGAGCGGTTGGCTATCCCTTGATCGCGCCCTCGGAAAGGCCCTTGATGAAGAGGCGCATGCAGAAGATAAAGAGGATGATCAGGGGAATGGCGGCGATGGTGTAGCCCGACATGAGCTCGCCCCATCGCTTGGTGGCCTCGCCCTCGAGGTGCAGGAGGGAGACGGCAAGCATCTGCTTGTGCGTGTCGCGGAGCAGGATAAGCGGGCCCACGAAATTGTTCCATTCGCTGATCGCCTGCAGAACCGCGAGGGTCCCGATGATGGGCATGCACATGGGCACGACGATGTACCAGATCTGCTTGGGGATGGAACACCCGTCCACCTCGGCCGCGTCGAAGAGGTCCTTGGGGATCTCCTCGATGAAGTTTTTCAATACATAGATGGTGAAGGCCTGGGCCGAGGAAATGCCGAGAAGAATGAGCGCCCAGTGGCTGTTGTACAGGCCCAGGTAACAGATCTGCTTAAAGATTGGAACCATGTTCGCAATCCCGGGGTACATCATCAGGATGATGAACACGTAAAAGAGAAACGTGGAGCCCGGCATCTTGAAGCGGGCGAAAAAGAACGCGCCAATCGTGGCCACCACGAGGGAGCCTACGGTCGACGTAATGGCCACGAAGGCCGTATTGAAGATGTTCGGCCCCACGTGGTCCCATCCGACCTTGTAATTTTCCCAGTGATACGGCGCCTCGGGATACCAGGGATTCTGGGCGAACTGCTTGTTGTTTTTGAGCGAGATATTCACCATGAGATAGAAGGGCACGAAGGTCACGACCAGGATGAGGATAATGATCGAATGCTTGAGAAATTCCACCCGCTGTGATTTCATCGGATTCTGGCCTCCCGTAGAGTCGGCTTCTGCAAGAGTCTCAAACGCCGCGTGGTTGCGTTCCTTTGCCTCGCGGCGAAGGCGTCCTTTTGCTCATTTCTCCACCCGGACAAATCGGCTGTTGAACCACGTGAGAACCAACGTAATGAGGAAGAGCAAAAACCCGACCGCGCAGCCGTAGCCGAAGTAGCCCTGGCTGAAGGCCTCGCGGAAGATCAGGAGCCCCGGCACGGTGGCGATGCCGTTGGGCCCTCCGCCCTCTCCGAGCAGGAGATAGATATACTCCCAGCCGCGGACCGTGGCGATCATCATGAGGACGAGGCTGATCCGCACCTGCGTCATGATGAGGGGGAGCTCCACGTGCCAGAAGACCTGGAACGGCCGCGCCCCATCGAGGTAGGCCGATTCGTAGATTTCCTTGGAGATGTTCTGAAGACCCGCCAGGTACAAGAGCACGCTGAAGGCGCCGACCCAGGGGAATCCCTGGAAGATGATGGCCGGAATCACCAGCGTCGAATCCGAAAGCCACTGGATCGTTTCCGTCGGGCCCAGGACGTTTGCGCTCCTCAGCAGGTTGTTCAAGATGCCCGCGTTCGGCTCGTAAAAATACTTCCACAAGAGGATCATCACGACGCCCGGCACGATCATGGGGATGACGAACATGACTCGGTAGGCATACTGCATCCGGTCGCTCAGGATGTGGTGGATGACGACCGCCGCGAAGATGGCCGGGATCATCTTGACGATGTTGGCGAAAATGAAGATGATGACCACCCGAAAGGTCATCCAGAGCTCATCGTCGCCCCACATCCTCCGGATATTGCCGAGCCCGATGTACTCCTCGATGTTGTCGCCGTTCCATCGGTAGAAGATGTGGATGAAGCCGTTGAAGATGGGGAAGTAATTGAAGGTAATGACCAACGCGAGGGGGAGCAGGATCAACAAGTAAGCGGGCCAGTAGTAGCGCAGCTTTTTCCATGAAATGACCAGCATGGGAATCCTCCTAACACGCCATGATCGCCCCGATTATCTATGCGTCCCATGGCCGCGCCGGCCCCTTGGCCGAGGCGCGGGGCTAATAGGTCTCAATTTCCTTTCTCCATAGCGCATTCATGAAGTTCTCGCGCACGCGCTCGGTGAAACTCTCAACGTTCAAGTCGAAGCGCAGTTTCAAGCGGCCCCGCTCCGCGGCGTTGCGGTCCGGCTCCATGAGTCCGAGGGCAAGGGATGAGCGGCGCGATTCCACCTGGAAACAGTACCGCTCATGACTCCGCAGAAGCTCGCCCAATTCCTCCAGAATCAAGGGCTTGGTCGCCGCAAAGTTTTTCATGAAAAACTGCTGGGCGTCCGGTATGTTTTTGGCGATGATTTCCTCCAGCCCGTTGTTTCGCCTCGTATGGGAATTCGTGCGCCATCCCACATAAAAGGGGGCCCAGACACCGATATTCCCGCCCATCTCCGGTTTCAAGTATTGCAGAAAGCCCTCGTACTTGGCATACTTGACCGCGGGCGGCCAGTTGCACTTCTCCATGGTCATCTGGTTGATCTCGTAGGAAGTCATGAACTGAAGAAGCTCCAGCGACAGGTCGAAATGCTTGGCCGCCCTGGGAATGCCAAAGGGCCCCTCGACGAGAAGCGACGCCGACTCCGAGACCTCCCCGGTAAAATACTTGTAATACTTGTCGCCTTTGCCCAGGGGCGGATAGCGTATGAGCTTCACGGTGAAGGGCGAATTCTTCCAGATCGAAAAGGAGTTGTACGCCCCTTCCGGAAGAAAGCCGACCTTCCCCGTGAAGAAGAGATACTTCGCCTGCTCGAGGTCGTTCGTGCTGTATCCCTTGGAAAAATACTGGCCCGCTTCGCGCAGGATATCCGCGGTGGCGGCCAAGCGGTCCGGATCAATGGACTTGTTCTTCAACCCGATGACGATGTCCGCCTGCCGAACCCAGCTGTCGCAGAAACGGCTGAACCGGTCGTTCAAATACCCGTTCGTCTGGGTGTAATAGATCCCGAAGAACTGGTTGATCATGCCCTGATCCTGGCCTCGGCCGGCAATGGGGCTGATCATCTGGCCGGTCTTCTTCCCGTACTCCTCGATCTTCCGGCAGATTTCCATCCATTCGCCGAAGGTTTCCGGCATCTTGTCGCTGCCCGTGGCTTCCCTTACGAGATCGACGTTCACGTGCAGCCGCTGGACGAAAAACGCGGTCCCGACCCCGTAGTAATCTGCGTATTCGGAATCAAAGGCGCCCTCCATGTTGTCGATGAAGGTGTCCTTCCAGGGGATGCCCTCGAGGACCGTGCCCTTGTTGAAGGGATTCGGTTTGCCGATATAGGGGGAGAGGGGAACGAAATACTGATCCCGGACCGCGCCTTCCTCGGGATTTTCCAGCACATCGGCCGGCTCCCTGCCGACGAGCTGTGTCAACATCCACTGCTTGTAGCCGCGCCAGGGGATGGTGGTCTGGATGACCTTGACCTTGACGCCGGCCTGGGCTTTGACCGCCTCGAACTCCTTGATCATCTCTTCAAAGCCCTCGCGGTAGCCGTCCTCCAGCTGCCAGTGCGCGAGGGTCATCACGATCGTGCCGGGTTCGTACTCGACCTTGGTGGGTCCGAGAAAATAAACGTAGATGACGGAAGAGAGGAAAAAGAGCCCCGCAATGCCGAGGCCGACCATTTGGAACGGCGACATTTTCGTTTCGAAATCGCGATCGCCCATCGCCATGGGCCGGGCCCTCTTCTGCTACGGATTCACCTGGAGCAGACGCTCCTGCAGCTCCTGCAAGTACCGCTTGGCCACAGGGGTGCGCAAGCCGTTCGGGTAAAGCTCGATGAACTTCTCGTACAATTTCTTCGCCTCCATCGGGCGGTTGACCTTGATGTCGCACATGCGCGCCATGCGGAAGAGGGTCACGCGCGCGAGCACCTCTTTGGTGATGCCGATCTCGTAGGCTTTTTTAAGATGCTCGTAGCTCTTTTCGTAATCCCCATGGAGGTTGATGTAGTACCCCTCGATGTACAAGTGCACGGGTACGGTGTTCTTCGGCGCGCCCTTGTACGCCTTGAGAAACTTCTCCACGAAGGCGAAGCCCTCGTCCTGCAGGGCCTTGTCCTCGGTGGCCAGGTAGGTCTCGCCCATGTACATCGCCGCCATGCACGCGTGCTCCCCTTCGGGCACCCCGGCGATGATGTCTCGATAGACCTTTCGGACATCCATCCCCGCATACTGGTCCAATTGCTTGCGGATTTGGGCAAGGTGGATCACGCGGCCGTAGACGAGGGCGGCCTCGGCCCAGATGTCCGGATGGGCACTCTTGAGGGACGTGTCTTCGTAGAGAGGTTTTAGCCCCTCCAGGCCGCTCGCGATGGCGTCGGTATTGTTCGGATTTTCGAAGACCGGGCAGAGGTAGTAGATAAGCTGCGCGAGGGGACTCCCTTCCATGTTCTCCTTCGCGATGAGCCTCGCCTTGGGGAAATCGCCATCCCGGTAATAGCGGATGGCCGCGTTCATGTCCTCGGCCGCCAGGACCGGACCGGCGAGAAGCAAGCAGCCGAGACATAAGAGAATCCATTGCCGCCCCGTCCACCGTTTCCCGCATACCGCCCCGAAGATACGGATGTCTCTCATGGAATCTCCTCGCCTTTTGCCTGGATACTCCTGTTCGTATCGGCCGTGTTTATCGTGCTCCGACAAAGCCAGCCTCCCGAATCGTCGCCTTGTGTATATCCTCGGTTATTCGCGCAGGGCGGGCCTTGATGGAACGGATCCGGATCTCCTTTCTCTTGGATGGCAGGCTTCGGGCAATCGGGGCTTTGGTCTTCCTCACAGGAGGGCCGCGGCCACTTTCTTCATGGCGACAATGATATCGTCCACGTCGCGCTTCGTCAAGTTGGAAGCGACGCACAACAGAATCGTTCGGCTAACGAGGTCGTCGAGCGACGGGCAAGTCCCCTTGCCGTAGCTCGCCTGGCTCTGGGCGTTCTCCACCAGGTCCCACACGCTCTTGGGGCTGTTGCTGCGCCTGTGGACGAGGCTCGGATTGTTGTAATAAATATGCAGCCCCCATTCCTCCATGTGAATGGGATAGAGGCCGCCGGCGGCTACCTGGATCCCCTCCGCCTGAAGGGCCTTGAGGAACCGGTAGGAAAGTTCGCGGTCCGCAAAACTGAGGAGCAGGAACGAGCCGCAATCGCCCGCGGGATCGAGAACGCGCCTCGGGGTGATGCCGGGGATGCCGGCGACGGCCTTCTTCATGCGGTTCTTGGCGTTGCGCATGGCCTTGCAGATTCTGTCGAGCTTTTTAAGCTGCACGCGCGCCATGGCCGCGGTGAGCTCGCTCATGCGCGCTCCGATGCCCCACAATTGCAGGGTCGGATCGCCGAACTCGAGGCGGCCCTTTTCGTTTCGCCAGTATCCCAGGTCATGCACGGCAAAGGCGCGTTTGTAGAGGGCCTCGTCATTGGTAACGAGCATCCCGCCCTCGCCGGAGGTCATGTGCTTGTTGAGCTGGAAGGAGAAGATGGCGATGTCGCCGAAGGTGCCGGGCTTGCGCCCCTTCTGGACGGCGCCGGCGGCCTGGGCGCAGTCCTCCAGGACCTTGAGGCCGTGCCGTCGCGCGACGGCCACCATCTCCTCGATGCGGCCGATCACCCCGCCCATGTGCACGGGAAGGATCACCCGGGTCCGGGGCGTGATCTTTGCCTCGATCTTCCCGGGGTCCATGGAAAAGGTGTCGTCCGTGTCCACCAGCACGGGAATCGCCCCGGAGCGGACGATCGCTGCCGGAATGGAAACCCAGAAATACGCGGGGACAAGGACCTCGTCTCCCGGGCCGACGCCCAGGGCCGCCAGGGCCACCTGGAGAGCGGCGGTGCCGCTGTTCAAGCCCAGGGCGTATTTCACGCCGAGATACCGCGCGAACTCCTTTTCCAGCTTCGCCGCTTCCGCTTGGAGCTTCAGGCCATAATAGCGGAACGGGCTCCTGGAACGGATCACGCGCGTGACGGCCTTGACCTCGCTCTCGTCGATGTAATGCGAGCCGCACCACTCCTGCGGCAGGGGCTTTTTCCGGACGGGCTTGCCCCCGTCGATCGCCAGGCGAGACGCGTCCTTCTTGCCGGAAACCGCCATGGATATTGCCCTCCCTTTGAAGAAAAACGCGGGGAATCTTGAAGCGCCATGATTTTACCCGCCTCAACAGAAAAATCGAGTCTTTTTAAGGATCGCATCCCTTAAAAAATAGGTCGAGCCGAGACGATAGGCGCGCACTCGCGGAGCGAAACGAATGCGCTCCCTTGGCCGGGACCCGTCGCGCCCCGACGCCTCTCGCCGCGAGCCGTGCGCTTACCGGTGCCTCAGAACGAGCCTCCCCAAATCTTCTCAAAGAATTGCCTGTCTTTCTTTGTGAGTTCCAGCACCTCCTTGGCGCTCTTGCCTTCGTATTCGCCATGGTAGGAAACCAGGCCGATCTGCTTCTCGACCTTCTTCAAGGACTCGGCGAAGCGCTTCCAGAACACGGGCCCCGTTCCCATCGGCACGGTCGTGATGCGGTCCTCGTCATTGGAATAATCGACCGCCAGATCCTTGAAGGCCAGCATCTTGACGCGGTCGGCGACCTCGTCGAATCCCTGGAGCCAGCCGAGCGCGATGCCTTCGATCGTGGCGTGGCCGATGTCGAAATAGGCGCAGATCGCCTTCGGGTCGAGGCCGTCCAGGAGATGGGCCACGTGGGACATGCACGCGCCGATGAAGCGGCCCGAATGGTTGTGGTATCCGCCGCAGATGCCGATCTCCTTGGAAAGCGCGGCGATGTCGCGGAGCTTCGCCTTGATCTCGGCGAGCTGGGCCTTGAGCCGGCCGAATCCGTCGTAGTGATAATAGCCGATCTTGTAATACCGGATCCCCAGCTTCTTGGCGGTCTCCAGGATCGGACGGGTGAGCGGATCGTCCGCCAGGATGATGTTGGTGGTGATCATGGCCACGCTCACGCCCACCTTCTTCAATGCCGCCACGGCCTCGGGAAGCTTCTGGGCCGCCTCGGCGGGCTCCACGTGGCCGCCCTTGCACACGGTGAGGTCCACCGCGTCGAACCCGATATTTTTCAGGGCCTTGCCCATGTCCGTAACGCTGTACTCCTGTAGATGCTTGCTGAACATGCAGCTTTTCATGGAACGCTCCTCTGCTCTTGCTCTGTTTTCAACCTTTCCAGGAACGGATTCATGCCTTCTTCAACCCGACCCCCTCGTAACCGACGGGGGCGCAGCCCAATCCCATGCCCGTCAAAACGCCGGTTTCGATCCGGCCGTTCTTCACCTTGAAGACCGTGGGGAAGCGGTCCTCCCAGCCCTTGTTCGCCGCCGGGCAGTACTGCCGGCCGTTCCCCTCGATGGCCGCTACGGTGGGGATGCGCGCGGCGAGGCCCGCGGAGTGGAGGAAGGAGGCGTCCGTGCAGGTAAGGTCCTGCACGCAGAGGAACATCCTCCGCTTCTGGGCGGCCGCGCCCATGAGCACGGCCTGGCTCTGCCCCTTGCAGGCCTTGAGGGCCACGCCGGAATAGCCGAGCTCGGCGCTCAAGATCAGGCTTTCGTAATCCAGGAGCGACTCATCGATCACCACGGGCTTGAACTTGGTGGCCGCGTGCATCTTGTTCTCCGGATTCGCCCGGAGGTCGCGCGCCGTGGGCTGCTCTATGTATTGCGCCCGGTCGAAAGCCTTGGGCGACTTCTTTTTCACGCGCATGAGGAAGTCCAGGAGGTACTGGACGTTCGCGCACCGCTCGTTGAAATCGAGCGACTGCTGCCACGCCCGTGGCCCGTGCTCCTTCTCGACCTGGTCGCAGACGGCGTTCACCGCGAGGACGCGCGCCACGTCCCAGTCGAGGTCGTCGCCGTTAAGTTTTATCTTGAGGTGGGTCAGGCCGTCCGCGAGTACCCACTCGTAAAGGGTCTCCGGCAGTCCGTCGTTCACGCGGGTCTTGAGGTCGCCGTCGGTCAGGGGATCGAGCGCGCCCACGAGGTGATAGATCGGCATGATCTTCTTGGGCGCCTTGCTTACGTACCGGTCGAGATACTCGCCCGTAAAGCCCTTGTCGAGGTAATGCGACAGGTCGTGCGACACGTACTTGGCGCCGTAGCTGTGATAGGAATTGATCCCGTGGATCTTGCCGAAGGCGTCGTGGATCGCCGCGTCAAAGGGGCTCGCCGTTACGAGCGAGGCAAGCGGCGGGATCGGGGCAGAGAGCTTCAGCTCCCGGTCCGCTTCCTTGGCCTCGGCAAAGATGAGCGGCTCGAGAACGTGGCTGTGATCGAGGGGATGGAGATACTCTCCTCCCGAGGCGCCCGGCAGAATCTTGGCGATGCGCCGTGAGAGGGCCTTCATGGCCTCCAGGGTCTGCTCGAAGGGCACCGTCTTGGAGGGAAAGGCCCAGATGTTGTTCAGGGGCATGGAGCCGAATCCCACGGCCGTCTTGCCGCTGGGGCTCTCCACGTAGACGGCCACGTCCAGGTTGGTGACCCGGTCGAGGGCGGTGCCGCCGAATTTGATGGGCGTGCGATAGCGATAGTTGATATGCGCCATCCGCACTTCCTTGATCCGGATGTCCGTTGGTTTTCCCATATTCACTCTCCCTTGTATCCTTTCCGTCTCCCTGGCAAGCACCGGGGATCCTGAGTGCTGCGCGACGGAAGGTCAAAATAATCGAACGGTCCGGGCCTATCCCGGCAACGAGTTCACAAAAACCTTTTCCCCGCATCAGGGTGGCTGTGAGCGGATATCCAAGCCTCCTACGGATTCAAAATCACGCCCAAGGTCTTGTTCGGGTTGTCGATGAGCTCCTGGTACCCTTGGGCCGCCTTTTCCAAAGGCAGGCGATGCGTGATCAGGGGCTCGAGTTTAAGCGCGCCCTCGGCCGCGAAACGAAGACATTCCTCCATGTTCCGGCGCGTGTTCCACTCGACGAAGACCGGAGGATAATCGCGCCCCCGCTCCCATTCCTTGTCGTGATAGCCCGGGCCGGGGCGCGAGGAGGCGCGCACGTCGATATTTCCGAAGGGGACGGGGAAAAGCCCCGTGAACTGGGCGCCGCCCACGATGGTGATGACCCCCATGTTGTGCCCGTCAGGGGCGAGCTTCATGGAGGTTACGATCTCCTTCATGAGCTCCGTGGCGTCCCCGCCGAAGGCGATGATCGCCACGTCCAGACCATAGCCGCGGGTGAACGCCTTGGCCTTTTCCACCAGTTTTTCCTTGGTGGGATCGATGGCGAGATCCACGCCGAACTCCCTGGCCTTTTCCAGGCGGATGGGCAGGCGGTCGGAGACCATGACGTGGGTGCCGCACACCTTCGCGATCTGCGAGGCGATCTGGCCCACCAGGCCAAGCCCCACCACCAGCACGTTCTGGCCGAACTGGATTTCGCTCCTGCGGACGGCATTGAGCGCCGTGGCCGCGAGGTGCGCAAAGGCCGCCTCGTCAAAGGACTGGCCGTCCGGCATGGGGGTGGTGAGATTGATGGGCATGAGAACGTGCGAGGCGTGGCTCGCATCCCCGCCGCCTATGCAGGCGACGCGCATCCCCTTCTTCACGCCCTTGCACCCCTCGCCCACGTCGGTCACCACGCCGGCGTTGGCGTAGCCGATGGGATACATCTTTCCCGAGTCGGAGGGTTTCTTCCGGCGACTGATAATCCCCTCCAGCTCCGTGCCGGGGCTCAAGAGGCAGCTCTTGACCTCCACGAGGATCGTGTACGGCTGAAGCTTCGGAGTCGGCTCTTCCACTACCTGGAGTTGGCCTCGATCGTCCAACTTCACAATGCGACGGGTACTCATAACGTTCACCGTTTCCTTTCTCTCTTTAGTCACGTCTCTCTAACCTGTAAAAAAAAATCTCCTCTCCGGTCCTCTTAACGGGCGAATCAACAATTTGAGAAATATTTCACAGCTTGTTTTAACATTTTTTCAAGTTATAGAGAATACTAAAAATGCAACCGAAATGCCACAACCATTTCCCGTATCGCGCTCAAAACACAGGATGAAATCGCTTCTATGGATTCAGGATCACACCGAGCGCCTCGTTCGGGCGATCGATGAGCGCCTGGTACGCCTCCGGAGCATCTTTGAGCGGGAAGTGATGCGTGATGAGGGGCTTGTAAGCCACTCTCCCTTCTGCTGCAACTCTAAGGCATTCCTCAAGGTTACGACGGGTCGTCCAATCGAAGTAGGCCTTGGGATAATCCCGGCCGTGCTCCCAGGCGACATCGTGATAGCCCGGGCCCGTCCGTGAGGATGCCCGCACGTCCATGTTGCCGAAGTGGATGGGAAAGCGCGCCTCGAACCGGGCCCCGCCCACAATGGAGATCGTGCCCATCCGATGGCCGTCCGGTGCGATCTTCATGGTTTTCAGCACCCCCTGGAGCACTTCGTCCGCATCGCCGCCGAATGCGAAGATGGCCGCATCCATGCCGTACCCGCGGGTGAACTCCCTGGCCCTGGCTTCCAGATTCTCCCGGGGCGGGTCGAGTACGAGATCGATTCCCAAGGCACGGGCCTTTTCCACGCGCATGGGCAGGCGATCCATGGCCATGACATGCGTGCCCGACGCCTTGGCAAGCTGCGCGGCGACCTGGCCCACGATACCGAGCCCCACGACCAGCACGTGCCGGCCGAACTCAAGTCCCGCCCTTCGCACGGCCTGGAGCGCCGTGGCCGCAAGATGCGCAAAGCTCGCCTCGTCAAAGGACAGGGCCTCGGGGATGGGCATGGTGAGGTTGATCGGGACCACGTCGTGCGTGGCATGGTGGGCATAATCATTGCCCATGCAGGCGACGCGCATGCCCTTTTTGACTCCCTTGCACCCCTCCCCCACCTCGAGCACCACGCCCGCGTTCGCATAGCCGGTAGGATCGAGATACGGAGTCTCCCCGGGGTTTTTGCGGTTGCGGAGGATGCTGTGAAGTTCCGTTCCGGGGCTTATTAGACAACTCTTCACCTCCACGAGAACGGTGTAGGGTTTTAACTCCGGAATGGGCTCCTCCACCACGTGGAGCTGTCCTTTCTCGTCGGTCTTCACGATGCTTCGCGTCTTCATGGTAAGGCCCCTTTTCTCAATGAAACCTTCGGTTTACCCCGGACAGCGTTCCAGCATGTTCTTACCAGGAGGCGCCCTCGGGCAGCGTCTCGGAGTTCATGAGCGGTCCCAGGACGTCGAGCCTGCGCTCGACGAGATAGGTGCTCCGCCGGTCCGCGTAGGTGTCGCCCACGGACATGTACTTGCCCTCGGGCCGTAGGTCCATGTCGCACTCCGCCACCACGAAATCCATTTTCGGATCGTCGCCCGGATGCTGGGTATAGGAATAGGTCTGGCCGAGTATCTCGCCGTTCGGAGCCATGATAAGGCTCGGCCCCCGAAGGCTCAGGGAGCCCACAATATGCACGTTGTTCTCGATCGCGTGCAGCCGACAGGAGGTCTCCCAGTGATGGGGGAGGCCGTCTCCCGCGATGGCGAGAAGGATCATCTCCGCTCCCCGGAGCGCCAGGATCCTCAAAAGCTCCCCGAAGGAGTGGTCCCAGCAGATAAGGATTCCCACCTTGCCGAAATCCGTCTCAAAGACGGGCAGGTCCCGTCCCGGGGAGACGCGGTAGAGCTCCGCCTCCTCGAGGGTGATCTGCACCTTGCGGTATTTTCCGACAAAACCACCCTGCCGATCAAAAAGCACCCCCGTGTTGTAGTAAACCTCCCCGTCCTCCACGAGGACCTTCTCGTGCAGGCTCGCGGCGATGTAACAGGAGTATTGGCGTGCTTTCTTGGAAAGAAGGCTCGAACTGGGTCCGCCGGGGATGGGCTCGGCCACCTCTCCGATGGGCCGATCCATGCCCCGGGTCGAAAAGACCTCCGTGAGGCAGATGACGTCGGGCTTCTCCTGGGCGACCTTGTCGATCAGAACCTCGGCCCGAGCCAGGATCTTTTCCTTGGTCGAGCGGTAGATCGTGGGGTCGAACACGGCCGCGGCGCGCACCACGCGGCCCGCGCGCGCGGAGGAGGACTGCATCTCCACGGCCCGCCACCAGACCTGGCCCCGCTCTGTAAAGCGGAGGAAGAGCTCGATCTGGACGCCGGTTGCCCCCTCCGGGGCGCGCACGTGCTCGACCAGCGCCTTCCATCCGTCCCCCTCGTCCACCAGGTACTGAACATAGTCCCGCCGCACCTGCTCGCCCACGATGCCTTTGCCGAGCCAGGTGAGGAGGACGACGACGCTCGATCGCTCGCAGGCCACGCCCTTCTGCCGATACGAGGCGCGGATATCGTACCAGGCCCCCGCCTCGATGGGACCGGTGCGGACGATCCACTTGCCGAAGGACTCGAACCGCCGGGGATTACCCATCCAAAGGCATGGTATGCCCTTATGCTTCCTCCGGCCGAACCGGACTCCCAGTTCCTCCCGCTGGACCCACGTGCTCCACTCCTTGGATTTCATGGGCGGGACGATATTTCCCTGTTCGCTCACGGCGTATCTCCCTCCGCACAAGATGGTCAGTCTTTCCTTTTCGATCCCTTTTAACCGATGCGCCCGTTATTTCTTCGGCTGAACCGATTCTTTTGTGGGACCGGCCGAGTTGTAGCTTTCCGAGCGGGAAAGCGGCGCAAACGCGTCGATCCTGCGCTCGACGAGGATGAGCGACCTCTGGTCGGTCGGCACGTCGACCGATCCCCGCGTTTCCATGCGGAAGTCCAGGTCGCATTCCGCGACGGCGAGGCCGATCTCCGGGTCTTCCTGCTTGTGATTCACCGGGAGGGCGTGCGTCTTGGCCAGGATCTCGCCCTTGGGCGACATGATGAGGCTCGGGCCCCGAAGGCTTAAGGAGCCCACGAGATAGATCCCGTTTTCAACGGCGCGCAACTGGCAGGTTGTCTCCCAGTTCATTGCGCCCGCGATGGGGAGAAGGATCATCTCCGCGCCGCGCGCCGCCAGGATCCGCACCGTCTCGCAGAAGGCGATGTCCCAGCAGGTGATCATCCCCACGCGGCCGAAATCCGTGTCGAAGACCGGGAAATCGCGGCCGGGGGAGACCCCCTTTTCCGCCTCGTTCAAGGTGATCTGCACCTTGGGGTAGGTGCCCACGAGCCTGCCCTGGCGGTCGAAGAGTACCCCCATGTTGTAGATGGTGTCCCGGCCCCCCTCCGTAACGCTCGCGTAGAGGCTGCCGGCAATGTAGCAGGAAAACTCGCGCGCCTTCCGGGCGAGGAGCTTCGATCCCGGCCCGTCGGGAAAGGGCTCGACCTGCTCGCTGATGGGCCGCTCCATGCCGCGGCTCGGGAATATCTCGGTGAGGCAGATGATGTCCGGCTTTTCCTTCCCGGCCAGGTCCAGCACACGCTCGGCGCGCTTCAGGAGCTGTTCCCTGGTCTGATAGAAGATGGTGGGGTCGAACACGGCCACCGCGCGGACCTTCCGTCCGGCGATTTTTTTGGCCGGGCGCAGGTCCACGCTCCTCCACCAGACCTCGCCCTTTTCGGACCAGCGGAAGAAGAGCTCGATCCGGACGGACTCCGCGTCTTCCGGGGACTTGAGGCGCCCGGCGAGCGACTTCCAGCCGTTTCCTTCATCCAGCAGGTACTCGACGTAATCGCGCTTGAGAATGGGATGGCGCCGGTCTTGTTTCATCCAGGTGATCATCGCCACAACGCTCGTGCGCTCGTAGTCCACCTTCTCTGTCCGATACGAGGCGCGGAAGAGATACCATGTATCGGCGGCCACCGGCAGGCCCTCGGCGATCCACTTCCCGAACGCGTTAAACCGATCGGGCGAAGCCATCCAAAGGCATTGGCTCCCGTCCCGTTCGCGCCTTCCGGACCGGGGCGCGAGGTCCTCCCTCGGGGACCAGGTCTTCCATTTCTCCGAATCGACAGGCGGCGCCGTGTTTTCCATCTTCATGATAGAGTCGTCTCCCTTTTTTGGGCCCGGGCTCGTCGTACGGGTGCTCGCGCCCTCCGCCCCCCGCAACCGGGGCGCCGCGACCCAAACGAATACCCATCCCATAACCGCGATCCACGCCAAGCCGTTCAGCCGCCTTGTCTTAGGTTTATGCATCGCTTTTCTCATGACCCTCCTCATCGGCGTATGGAACGTTGCAGAAACATTCGTTGCATGCAAGACCCTGCGGACCCTGTAAAAGCCGTTGCGCCGCCAGGCTCAGGGCGCCCGTGTTTCCGTGGGAATCTGCAAAATCGTCTGGGGCCGAATGAGCGGCTCCAGGGTATCGGTCCGCCGCTCGACGAGGTAGCAGCTCCGGTGGTCTCCCATGGCGCCCACGGAGAGGCTGCGGGTCATGGGGCGGAAGTCCAGGTCGCACTCGGCCACGACAACGCCCAGGGGCGGCGTGGGACGGATGGGACCCGCGTTCGTCTGGGCCAGGATCGTCCCGTCCGGCCCCACGATGAGGCTTGGGCCTCGGAGGCTTAAGGACCCCACAAGATAAAGGGAATTCTCCATGGCGCGAGCCCGGCAGACCGTCTCCCAATGCCCGGGCACGCCGTCGCCCGCAATGGAGAGGAGGATCATTTCCGCGCCCCGGAGCGCGAGGATCCGGGCGCTCTCCTGGAAGGAATTGTCCCAGCAGATGAGCATCCCCACCTTGCCGAAGTCCGTCTGGAAGACGGGATAATCCCGTCCGGGCGAGATGCCGCCCTGCGCTTCGCCCAGGGCGAGCTGCACCTTGCGGTACTTCCCGACGAATTCTCCCTTGCGGTCGAAGAGCACGGCGGAATTGTAATAATACGGGCCGTCCTTCTCGTGGAGGGAGGCGGAGATGTAGCAGTGGTGCTGCCGGGCCTTTTGCGAGAGGAACCGGCATCCCGGCCCGTCGGGCACGCTCTCGGCGGTTTCCGCCACGGGCTTCTCCCGTCCGCGGTCGGTGAAGTTCTCCGTGAGCACGATGATGTCCGGCTTCTCCCTGGCCGCCTGGTCGATGGCCGCCTCGGTGCGCTCGATGAGCGTCTCCCGCGTGGAGTTGTACACGGTGCAGTCGAAGACGGCGGCCGCCTTGATCTTGCGCGGCGCGCGCGCGCCCTGGGGAAGAAGCTCTACGCTTCGGAAATAGACCTCGCCTTGCTCGGTCCACCGGAGAAAGAGCTCGACCTGGACGCCCGTGGCGTCCTCCGGCGCGCGGATGGACTCTGTCAAAGACTTCCAGCCGCCTTCTTCCTCGACAAGGTATTGGATATATTGACCGAGGGACCGCCTGCCCTCCTGGGTCCATCGGACAAAGGCCACGACGCTCGTGCGCTCGTAATCCACCTTCTCCGCCTTGTACGAGGCGCGGAAGAGGTACCACTGCCCGCCTTCCACCGGCCCCGCCTGCGCGATCCATTTGCCGAAGGTTTGGAAGCGGTCGGGCGACCGCATCCAAAGGCGGGTCTTTCCGTCGAGCGTCTTCTTCCCGGATTCCGGCGCGAGCGCCTCCCGCGGCGCCCATTCTTTCCACGCGCCCGAATCCGGCGCCGGCACGAGATTCGCGGACTTCGCCGCGGCGTCCTCAGCCCTAAGCATGGGGAGACTCCCTACCGCAAACAGAATGCCTATCCAAACAATCGCGAGACCTCGCGCCAAAGGAAAGGAAAAGGTCTCTACAGCTTTCTCCCGTTGCGCTTTTCGCATGACGACCTCCGTCTCTTGACTAGCGCGATCCCAGAATGCCTCTTCAAAACTCAATCAAAACGAGCTTGCCTCGCTTTGCACGCAACGATGTTTGCCTTCTGATTTTTTTACAGGGAGGAATCGCTCCGAAGCGTCCCTTTCACTCCTCCTCGTTCTCTTATAGCCTGTCGACAGGAACGTCCGTTCCCCTTGCGGTTGAATGCGTCCTTCCTTGACGGGAACGGGGAAAGGCTCTCCTCAGGGCGAAGGGACGTATTCGCAGGCTCCCATGGACCAATCCTCCCTTGGGTTGCCGTAGATATCTTTTTCAAACTTGCCGGATTCCCCGGAATAACCGTGATCGGCGTCGCCTCGCAGGGGATTGCCGGTTTTCCGGACCGTTTCGGGCGCGCGGTCCGTCAGGCGGAAATAATCCGGCCTGGGCCGATATTCCTCGTCGAGACCGGCCGGAAGCTCGCCTCCCGAAAAGCAGGGGTCTTCCTGGACGTTGCCATATACAACCTCGCCGCTGGCCGGCATTCTCCCGTTCCAGGCCGCGGCCGTGTATTGCGCGGCCCCGTCATCCACCACTGCGTCTTCGTCCGCCTTGTACCAGAAGTCGTTCAGCCGGATGGAGCTGTCCGTTGTCGTGTTCTTTATAAAAAACTGGACGCCCCCTGTTTGATTGGCGCACTCGGTCACTATATTGTTGGCCAGAATGATCCCGCGGCTCGGCCCCTGCCTTCCCTCCTCCACCACGAGCCCCGCGCCGAA
>JAZDLH010000222.1:0-14229 GCA_043802275.1 Planctomycetota bacterium
CACCATCGTCCGGCCGGACGTGGCCGAGCGGCTCTTGGGGCGGATCGGGCAGTGGTTCCAGAAGCACGACTTCACCGCCCCGGGGGAGCTTGTGAAGCTCGAGGACCCGGAATTTGAAAAGCTCTTCGCGGTCTACGGCACCGACCAGATCGAGGCGCGCTACCTCCTCTCCACGAGCCTCATGCGCCGGCTCGTCGACTTCCGCAACAAAACGGGGAAGACGATCTACGTCTCCTTTGTGAAGAGCTGCGTGCACATCGCCATCGTCACGGGCGAGAACATGTTCGAGCCGCGCATCTTCCGGACGGTCGTGGATCTCGAGCTCGTGCGGGACTACTTCCACGACCTCACGCTCGCCACGGGCATCGTGGAGGACTTGAACCTCAACACCCGCATCTGGAGCAAGCAATAAGGGCGGTTTTCTCACTCCGCGGAGGGGGGCGATGGGTTGGTTGGAGGGGTCGTGTCCGGGCGGGCCTTAAAATACTTGGTGAGGAGCACGGCGTTGCCCGCGTCGCTGTAGGTGGTCTCGTCCATGAGCTTGCGGGAGAGGAAGACCCCGTACCCGCCCGCGCGCTTCCCCTCCTGCATGCGCAGCATCAGGTGCTCGATGGGATTTTGCGAGGGATCGCGCAGGGCGTCGGGATCGAAGCCCGCGCCCTCGTCCTCGATCTTGAAGACGATGCGGTCGTCGAAGATGCAATAGGAGAGGCGGATCTTCTTGGAACTGTCTCCGCGGTTGCCCCACTCGACGGCGTTCTGCCCGAGCTCGTCCATGATCATGCAGATGTCCTCCCGCTCCGCGGCCGAGAGGGGGACGTTCCCCAGGACATGGGAGAACTTGCGGAAGCGCTCCACGTACTCGTAGTCGCTCGGCGCGGTGAGCTCCACCCATCCCCGCACCTCGCTCGTGACCTCGAGGGCGTCGGGGGGCTCCGAGAACCGCTTGTGGCGGTCGACGGCCCTCCGCAGCACCTGGAACAACTGCTTGAGCTCCACCGGCTTCAAGACGTAGTCGTACGCGCCGTTCTTGAGGCAGCTGATGACGTTGGTGTCGTTCTTGTAGGCCGTGAGGACGAGGCAGCCGATGTGGGGCGCGTCGGTGCGCAGCGCGTGAATCAGCTCGGTCCCGCTCATGCGCGGCATCATGAGATCCGTGATGACGAGGTCCCAGTCGAAGTCGCGCGCCTTAAGGAACTCGAGCGCGGTCTGGCCGTCTTCGGCACTCGCCACCTCGTACCCCTCGTGCTTGGCCAGGGCATCGGAGAGAATCCTTCGGATCGGCGCCTCGTCTTCCACCACGAGGACCCGGATGGCAGCCATGGGCAAACGCTCCTGTCCGAAAGGCTCCTCCGCCCGGCGCAAAAGGGACAAAGGCCTTTCTTTCATTTAATGCATATGCGGATGCCGGTCGATTTGCAAGAGATTCTTCCCGCGTTTCGACAAGGTCGTTGCGATCTTTTTTTTGCATGGGGCGCATAGGGAGGTGCAACCTGAAGAGCGAAAAGAGGATAGAGGTAGTGAGGAGAAAATGAAAAGAATGGAGAAACTGCAAAGATCGCCTTACGTGTTGGCGTCCCTTTCCTCTTCCGGCGCCTCCGCGGCCTCCTTCCGGGAGGAGGGGCCCGGGTAGTTGCGGGCGAGCTCTTCCACCATGGCATGAAACTCGGGGTCCTGCAGGGCGACCAGCAGCCGATCGGAGAGGTGGCCGATGGAGAAATAATGAGCCTTGCGCTCGGCGGCCAGGAGATCCTGTTCGGAGATCCCTAGGCAGAGCTCGAGTTCCCGCACGACCGAGTCCCGTTCCGCCTCGTTGGACAAGAGCTCCGGTTTTTCCCTCAGGCAGTGGAGAAATACGGCCAAAAGCGAGTCCATCGCGGCGAGCTGGAGGCTCAGTTCCGGAAACTGCCGCTGCATCTCCGCGAGGGCCAGGATCTCCTTCTGGTCGATCGTGTAGAGTTCCCCCATGCGCTTGAGGATTTCCTCGTCCAGGAGCTTGCCCTTCTCTTCAAAGGCCACAAGGTCGGCCTCCGGAATTCCAAGCGCCTCGGCCGCTGTCTCGCGCATGAGATGCGCCCGGCCCCGGGCCCGCGTGAGAATCTGGGCGAGATATCGCATTCCGCCCTGCTCGGATTGCTTCCGAATCTTGCCCAATAACCTCGGCCGCGAAAGGGCGGAGCTCATCCCGGTCCCCCCAAGCAAGGCAAAGGGATGGACTTGAAGCGCGTGGGCGATGCTCGCGATCATTTCAATGGTCGTCCCCTGTTTTCCGTTTTCAATGCGGCTGATGGTCGCCTGGCTCTTGCCGATCTGCTCGGCGAGCTGCGCCATGGAAATTCCGGCCTGAACCCGGAGCGCCGTGATCTGCCGTCCAATTTGAAGATCGTTCATCGGGGCTGACTCCTTCTCGGTACGCTATATGCTTGTTATGGCTCTTGACAGCAACGCATAGCTCATGCCACATGACATGGTTTAGCCTGGCTTGTCAAGTCCGGATTCGATCGTTGTCTCTCCGCTATAAAAAAGTGTATGATAATATTATTAATGTGTATCATAACATTTTCTTTTCTTAATAGTAGCGGTTTTTTGATACGTGTCAAATGTATTTTCCTATTAATTGATACTTGGTGTCTCTTTTGCGCCGTTTGCGTGAAAATATTTGCATTATGGTCCCTCTGGTGGTAATGTATAAATAGAGAAAGGTTATGCGGCTTTTTCATCGAGCCGGACATCGCAACACAATATCCTCGATTATGCCCGCATTGCAGGTGTATCCCGTGATGACGCATGGGAACCTATGTTGAAGAAGGAGATCTTCAACATGCAGTCCGACAACCCGATCGAGGCCTTTGCGCAGGCGCTCCGGAAGACCCGCATCCTCCGGGCGCGCAAAAACCTGCTCTATACCTTCGGAAGCACGCGCCTGCCGTATTTTTTCCTGGCCGAATCGTCGGTAAACACCGGAGACGTTGTGCTTCGCCGGGGCGAGGTGACCGTGGAGCGACCGCGGATCTGTGCGCCGCACATCCCCCTGGAATTGGAGGGATTCGATTTCGGGAAGCTCGAGAAGGGCATGATCCCCGTCCTTATCAACCGCTGGGTTCATTTCCCCGTGGCAACGTATCACAATGCCAACCTTTCGCTCGAGGTCATGGACGGCCCTCTCGATGCGGCCTCCGAGCGGGTCCTGAAGGGGCTCGACCGGGAGAACGACATCCGTAACGGCGTCGTCTTGGGGCCGGAGGAGGCCTGGGGCTTTTCGGTGCTGGGCTACGTGGGGCAGATGATCGCCCGTTCCGCGCCGTCCAACATCGGGGAATACTTCGAGCGTTTCGGCTTGGAAGGCGACGGGTGATTCGCCCCTCGCCTCTCCCTGCCCCTGCGACATCCTTCGCCCCTGAAAGGGAAAGGTCCGCTCTTCCCTCACTCTTCAGGCGCCTCGGCCGCCTGCTTGGCCTGGAAGGCGGCTTCGTAGAAATCCTCCAGCACGGTCATCTGCCGGGCGGCGTCGAACCGGGCGAGGTTGGACGGGATCTGGGCGCGCAGCATCCGAGCCGTCTGGGGTTTCAAGGCCTCTTCGATCGACCGGGCCACGGCCTGGGGCGTGGCCTCCTCCACGAGAAGTCCGCCGCCGCCCGCCAGCGCCTCCGGCACTCCGCCCACCGCGCGCGCCACCACGGGCACGCCCGCGGCCTGCGCCTCGATGAGCGCCTTGCCGAAGCCTTCGCTCCGGCTCGTGAGGACCAGGCAGTCCAGGGCGCGATAGACCTGCGCGATCTCGTGCCGGAATCCGACGAAGGTCACCTTGTGCCCCATGCCGAGCGAGCGCACCTTATCGCGCAAGGCCGCCTTGAGCGGCCCGTCGCCCGCGACGACGAAGTGAACGTCCGGCCGTCGCTGGTTCAGTAAAAACGCGGCCTCGAGAAAGAGGTCGTGCCCTTTCACCGGATGGAGCCTTCCGACGATCCCCACGCACGGGCTCCCCATGGGCAGTCCCAAGTCGCCCTTGGCGAGCATCGGCGACCGGACGACGCGATACTCCTCGGGATTCAAAAAATTGTAGAAGGTGGTGAAGCGCGAACGGTCGAACCCGTTTTCCTGCGCCTGGGCATCGGCCACGGCGTTGGAGACGCAGAGAAAATGGGTCGTGCGCTTCGAGAGCCAACGGTTCACCCACCGGTGCAGGCGCCGCTTCACGGGCAGGAGATCGTGCGCGTGGGCGATGATGACGGGCGTCCCGGCAAAGATCCCGGCCAGGCGACCCGAGAGGTTGGCGCGGCGCAGGTGCGTATGGACGATGTCGATGTTGAGCTCCCGGAGAAGCCCGCGAAGCCGCCATAACCCGCCGGGGGAAAACCGGCTGGAGAAGAGAACGAGGTGGAAGGGGATACGGCGGTCGTCGAGCCTCGCCACCAGGGCCCCTCCGCGCCGTAGGCAACACACATGGGGCGTGAAACGGCTGCGATCGAGATTCGAGACGATCTCGAAAACCGCCTGCTGGGCGCCGCCAAAGTGGAAATCGCTAAGGATATGCATCACCCGGATGGGCCGCATGCCTCGTCCGCCTCACTCATCCCCGCGGGGGACGCCCCTCGATTGCGATCCGTTCCAACCATCCTTCCGCCCGCCTACGCCGGGCATAAAAAACCCTTGGCATTCTACCAAGGGGCTTGTCGAGCCACCGGGGTTTTCACTGCGAAGACTCGGCCGCTTAACCCACACCGATCTCTTCGACGCGCAGGCCGACCGCATGGGCGATCTCTCGGCATTCCCGCTCCGAAATGCTCGCCATGGAGAGGCCGCGATCCTCGACGTGCCGCATGAATTCCATGGCCAGGCGCTGCATCTTCGCATGGGTCTGGGAGTCTCCGCGGTACAAAACAAAATCCTCTCCCCTCGTGACCCGGGTATGCCCGTCACGAGCGTTGCATCCGATGCCGATCAAACGCGCGCGTCCTCGGCGCACCGCCTTGCTTCTAAGCATGTCTCTTGGATTCTCCCGCCTTGGTTGTCCGGACGGCCTCCCGCTGTGGAGTCCGCGCTTCACCTTTATTATAATAATCGGCAGGAAGTAAATCAAGCTGAGGGAATTTCCCAAGGCATTTTTTCAGTAAAAGTTGATCCCTGGCTTGTCTCAAAATGTCTCATTATTTGTTTTCCTAAATCTTCTCTATCGAATATCTTCCCGCTGATATGTTGTAATAGATTGAATAAAAATGGGTTATGTATTTTTATAGCGGGCGTGGAATTTCTTGATGAACTCCTCCAAGAAGAGATCGAGATAATTTGGCGAAACAGCCGATGAATGGGGCATGATGAGAAGGTTCGGGGCACTCCGCAGGGGCGAGTCCATGGGCAGAGGCTCCGTGGCAAAGACGTCGAGCGCGGCCCCGGCGAGGCGGCCTTCCCCGAGCGCGCGGGCGAGGGCCTGCTCGTCAATGGCGTTGCCCCGGCCCACGTTGTAGACAAAGGCGCGGCTGGAAAGCAGGGCCAGGCGGCGCGCATCCAGGATATGGTCGGTCTCGGGCGAGCGGGGGAGCGCGAGGGCGAGGTGGTCGGCCTCCGGGAGGACTTCATCGAGCCTGTCCACGGAGAGCACGCGGTCCTCGGGTGTGAAATAGGCGGGGGGGCTGACTGGGTGGCGGCGGATGCCGGTGATGCAGACGCCCAGGGGCTTGGCCAGGCGCGCAATCCACTCCCCGATGTGGCCAAACCCGAGGATCACGAGGCGCGCGCCCCGTAGGGGCCGCATACGCGGAGCAAGGGCCAGGCTCGGCCAGGGGTCCTTTTCCTGGAGCCGGGCCGCGTCGAGAATTCCCCGGCAGGAAGCGAGCATCATGCCGAGCACGGTCTCGGCCATAAGCTCGCCGTGAAAGGAGGAGTAGCCGATCGTCACGCCCGGCGGCGGGGAGACCTCGAAATAATCGCGGCCCGCGGAAGGCGTCACGAACCATTGAAGCCTCGGCGCGGCCGCGAACCACTCCTGACGGAAGCGCCAGCCGACCGCCACCTCCGCATCGGCAAGGGCCCGGACAAAGGCCTCCGCGTCCGGGCAGAGCTCGACCGCCACGCCGGGAAGGGCCGAGGCGAGCCGGGCGCGGTTCGCGGGTGAAAAGTTCCAGGATTCGACATTGGAATGGGCCAGCCACACGGCGATCTTCACGGCAAGTCCCTTTCCTGGGCTGAAAGGAGGAAGGCGCGTCACGACAGTGTTAGCGCGACAGGAAGCGGCGGAAATTCCCGCTGAAGAGATCGGCCACGTCCCGCTCGACCTCGGCCCGGGTCGCGCGCCAGCCGGTCCGCCACAGGTCGTCGTACCTCTCTGCGAGGCACGCGCCGATAACCTCCCGGCTGTGCGCCCACTTGTAGAGGAGATGCTCCAAGACGCGCGCGTCGCTGTGCTGCGGCACGTAGGAGAGCCCCAAAAGCTCGGTGCGGAGGTTCGTGACCTCGGCCACGGTCTCGGGCACGTTCAGAAACCACCAGCAGCCGAATACGAGAAGGTTGGGGAACTTGCGCGCGGCCACGCAGAGCTCGTGCTGGTTCTCCCGAAGAAGCATGGTCACGAGGAACTTGTTCTCCGGATACGCCGCGCAGAGCCCCTCCACGAGGTTGACATCGCCTTGTCCCGCGCCGTCGCCGGCGAGGCGCAGGCCCGGATTCACCCGGCGCTTCACGCCGATCATGAGGGCGAGGGGCAGGTTATGCTCGCGCGCGACCGGCAGCACGCACTCCCGCAGCACCTTGGCCCCGGCCGCGTTTCCGCCGGCCGTGAAATCGGGCGTGAGGCTGGCGGCGACGTAGCGGGGGCGGAGGCGGCCGATCCAGTCCTCCAGGAAGCGGCGCACCTCCCCGCGCGAGCCTCGGTCGCAAGACCTCCGCGCCTTATAGCCCTGCTTTCTCATCTCGGCGGACGCGTCCGCGTACCGCGCGAGAAGCGGATCGATGCGCAGGGCCGTCTCGAAGCGCGCGTCGTCAACGCCCTTCCTCTCCTCCCAGCGCGCGCGCTCCGCGGGATCGAAGGGGTCGTTCGTCATGACGACCGACCGGACGCCAGCGCGCGCAAAGACCGCGTCCACCTGTTCCCGGGCGGAGCGCGAGGCGAAGAATTCCCGGTAGGCCCCGAGGTTGCGCGAGGCCGTGTCGAGCCCGAGCAGCCCGAGCGCGGTCAGCACCCCGCGCGCGGCCTCGCTTAGGGGGGAGTGCTCGAGAAAGACGTGTTGCCAGACGTAATCCGCCTGCGCGCGCCTGGGCAGGGCCCACCACTGCTCGTACGGCATGGGCGCGTAGCGGAAGACCTCGGCCACGAGGTAATGGTAGGTCAAAAGCTCGTCCACCCCCCACAGGAGGAGCGGCCCGAATCCGGGGCTGAAGAGGTGCGTATGCATGTCGAGGACCGGCGTCCGGTCGACGACCTCTCGGACGGTTTTCGCAAGCGCCTCGCGGCTGGGAATCGCCCCGGTTTCCATGCGGCCCCTCGATCGTTCCTGACGGCAGCCCCGGCGGGCGTTTTATCGCCGTCTCTTAGGATGAAAAGTCCCCGGCTTCACTCCCCGCATTTTCCGGATTTTCCCCGGCCTGTCAATCGACAAGGCAAAAAACGCGGTCGGCTCATTCCTCGCCGGGCGCCATGAGGACGTGGCGCGGCTGGGCATGGGGCTCGCGGAGAAACTCGAGGATGCGGCCCCGGCCCAAGACCGGCTCCGGCCAGTTGCGGATCTCTTCGGGAGCAAGGAAGCGGAAGTCGAAGACGTGCTCCTCGTCCGGGTGGACCTGGAGGGCGCCGCTTAGAGCCTCCACAACGAAGAAGCGGGCGCAGAGGTGAATCTTCCATTCGGGCTTCACGCGCTCGATCACCCCGCAGTCGCGGCGCACCCGAACGCGCAGGCCCACCTCCTCCTCGAACTCCCGCGCCACGCACGCCTCGGCCGTCTCGCCGGGCTCCATGGCGCCGCCCGGAACGCCCCACAGGACGCCCAGGGATTCATACCGGTTGGCCACGAGGAGGAGTCGGTCCGCCTCGTCCCGGAGATAGCCGAAGGCCGCGTAGGTGACCGGAAAGGGGGAGGCGGCAATGGGACGAATCGGCATGTGGGATTCTTTCATGGCCGGTTTCGTCTTCCAGAGGCGTGTGCGGGGCTACGCTTCGAGCGCCAGGTGCGCAAAGACCTTGGCGTCGCGCACCATGTTGGCGATCACCGTGTACTCGTTCGGCTGGTGGGCCGTGCCGTCCATGGTGCTCCACACGGCCGCCGGGAGGCCCGCCGCGCGGAAGAAGCCGGCCACGGTGTTTCCGCCGATGCCCGAGAGGCTGGGCGTCAGGCCATGCACCTCCTCGACGGCGCGCACAAGGCCCCTCACGATGGCCGCGTCCCCCGGCGTCGGGGCGGGCGCCTCCATCCGCACTTCGGTAGAGAGCTCGATCGTGACGCCGTGCTCCTCTTCGACCGAACGGGCGATCTCTTGCGCGGCCTTCAGAATCGCGTCGGTGTCGTACGCCGGCATCACGCGGCAATCGAAGTAAAACACGTCCTTGCCGGGGATCGTGTTCAAGTTCGAAACGTTCGGCTCCTTCATGGTGGGCTCGAAGGTGCTCGCGCGCGGCTCGAACAGGGGGTCGCTCGCCGGAAAGCGCTCGTGGAGGCCGTTCAGGCGCACCACGAGGTCGCTCGCCGCGCGGAAGGCGTTCACGCCCTTGTCCGGCCGGCTCGCGTGGCACTGCATCCCGTGGGTGGTGAAGCGCAGCCACAGCATGCCCTTCTCCGCGATCTCGATGCGGCTCCCGTCGGGAGAGCCCCAGTCGGGCGCGAGGATGAGGTCGCTTTCGGAAAACCGGCCGCGGTGATGCGCGAGGATGTACTGAAGGCCATAGACCGAGTTGGATTCCTCGTCCGCGCAGAAGAGGAGGCGGAGATTCCTACCGGGAAGAATACCCTCCTCCGTTAGGGCGCGCGCGGCAAAGACCGCGGCGGTGAGCCCCTGCTGGTTGTCCTCGGTGCCGCGACCGTAGATCCGCCCCTCCTCCACCACGGCCGTCCAGGGATCGGTCTTCCAGAGCGAGCGCTCGCCCGGCGGGACGACATCCATGTGCGCCATGATCCAGAAGGCGTCCCGGCGCCTGCCGGGGAGCGTGGCCACGAGGTTCGGCCGCGCGCCGTTCTTGACCCGCGCATCGGGCGCGTCGATCCGTTCTATCCGGGAAATGCCGAAGCGGGCGAGCGCCTCCTGGATGAAGAGGGCCTTGTCCCACTCCCCTTCCCCGCCGCTCTGGGGCGAGAGGGCCGGCAGGGCCGTAAGGGCCGACTGGAACGCGACCATCTCGGGCTCGAGCGCCTCGATGCGCCTGGCTGCACGCGTAAAGGCCGATTCCCCCGGCATGGCGTATCCTCCTTCGGGCCGATGCCGTTACCTTAACAGGGAATGTGCGCGGCGGTCAAGACGTTGGGAGGGGGAAATCCGGAGGGATGCCGGCTTCTTCAGGCGGCCAACTCGCCCCGGGGCTCGGAAAAGACCTCGGAGACCGCCTCCGCGGGCGTCCGCGGCCAGACAGAGGCCACGAGCGCCTCCTTCCCCTCGGGGAGGGGAAGATACGCGAGCACGAAGTCGAGGCTTTCGCCGGGCCTGAGGCAGAGGCGCCGGCGCGCCCGCATTAGAAATCCCCGCGCCCAGGCGCCGTAGTTCTCGTCCAGCACTTCGCCCAGGCCGTAGCCGTCGGTGAGCTCCTCCAGGACGATGGACCACCTCGGAAGGGTCTTCACGGCCTGGACCTGGCGGAGCGTCTCGCCGGGCAGGCACAGGTCCCGCAGGGTGTAGGGGATCGTGCGGCGGAGCGTCTCCCACAGCGCGGTTTCCTCCTCCAGGCTTTGGAGCGGGTCGCCCGCGAGGAAGACGTGGATGTAGGCGGCCGGGCTTTGGCGCGAGGGCGAGAGAAGGGATTCGCCCCGGTAGAGCCAGTTCCGCATCCAGTCGCTCCACCCGAGGCGCAGGAAGACCGGCCGCGGAAGCGCGAGCGCCAGGAAGCGGCGCTCGGCCTCGCTCAGGCCCAGGGCCCATCCGAAGAGGCGATTGGCCAGGGCGGCGAAGAGCGCCCAGGCCGCAAACCCTCCCGGCGCGGCCATGGCAAGGAAAAGGACGAAGCGTTGGGCGGAGAATCCATCGAAGAGCCCGGTCCACCACCAGAAGAGCGCGAGCGCCGCGGCCGAGAGGAGGCTCGCAAGGGTCCCGTATGCCAGGGGATGCATCCAGGGAAAGACCCCGGCGTTCGCCTGGACCTGGTCGATGAGCTCGTGCAGGGCCCTGGGCGCATGAAAGGCGCGCGCCGGCAGGCGGATAGAGCCCGGACGGGCCTTGACCCCGTGGGCAAGAGCGGATTCCTGAAGGCGGGCCTCCGCGGTCATGTCAACCCCTTAAAACCCGGGAAAGAGTCCGGATGAAAAACAATTCTTCTCCCGGAATGGAAAAACCCTTTCGATTTCGACGGGACGTGCATTGCAACTTACGGACCTTTCAGTTAGTTAGGATCTTCCAAGTTGGTTATCGGCCGTTTCCCATGCGCCGCTTGAAAAAAACCGCCTCCCAGGGGAACGCCTCGAACGACCCGCCGGCCTTAGAAGCCAAAGCCCGTTCTTGCAAAGGCGCGGGAAAAGGCTACAATTGTAATGTTTGCTTCTTCTTATGGAAGCCCGAAAGAGATGGAAGGCGATTCTTTTCCATGAGCAAAGAACCGGGTGTGCCCATCGGCCGGATCCGCAACATCGGCATTATCGCCCACATCGACGCGGGAAAGACCACGGTCACCGAGCGCATCTTGTACTACAGCGGCAAGGAACACCGCATGGGCGAGGTGCACGAGGGGAACACGGTCATGGATTATCTTCTCGAAGAGCGCGCGCGCGGCATCACCATCACCGCGGCGGCCACCACCTTCCCCTGGGCGGATCACATCGTCAACCTCATCGACACGCCCGGGCACGTGGACTTCACGGCCGAGGTCGAGCGGAGCCTGCGGGTCCTCGACGGCGCGGTGGTGGTCTTCTGCGGGGTGGCCGGGGTGGAGGCGCAGAGCGAGACGGTCTGGCGGCAGGCGGACCGGTACCGCGTGCCCCGCATCGCCTTCGTGAACAAGCTCGACCGCGTGGGCTCGGATTTTGCCGCGGCGCTCAAGAGCATCCGCGAGCGGCTGGGCGCCCGGCCCCTGCCCCTCCAGATCCCGGTGGGAGAGGAGGAGCGCTTCCAGGGCGTGATCGACCTCGTGGAGCGCCGGATGCTCCTCTTCCCCGAGGAGGAGCTGGGCGCGCGCGTGGAGGTCCGACCCGTGCCGGAGGCCCTCTCCCGGGTCGTGAAGGAGGGGCACGACCGCCTCGTGGAAGCGGCGGCCGAGGCGAACGACACGCTGATGGAAAAGTATGTCCGCGGGGAAGCCCTCTCCGGTGAGGAGATCGTCGCCGGACTGCGGGAGCTCACGATCCGCCTCGAGGCGACGCCGGTCCTCTGCGGGAGCGCGCTCCGGCACAAGGGCATACAGCCCCTTCTCGACGCGGTCGTGGCCTACCTCCCGAGCCCCAAGGACGTGCCGCCCGTGCACGGCGTCCACCCGGAGACGGGCCGGGAGGAGACGCGCCATCCCACCTCCCGGGAGCCCCTCGCCGCCCTCGCCTTCAAGGTGCACAGCGACCCTCACGGCGACCTCGTGCTCTTGCGCATCTACTCGGGCGAACTCAGGGAGGGCGACCGGGTGCTCGTGGGCGACCGGGAGCGCAAGGAGCGCGTCACCCGCCTCTGGCGCATGCACGCGGACGAGCGCACGCGCGTGGAGCGCGTGGGCCCGGGCGACATCATCGGGGCGGTGGGCTTGAAGTCCGCCCGCACGGGCGACACCGTCTGCGCGCTCGATCATCCCCTGATCCTTGAGAAGGCCGTCTTCCCGGAGACGGTCATTTCCATGGCCCTGGAGCCCGTCACGAACGACGACCGCGACCGGCTGATGGAAGCGCTCGCCCTCCTCGAGCGCGAGGACCCCACCTTCAAGCAGCGCACCGACCCGGAGACCGGGCAGCTCGTGGTGAGCGGCATGGGCGAGCTCCACCTCGAGATCATCCGCAACCGCCTGACGCGCGACTTCAAGGTGCGGGCGAACGCGGGCGATCCGCGCGTGACCTACCGCGAGAGCGCGGGCCGCGCCGCCTCCGCCACGGGGCGCTTCGAGCAGGAGATCGGCGGACGGGGGCACTTCGCCCAGGTCGAGGCGACGGTGGAGCCCGCTCCGGGCGCCCCGCATCCCGAGGTGCGGGACGAGCTTCCTCCGGGACTCCTCCCCTCTCCCCTCCTCCGGGCGGCCCTGGAGGGGGCCCGGGAGAGCCTTTCGAGCGGGCCTCTCGGCGGGTACCCGGTCCTGTACGTCCGGGTGCGACTGACG
This sequence comes from Planctomycetota bacterium, assembly GCA_043802275.1. Lineage (GTDB taxonomy): Bacteria > Planctomycetota > SZUA-567 > SZUA-567 > JAFGNG01 > JAZDLH01. Next base: position 12,416 of record JAZDLH010000222.1, read on the forward strand.
GGCGCGCAACTCCACGAGAGCGACTCCTCGGAGATGGCCTTCTCCGCGGCGGCGGACCGGGCCGTGCGCGAGGCCCTGCAGCAGGCGGCCCCGCAGCTCTTGGAGCCGATCATGGACGTGGAGGTGAGCGTGCCGGAAGAGTTCGTGGGCAACATCATCCACGACCTCAATGGCCGGCGCGCCGAGGTGGGGCACGTGGAGCGCCGGGGGAGGCTCATGGTGGTGCGCGCCCGCGCCCCCCTCTCCGAGATGTTCGGCTACGCCACGACCGCCCGGAGCCTCTCCCAGGGCCGGGCCACCTATTCGCTCGAGCCCTGCGCCTACGCGCCCGTGCCGAGCCGGCGCGCGCGCCGGATTCTCGGGTTGTAAGGCCCGCCCGGGGGCGGAGCCGAGGGCCGGGACTCCGGGCCCCGGCCCAACCGCGATCAGAAATATTTCTCTTTTTAACGATTTTTTCGGGACTTTTTCTCCTCCATTCGGTATACTTTTCGCTCCCGCAGGCGCCGGGTCGGCACCCCGGCGTCTGTGTTTCCATGCGGAAGGACGACGGTGCCGGGAAATGCGCGAACGCAAGGCAAGCCGTTTGTAAGACGAGGGGACCAGGCCATGGCGAAAGAGAAGTTTGCGCGGACGAAGCCGCACATGAACGTGGGGACGATCGGGCACGTGGACCACGGGAAGACGACGCTCACCTCGGCGATCACGGAGGTCTGTTCCCTCAAGTACGGGACCAAGGCGATCTCCTACGACGAGGTGGCCAAGGCGAGCGAGTCGCAGGGCCGGCGGGACGCCACCAAGATCCTGACCATCGCCACGAGCCACGTGGAGTACGAGTCGGAGAAGCGCCACTACGCGCACGTGGACTGCCCGGGCCACGCGGACTACATCAAGAACATGATCACGGGCGCGGCGCAGATGGACGGGGCGGTGCTGGTGGTGAGCGCCGTGGACGGCCCCATGCCGCAGACCATGGAGCACATCCTCCTCGCGCGGCAGGTGAACGTGCCGAAGATCATCGTGTTTCTGAACAAGTGCGACCAGATGGAGGACGCGGACCTGCTGGACCTCGTGGAGATGGAGGTGCGGGAGCTTTTGACGAAGTACGACTTCCCCGGGGACGCGATCCCGGTGATCCGGGGCTCGGCCCTGCAGGCGATGCGGGAGCCGACGGGCGAGGCCGCGAAGGCGGTGGACGAGCTCCTGGCCGCGATGGACGCGTACTTCGACATTCCGGAGCGGAGCGAGAACCTGCCCTTCCTCATGCCGGTGGAGGACATCTTTTCGATCCCGGGGCGGGGGACGGTGGCGACGGGGCGGATCGAGCGGGGGACGGTGAAGATGGGGGAGAACCTCGAGATCGTGGGGCTGCGGGCGACGCAGAAGACGGTCTGCACGGGGGTGGAGATGTTCAACAAGGTGCTGGACGCGGGGATTCCGGGGGACAACGTGGGGGTCCTTCTGCGGGGGATCGAGAAGAAGGACGTGCTGCGGGGGATGGTGCTGGCGGCGCCGGGGTCGATCACGCCGCACACGAAGTTCGAGGGGCAGGTGTACGTGCTGACGGCGGAGGAGGGGGGCCGGCACACGCCCTTCTTCACGGGGTACCGGCCGCAGTTTTACTTTCGGACGACGGACGTGACCGGGTCGGCGCTCCTTCCGGACGGGGTGGAGATGGTGATGCCGGGGGACAACGTGGCGGTGACGGTGACGCTCATCACGCCGATCGCGCTGGAGGAGCAGGTGCGCTTCGCCATCCGCGAGGGCGGCCGCACGGTCGGCAGCGGCGTCGTCACCCGCGTGATCGAGTAGAGAGG